>CACLSR010000003.1:0-120000 GCA_902609685.1 uncultured Pelagibacteraceae bacterium
CGCCTGCAGTATTACAGGCAACTCCATTTTTAATTGCAAGTTTAGTAGCTAACACTGTTCCACCAGTTGCAACTAATGATCTTTGAATAACACTATCCACTAATGGAAATCCAATTTTCTTAATTGTATTTTGATCTAGTGTTTTATTTTTAACATCCTTGATATATTTTTCTGAATGTGCTCTTTTCAAAGTTTCATCAGAGCATGCATACGGCTGATGAAATTTTTTAACTATCTTTTTATCAATTAGATATTTTGCGAGTTCTCCAAATTTATTAATTGGAAACTTATGATCATCACCAATTTTTGCAAAATAATCTTCGTGATTGACAACTGATAAATCCATAACTATTCAATTACTCGGATTGGCTTACCACTGGCACAAGCTTCAAGTGACTCAATCATTTGACTATAATAAACATTATAGTTTTCAGCAGTCACATATCCTAAATGAGGGGTGAGCAAAGCATTAGGTAAAAATCTTAATTTGTTATTTTCTGGTAAAGGCTCTTTTTCATAAACATCCAGTCCAGCACCTGCAATTACATTTGTGGATAAAGCGATGATTAAATCGTCTTCATTAATTATTGGACCTCTTGAAGTATTAATCAAAAATGCAGTTTTTTTCATTTTATCAATTTCTTTTAGAGTAATACAATTTTTATATCTTTCACCGCCTTGAACATGAATTGATAAGAAATCAGAATTTTTAATTAGATCTTCTTTTGAACAAGGTAAGACATCAAGTTCTTTACATTTATCAAGATTAAGATTTTCACTCCAGGCCATTACCTCCATACCAAAAGCTTTCCCTATTTTTGCAACTTGTGAACCTACTTTTCCGAGCCCAATTAATCCTAGTATTTTTCCTTTGAGTTCAACACCAACGGTGGTTTGCCAATAACCCTGATACATATTATCTATTTCTTCTTTTATATTTCTAGCTAAACCAAGAATTAAAGCCCAAGTTAATTCTGGAGTTGGGTTTAAATTACTTTCTGTTCCACTAACTATAATCTTCCTTTTTTTTGCAGCAGCTAGATCAATTGATTTATTTCTCAACCCACTGGTGATTATAAATTTTAGCTTAGACAAATTTTCTATAATATTTTTTGTAATTGGCGTTCGTTCTCTCATGACTAATAATGCCTCAAAATCAGACAATTTATCTATGACATCAGCCTCATCCTCAAATGGCTCGCTAAAAATTTTAATTTCATATTTTCCTGCAAGTTTTTCAAGATCAACAAATTGTTGAGAAACATTTTGATAGTCGTCTAATATTGCAACTTTAAGCATTTTTAATTTCTTTATTTGATAAAAATAAACCTAATATAATTAAAATTGCCCCAATCAAGTGAAAAAATTGAAACTGCTCATTATAAAAGAATATCGCCATCAAAGTACTAAATAATGGAATTAAAGATAAAAATATTCCAGCTCGATTTGCCCCAATGATTGAAACAGCGCCAGCCCAACAATAGTAAGAGCCAATACTTGGAAATATTGCAACATAAGCTAAAATATAAAAAAAATTACTACTCATCTCAATAATTTTGCCTTGTGTCATATCTAAAATAAATAGAGGCAAAAGAAAAATTAATCCAAATGTGCAAATTATATGGACAAGAGCAAGTAAAGATACTTCAAAGGTTCTTTTTCTCAAATATGCAGAATATATTCCCCAAGCAATAATTGCTCCGACCATAAATAAATCGCCTTTGTTAAAATTTAAGGTAAGTAAAATATTTAGATTAAGTTTAGTAATAATAGCTAAAATTCCTAAAACTGAAATGACTAATCCAGATATTTGAAAAATATTTGTTTTTTCAATTTTTAATAAAAAACAAACTAAAATTATTGTTACAGGTATTGCGGTATTAAAAAGTGATGCATTAATTACTTGCGTGTAATTTAAAGCGTTATAAGTAAAAGAAGTAAATATACATACACTGGTAGAACCTAGAATAAGAAATAATGATAAATTTCCTTTAATTTGATTTTTTAATTTTAATATCTCTTTATAGGTGAAGGGAAGTAATATTATCCATACTAGGCACCACCTTAAAAATGCGAGTGAGTTGGGGGGTATATTTTCTAAATAAGCAAGCTTTGCTAATGTAAAGTTTCCTGCCCAAAATAATGTTGCACATACTAGCATGATGTATGCCTTAGTATTTTGCATTTGATTAACTAAATCTTACTGAGCTATAAGGATCTAAATTTAGATTAGTATTTTCTTTAGCTATCATTCCAGAGACAATCTTTCCAGAAATTGGACCTAATGTCCATCCTAAATGATGATGACCAAAACAATAAAATACATTTTTATAATTTTTTGAAGGTCCCATCACAGGTAAAAAATCTGGCAGCGTTGGTCTAAAACCTAACCATTCATCCTCATGTTCTGGAAGATCTCCTAACATATACTTGGCATTATCAATCAAATTTTTTATTCTAGATTTTGAAAGTGGATTATCTAATCCACCAAACTCAACTGTACCAACCACTCTTAATCCCTGTTCCATAGGAGTAATACCAAATCCTCTATTAGAAAAAATAACAGGTCTACTTAAAAGATGATCACAATCTTTGAAGTGAACATGATAACCTCTTTCAGTATCAAGAGGAATTCGTTCACCTAAATTATCTGTTAATTTTTTTGAGAAAGCTCCACAAGCAATTACAATTTTATCAAAAGTATATCTTTCACCATCAGTTACAAAAACTGGTTTTTCTGTATCAAACTCAATATCATTAATATTTTTCTTTTCAAACTTTCCACCTTTTTTTAAAAATAATTCAAATAATTTAAGTAAGATTTTTTTTGGGTTTCGGGCATGTCTTGCATATGGATAATAAACTCCAGCATGATAAAAGGGTTTTATGTTAGGTTCTAGATCGTGAATTTCAGATTTATTGACCAATTGTTGTTTTACCCCAAGTTCATCTCTCACTTTAATTTCTAATTCTCTGCTCTTTAAGTCCTTATCATTCCAAATGTAGAGAATACCTTTGTTTTCGACTAGACCATCTAAATTAATTTCATCAAAGAGTTCATCGTATGCAGGTAAGGCTAAGTCTAAAATTTGGTGCATATTTCTTGCCGTATGCATCATTTTGTTTTTTGTTGTATTTAAAATAAACTTGAAAAACCATGGAAGCATTTTTGGCACATAATTCCATTTTAAAGCAAGTGGCCCTGTTGAACTTAATAACATTGCTGGAACATCAGCAAGTACATCTGTTCTATTCAATGACAATGAGGCATAAGGTGAAAAGTGGCCAGCATTTCCATATGAAGCTGCTGGACTACCGGGGTTATCTCTATCAAATATAGTTACCTTAAAACCTTTTTTTTGGAGAAATAAAGCATTGGATACTCCTTGAATTCCTGAGCCAACAATTCCCACATGTAAATTTTTACTCATAAAAAAAATATACAATCTATCTGTCAAATAAGTTAAGCGACAAATTATACTTAGGCAATCAATTGTTGATTGTGAACCCTAGCGCTCATGACAATTCCAAAACCAATCATGGTTGCTAGCATGGAAGATCCACCATAAGACATAATTGGTAAAGGAGAACCTACTATAGGTAGTAAACCTAAAACCATACTCATATTTATAGTAATGAATACAAAAATAGCTGCACCAAAACTATAACAAAAAATCTTTGCGAAATAACTTCTGGAACTAGCACCAATTGCAACAATTCTATAAATAATAATTGCATAAATTACTAAAAGTATCGCAGAGCCCACAAAACCAAATTCCTCTGAGAAAAGTGTAAAAATAAAATCAGTATGTTTTTCTGGTAAAAATTCTAGATAACTTTGAGTGCCTTTTAAAAAACCTTTACCAAATATACCACCAGATCCGACAGCTATTTTTGATTGAATAATTTGATAACCAGCACCTAGGGGATCCTTGTCAGGATTTAGAAATGTTAACACTCTTAATTTCTGATAGGGTTTTAAGAAAGCTATGACGAAAGGTAAAGAGATTATAAATCCAAGAATAGTATAAATAAAATATTTGTAATTAATGCCAGCAAACCATAATACTGCTATTCCACTAATTGCGATAAGAACTGCAGTTCCAAGGTCTGGTTGTACAATTACTAACCCCATTGGTAAAAGAATTATTATTAAAGAAGTTAAAATTGTATAAATTGAATTGACATTTTCTAACTTCATTCGATGAAAAAATTTAGCCAAACAAACAATAATAAATATTTTCATCAATTCAGATGGTTGTAAATTTATGAAATATAAATTTATCCATCTTTGAGAGCCTGATGAGGTAATTCCAAATAAATAGGTCCCTACTAACAAACCTACTACCGCTACGTAAGCTAAATAACCTATTGAGAACCAATACTTGATATTGATAAATGACATTACTAGCATCATTAAAGTAAATACTGCTAATTTTGTAAAATGACTTTTGGTATGAAATTTAATCTCACCACCATCAGTAGAATACATTGTTGCTAAACTAATAAAGCCAAGTAACAATATACAGACCAGAAGTATATAATCAAAGTTTCTAAATTTTTGAAAAAAACCAAGTCTATTTGTTGTTAATCTTGTATGTTGATACATCTATATCTCCAAATACTTTTTATTTCTCAATGACTCTCTAATCTTGTGTCGGTCAATAATTAATCTAAATAATTTAGTTGCCATTGGAGCGGCAGTTGTACTTCCGTTTCCTCCATGTTCTACAATGACACTTAATGCGTATCTTGGATTTTTATATGGTCCAAAAGCTACATATAAAGCATGATCTCTTTGCTCGTATGGAATCTGGAATGTTTTAAGATCTAATTCTCTTTCTTCCTCAGTAATTTTTTTAACTTGTGCTGTCCCAGTTTTACCAGCAAACTGATATTTTGGATTATCAATTCTTGAACGATAAGATGTACCCATTACTTCATTGGTTGAACCAAAGATAGCATCTTGAACAATCTTGATATTTTTTGAATTTTTATAAAGTGGCGTAAATTTATCAATTGGCTGATCTTTTACTTTATCATCTACCACAATATGAGGATAAATTTTGTAACCCCCATTTGCAATTTGAGCAGTCATTAAACATAGTTGAATTGGAGTAGTTTGGATATAGCCTTGCCCAATTCCTGTTATTATTGTTTCGCCTAACAACCATCCTTTACCCAGGGCATTCTTTTTCCATTGAGTATTTGGAATTAATCCTTTTTTTTCGATATCAAACAAATCACCAAAAACTTTTTCTCCGAGACCAAATTTTTTTGCAGTTTCGCTCAATTTATCAACACCAAGTTTACGGGCAACTTCATAAAAATAGGTGTCACAAGACTGCTTCATTGCATTTCTTAAACTTACATAACCATGACCTTTTTTCTTCCAGCAATGATAAATCTGGCCATACATTTCTGTTTTACCAGTACATCTAACTGTAAAACTTGTGTTAACTATTCCATTCTCAAGTGCAGATAAAGCAACAATCGGTTTAATCGTTGAGCCTGGTGAGTAATTTCCCTGTAAAGTTTTATTAACTAGTGGTTTCATTGGATCATTACGAATTAATTGCCAATCATCTTGACCAATACCAAATACAAATAAATTAGGATCAAATGAAGGGGATGAATGCATAGCAATTACTGCACCTGTGTAAATATCCATTACACAAATAGAGCCAGCTTTATCCTTAAGTAATTCGTTTGCTAACTTCTGAACCTCAGTATCAATAGTTAATCTTAAAGTTTTACCTTTTTCACCTTTTTGAAATTCTAATTGACTGATTCTTCTGCCATAAGCATTTACTTCATATCTCTCAATATCATTGGTTCCTATTAATTTTTCTTCAAATGTTTTTTCTAAGCCAACTTTTCCAACTTTTAAACCTGGTACAAAATTCTTTTTAATGGCTTGAGTAGATTCAATATCATCTTGATTAGCTTGACTAACGTAACCTATTAGGTGAGTGAAATTTTCTTTAAAAGGATAGTTTCTTGAAATAGATATAACTGGTTTTACACCATTTAAATCATATAAATGATTGTTAATCTTTGAAAACTTTTGCCAGCTCAAATTATCAGAAACAATTAAAGTTTCCCAAGGCTTTATTTCATTTTTCTTTTTTAATACTTTTTTAAATTCATTATCTGATAATTCTAGTAAGTCTTTTAATCGATATATAACATACCTAAAATCTTCAACTTGTTCTGGTATCAAGTGGAGTTGATAAGCTTCGAAATTTCCTGCAATAACATTACCGAAATAATCATGAAATTCTCCTCTCACAGGGGCTAATTTCCATTCTCTTATTCTATTTTTATCTGAGAGAGTTAAATACTTTTTGTTCTCTTTAACTTGTAAAAAAAATAATCTGCTTACAATTCCTATCATTATAAAAAATTTTAATGAACCTGTAATGAACATTCTTCTATTAATGGAGTTCAGTTTCTTTACGTTGTCACTGGAAGAGTTAATCATTTATTCCTTTCATATAATATTTAAATACTGATAAGAAAATTATATAAAGCAAAAAAGTACAAGTCGTATTGACTATGTAATTTGTTAAAATCAAATCATAAGAAAAAAATAAAGTTAAAACTGAATAATTTAAGGAATTAATCAAACTTATGATAAATAAAAAATAGAACCAATCTTTAATAGGGCTTGGTCTAATTGTGATATTTCTTATATACGCTGTAGCAATACAAATTAAAGTATAAGACAAACTACTTATTCCCAAAGGTAAGCCTACAACAGTATCGTTGAGTAAGCCGGCAAAAAAAACAAAAAGATAATCAAAATGTTTAAAATCTTTTAAGGTAAAGAAAAAGATCAAAATAAACGGGAAATTAAAAGAAAAATACTCAAGTTTTAAATAATTAAAATCAAACTCATTGAGCACTGAGACAAATAAGAAAATTATTGGTAACCAGGTATATAATTTAGAAAATGTTCCCTTTGTCTTTAAGTTAGCCATCTGTTCTACCTCCATTTAAAACACAACTCTTATACTCTTCAGTTCCAACATTAAAACCATCAGCATTAAAAAAAGATTTTCTACATTTATGACCATGTTCTAAGTTTAATTTTAAAAATTCTAATTCTTGAGTATCAATATTGAATTGATTGATTTTTTGCTTTTGTAAAAAAATTTCATTATTTAAAACTGAAATTTGATTGTTTAAATCATTAATTTCACTAGTTAAATTTTCATTTTCTTCTATAAATTTTGAATTAGTCTCCTCAATAATTTTAAGCTCATCTTCTAAAATCTTTAATTTTGACTCTTCAAGTTCCTCACTTTTATCTTCAATTGGAACTATTTCTGGTTCAACTTGAGGAATTTCAATTTGAGTAATTGTTTCTGCAAAAACATATTTTAATTGTGTAAAATCGCTGTAGAATTCAACGTTGTATCTATTAGAAGAACCATTTTTTTTAGATCTTAATTTGCCTATTGGTACTCCACTTTTAAATATTGCTCCAGTACCTGAGGTGTAAACTATACTTTCATCGACTAACTCCTCTGACAAACCCGCTTTAATATATTTAATTTGTCCAAAATTGTCTCCACTCCCAGTGACTATTGCTTGGATATTTTGAGGGGCAATTGTTACTGGAACATTAGAATTTAAATCTGATAACAATAATACCCTTGATGTTTTATAATTCACCTCAATTACCCGACCAACTAAATAAGATTGATCATAAATATTTGTACCAATTTTTATATCGTCTTTACTTCCTTTATTTATGATTATGCTCTTTAGAAAGGGACTATCATGATCAACAATTATTTTTGCTAAAATTTTATTTGAACTTGAAATATAATCATCAATTAGTACTTTCAGTTCTTGATTTTCATACTGAATAATTTCATTGGACACAAAATCAGATTTAAGTTTATCCAATTCATCTCTATTATTTTGATATCTATTAAAAAATGTTGTGTATTCAATTATATTAATGACAGAATTTCTCGCAAAGTTTTCGGGTATAGAGACAATAAAAGATGATCGATAAACCACCTCACTTAATCCAGCCTTCAGATATCTTACTGCCTTAAAGTCTAGGCTTGATAGAAGGATAATAAATATAGAAATAAATACTAAAGTAAGTAGAGAAAATTTTTGTTGAGTGCTTTTTTTTAAAAAAGCAGAACGAATTGCTATTATAAAATCATCTCTGCTAGAGGCCATTACTCTTAATATTCAGTCAACATAGTCGAGAATGTTTGTTCTTGATCAAGAGCTTTTCCAGTACCAACTGCAACGCAAGATAATGGATCATCAGCAATGTGAACCGGCAAACCTGTTTCCTTAGAAAACCTTCTGTCTATATTTTTTAATAAAGCTCCACCACCCGTTAAAGTTAGTCCCATATCAACTAAGTCGGCAGATAATTCTGGAGGAGTGCTTTCTAATGCATCCTTAATTCCATTCACCATTTCTTTTAAAATAATATTTAACGCTTCAGCTGTATCTTCCTCTGTAATATTAACTTCTTTTGGAGTTCCTGATCTTAGATCTCGTCCTTTAACTGCATAGGTATTATTATTTGTTGGAATAGCAGTACCAATTTCTTTTTTAATTTTTTCTGCAGTGCTATCACCTATCATCAAATTATATTCTTTTCTCATATAGTTGACCATTGCGGCATCCATTGCATCTCCTGCCACTCGTAAAGATTTCGAATAAACTAAACCTCCTAGTGACATGACTGCGATTTCAGTGGTACCACCACCTATATCCACTACCATTGAACCAGTTGCTTCAGATATTGGAAGATTAGCACCAATTGCTGCTGCAATTGGTTCTTCAATCAATTGAACTCTTCTAGCACCTGCTGCTAAAGCACTATCTTGAATAGCTTTTCTCTCAACAGGTGTTGAACCTGTTGGAACACAAATTAATATTCTTGGATTAGCAAACGTACTACCCTTATGGACTTTTTTAATAAAATGTTTGATCATTTCCTCAGTAACAATAAAATCAGCAATTACACCATCTCTTAAAGGTCTTATAGCTTGAATATTTCCTGGAGTTCTTCCTAGCATCGTTTTAGCTTCATCCCCTACAGCTAAAACTTGTTTTTTTCCTGATTGATCAACAATTGCAACAACGGAAGGTTCATTTAAAACAACCCCTTGTCCTTTAACAACTACTAAGGTATTAGCTGTCCCAAGGTCAATTGCCATATCTTGACTCCAGATTTTCTTCATTCTATCAAATAAGCCCATTAAAACACTCCTTTTACTTTTTTAGGTTCTATATTTTTGTAAAGAGATTTCTTTTCTCTTTTAATTAACATTTTATTTAATGCATTTAGATAAGCATTAGCTGATGCTACTAAAGTATCAGTATCCGCTGATTGTCCAACAGTTGTTCTGTCATTCTCTTCAATTTTGACACTGACTGTTGCTTGTGCGTCAGTTCCCTCTGTAACAGCATGTACTTGATACAATGACAACTTAACATCATGTGGATAAAGCTCTTTAATACATTTAAATATTGCATCAACGGGACCATCTCCTGTTTGTGTCGTATGTTTTATATCGCCAAAAACATCTAATGTCATTTCAGCTCTTTGTGGCTCACCGGTGCCAGCAAAAACTTTTAATGATTTTAAGTTTATTGCATTAATTTTATTATCAATAATTAAACTATCGTCAACTAAAGCAACGATATCTTCATCATAAATATGTTTTTTTTTATCTGCTAAAATTTTGAACTTTCCAAATGCTGCTTGTACAACGTCATCTGTTACGTCAGCATAGCCTAAATCACTTAACTTATCTTTAAAAGCATGTCTCCCAGAGTGTTTACCCATTACTAAAGAAGTTTTTTTTACTCCAACACTTTCTGGTGTCATAATTTCATAGGTTTCTCTATTCTTCAGCATTCCATCCTGATGAATTCCAGACTCATGAGCAAAAGCATTTTTTCCAACGATCGCTTTATTAAATTGAACTGGAAATCCAGTTGCATTTGAAACAATTTTAGAAGCTTTGCTAATTAATTCAGTTTTTATGCCTGTTTCATAAGGCAATAGATCATCTCTTGTTTTAATTGCCATTACAATTTCCTCTAAAGCGGCATTACCTGCTCTCTCACCTATTCCATTAATAGTACATTCAATTTGTCTTACTCCAGCAGACAATCCTGATAATGCATTTGCAACCGCTAAACCTAAATCATTATGACAATGTGCTGAGATAATTGCTTTATCAATATTTGGAACATTGTTTTTAATTAGTTTAATAGTTTTGGCAAATTCCTCTGGTATTGAGTATCCAACTGTATCAGGAATATTTATTGTTGTGGCACCACATTTAATTGCAAGCTCGATTGTCTTATACATAAAATCTAAATCTGTTCTTGTGCCATCTTCACAAGACCACTCTACATCATCAGTGAATTTTTTTGCATAAGTAACACTCTCTTTAATAGCCCCCAAAACTTGTTCGTTAGTCATATTTAATTTATGCTTCATATGAACTGGGCTTGTTGAAATAAAAGTATGGATTCTAAATCTTTTTGCGAATTTTAAAGACTCGTGACAAGCATCAATGTCTTTTTTAGTTGCTCTTGCCAAACCACAAGGAATTGAATTTTTAACACTTTTGCTTATTGCACTTACAGCCTCAAAATCACCAGGAGATGATATTGGAAAACCTGCTTCTATAATGTCGATACCCATTTCATCAAAAACTCTTGAGATCTGAATCTTTTCTTCAACACTCATTGAAGCTCCAGGTGATTGCTCACCATCTCTCATAGTTGTATCAAAAATGAATACTTTATCTTTGTCAGCCATATCAAAAATTTTTATTTTTGAAATATACAACCTCTCGTTTAGATTGCAAAAGTAAAATACTAAATTTATCTCAATTTGGAACTAAAATTTACTTCTTATCACTATCAACTAATTTCTTCTTACCAATCCATGGCATCATGGCTCTTAAATTAGCCCCAACTTTTTCAACTGGATGCTCAGCTAATTTTGCCCGTGTCGCAAGAAAGTTTTTCTGACCACTTTTGCACTCATCCATCCATTCTTTAGTAAATTTACCAGACTGAATATCATCTAAAACTTCTTTCATTCTTTTTTTAGTTTCCTCTTTATTTATTACTCTGGGTCCAGATTGATATTCACCATATTCTGCAGTATTTGAAATAGAGTAATTCATATTTGCTATTCCGCCTTCATAAATTAGATCAACAATAAGTTTTACTTCATGAACGGTTTCAAAATATGCCATCTCTGGTTCATATCCAGCTTCCACCAAAGTTTCATAGCCATTCTTTATTAATTCAACTAAACCACCACAAAGAACTGTTTGTTCACCAAATAAATCTGTTTCAACTTCATCTTTAAATGTCGTTTCAATAATCCCCGATCTGCCACCACCAACTGCTGAGGCATATGACATCGCTAAATCTCTTGCTTTACCAGAACCGTTTTGATGCACCGCAAATAGACATGGCACTCCCCCACCTTTTTCATACTCACTTCTTACTAGATGACCTGGTCCTTTCGGGGCAACCATAAAAACATCTAAATCTTTTCTAGCTTTGATTAGATCGTAATGAACATTTAATCCATGAGCAAATGCTATTGACTTCCCTTCTTTAACTCTTTGCTCTATATGGTTTTTATAAATTGAGGCTTGTAATTCATCTGGTGTTAAAATCATTACAACATCCGCCCACTCAGCAGCATCAGATAAATTCATTACTTTTAATCCTTTTGACTCTGCTTTAGGTATGCTTGAAGAACCTTCTCTCAATGCTACTACAACTTCTTTGACACCACTATCTTTTAAATTTAAAGCGTGAGCATGTCCTTGACTACCATAGCCAAATATTGCAATTTTTTTATCTTTAATCAAATTTACATCTGTATCTTTTTCATAAAACATTTTCATAATTTTCTCCTTTATGATTAATTAAAAACCTTATCACCCCTTGTCATGGCAACAGCTCCCGTTCTAGAGACACTTACTAACCCAAATTTTCTTAAATTTTTTGCCATCTTATCTATTTCTCTTCTTAATGCAGTAATTTGAATAACATTTGATTTTTTCGTTTTATCCAATATTACAGCATCATACTTTTTACAAGCATTAATAGCCTTTTTAATTTTAGTATTGTTACCAACAACTTTGAATAAAGCCATTTCTTTAAATATTACACCTTTATCATTCCTTTTAAAATCTGCAACTTTATGGACAGGAACAAGTTTTTTTAATTGCAATTTAATTTGATCTATTACTTGAGGTGTCCCAGTCGTAACTATTGTAATTCTTGATATGCTTTTTTTTGCATCCACTTCAGCAACTGCAAGTGACTCGATATTATAACCTCGACCAGAAAACAAACCCACAACCCTTGCTAAAACACCAGCTTCATTATCCACCCAAACAACGATGATGTGTGTATCTGATTTTTCTTTTTTCGAAGAAACACTATATGCAGATTTTGGATTTGCCATACTTAAACTAAAGCTTTACCTTTGCCAGTGATTTTATTTTCCTCTTTTTCACTTGGTCCTAATATCATTTGGTTATGTGGTTTTCCTGAGGGAATCATTGGAAAACAATTTTCATTCGGATCTACTCGACAATCAAAAATAACAGGACCATCAAACTCCACCATTTCTCTAATTTTTTCATCTAATTCATCTGGTTTTTCAGCTTTTATACCTTTGCAACCATAGGCCTCAGCCATTTTTATAAAATCAGGCAAAGCCTCTGTATAACTTTCAGAATAATTTTTCTCATGTAATAATTCTTGCCATTGCCTTACCATTCCCATGTATTGATTATTCAAAATAAAAATTTTAATAGGTAGATTGTATTGAACTGCTGTTGACATCTCTTGCATTGTCATTAAAACTGAAGCTTCACCTGCAATATCAATTACTAATTTTTTTGGATGAGCTATTTGAACGCCAACTGCAGCAGGTAATCCATACCCCATAGTTCCAAGCCCTCCAGAAGTCATCCAACGATTTGGTTTATTAAATTTATAATGTTGGGCTGCCCACATTTGATGCTGACCCACCTCAGTCGTAACGAAAGTATCTTTGTGTTTCGTAAGTTCGTATAATCTTTGTACTGCATGTTGAGGTTTTATGGTCTCATCGCTATTTTTGAAATGAAGAGAATTTTTGGTTCGCCATTTTTGTATTTGTTCCCACCATTTTGCAATTTGTTGCTTATTTGATTTTTTCAAATCTAAATTTTTTTTCTTGAGGGTTTTAGTAATTCCTTTTAAGACCTCCTTAACATCACCAACTAACGCTAAATCAACTTTAATAATTTTATTTATTGATGAAGGATCAATATCGATGTGAACTTTTTTTGACTTTGGAGAGAACTCATCAATTTTACCTGTTATTCTGTCATCAAATCTGGCGCCAATGTTTATTAATAAATCACAATCATGCATTGCGTTGTTGGCTTCATAAGTTCCGTGCATTCCAAGCATCCCTAAAAATTGATTATCATCTCCTGGATACGCACCTAAACCTTGCAACGTAGAAGTGATTGGAAAGCCTGTAAGCTCAACAAGCTCTCTTAGAACATTGCTCGCCTCTGGTCCAGAGTTTATAACTCCGCCGCCAGAATAAATGATAGGTTTTTTTGATTTATTCATTAAACTAATCAAAGTATCAATGTCCTTTTGCGAAAAATGATTCAATGATTTTCCGTTAAGTCTTTTTTCAACTTTAGGTTTTGAATAACCTATTTTAGCAAACTGGATATCTTTGGGTATATCAACTAAAACTGGTCCAGGTCTTCCTGTAGTTGCAACTCTAAAAGCCTCATGAAGAGTTTTTGATAAATCTTTAATATCTTTGACTAACCAATTATGTTTTGTGCATGGTCTTGTGATACCTGTTGTATCACATTCTTGAAATGCATCTGTTCCAATTAAATGTGTTGGCACCTGTCCTGATATACATACTAGTGGAACAGAGTCCATGTAAGCATCTGTTAATGCGGTAACAACATTGGTTGCGCCAGGTCCAGAAGTTACAAGTACAACACCAGGTTTGCCTGATGATCTTGCATAACCTTCTGCAGCATGACCTGCACCTTGTTCATGTCTAACTAAGATATGTTTGATGGTATTATGGTTTTTTAATTCATCATAAATGGGTAATACTGCACCACCTGGATAACCAAAAATAAAATCCACTTCTTGATCTTCAAGACATTTGAATACAATTTCAGCACCTGTATATAATTTAGACATTCATCCAATCTAGCTGAAGTTGTGCTAATTGGTCAAGAATTACTACGTGATATCTAAATCTTTTTTAAAAATTTATTTAGATCCTCTGACTTTATTTTGTTCCAATCCATCATATTGCCTCTGCCCCAAGTAGATTGTCTCTTTGCATATTGCCTAGTCTTTATTGATATTTTCTCAATTACCTCTGATATCTCAATTTTTTTCTTAAGATATTCTTTAATTTCGGCAATTCCGATCGCCTTAGAGGCAGTTTTTACTTTTGGAACCTTTAATTTTATAAATTTTTTTACCTCTGAAATTGCTCCATTTTTAATCATATATTCTGTTCGATCCTCAATTCTCTTGATTAACTCAGTTCTTGGATAATCGATATAAATTTTAAAAAAATCGTCCTTTTCATAATCTGATCGTGTATTTTTAAACCAATCGTAAATTGATCTTTTTGTAAATGATTTTACTTCATAAGCTCGAATTACTCTTTGAGTGTCTGTGGATTTGATAAAATTTTTCGATATCGGGTCTAATTTTACTAATTCTGAAAAGAACTTTTTTGCTCCAATTTTTTTATGTAACAACCTTATTTTTGATCTTAATCGAGTTGGAATATTTGGAATATTTACTAAACCCTCTATTATTGCTTTAAAATATAAACCTGTACCACCAACAAGAATAGGCGTCTTATTTTTTTTTTTAATATTAAGAATTTTTTTATTAACTAATTTTAACCAATCTCCTGAGGAAAAATTTTTTTTTACACTTTGAAATCCATATAAATGATGCTTAATATTCTTGTAATCTTTTAGAAGAGGTCTCGCAGATAAAATTTTCAATTCTTTATATACTTGCATACTATCAGCATTAATGATCTCACCCTTAATTTTTTTAGCAAGTTTAATTGCAAAATTTGACTTACCTGATGCGGTTGGACCATAAATTAAAATAATTTTGGATTTCAAATCCATTAATTAATCTAATTTAACGCCGATATATCGTCTTTGATTTTGGCTATTATAGATAACTAATAAAATAGTTTTTTGATTACTACTTAAGACTTGTTTCACTATTTGGTTTAAATCATTTATATTTCTTATTTTTTTCTTTTGAGCTTCTAAAATGATACTATTTACTTCAACAGAACTTAATAAAGGACTATCATTTGCAATTTTAGTAACAACTAGTCCAGATGTTTGATTAGGTAAGTTTCTTGATTTTATATCTTCTTTATTAACCTGCCTCACAGTTATTTTTAAATCTTTAATCTCTGTTTCTTTCGGACTCTCTGCTTTTTCTGAAACTTTGAAATCTTCTGAGGTTTCTAATCTTCCAAGTGTAACAATTTTAACAATTTCTTTTTTATCTCTCCAAATTTTTACTTCTACTTTTTTCCCAACTGCAGTTCTTGCAACAATCATAGGAAGTTCCTTCATCTGATTTATTTTTTCTCCATTAAATTCTAAAATAATGTCGCCAGCTTTTACACCTGCTTTAGCAGATGGACTGTTCTCTGCAACACTTGCAACTAATGCCCCACGAGGTTTATCTAATTTTTCAACTTCAGCAATTTCTTTAGTAACATCTTGAATTCTTACACCTAACCAACCACGTTTTGTTTCTCCAAATTCTATTAATTGATCAATAACTATCTTTGCACTATTCGAAGGAATTGAAAAACCAATTCCAATTGAACCATTTCTTCCAAGGATAGCAGTATTGATTCCAATCACATCTCCATTCATATCAAATAATGGACCACCAGAGTTTCCTTGATTGATTGATGCATCAGTTTGAATATAATCTTCGTACCTAGATAAACCTATTGATCTATTTCTTGCAGAAATAATTCCAGATGTTACAGTTCCGCCAAGTCCAAAGGGATTACCAATTGCTATTACCCAGTCACCTATTCTTGCTTTATCAGAGTCACCAAATTTAACTGGTTTGAATTTTTCATTTGTTTCTAGTTGAAGTACCGCGATATCTGATAATGGGTCAGCACCCAAAACTTTGGCTTTAATTTCTTTGTCACCTACTCTTATGATAATATCATCTGCATCTTGAATAACGTGATTGTTTGTAACGACAATCCCTTTTTCATCTATAATAAATCCTGATCCTAAAGCTGCTGATGGTCTTTCTTGTGGTGTTCCAAATTCTTTAAACATATCCTCAAATGGTGAACCTGGAGGAAATTGAAAAGGGAAAGGATTGGTTTGTGTTTTGACCATTGTAGTTGTTGAGATATTAACCACAGATGGCATCAATTTTTTTGCTAAATCAGCAAAAGAACTAGGATGGTTTTGAGCAAACGATTTTAATTGAGGACCTATAATCAAAATAATCGCTATAAATAATGTATTTATTCTAATCATTTTAGTTCTTCATATAATAAATAATTATAAAACCTAATACTGCAAAGATTAATCCACCTGATCTGAGTTGACTATCTTTTATAAGCTCTAATTTTTTTAACATACTTTTCATTTTTGATGGAAATATGGCATATAAAATTCCCTCAATAAATAAGAATAGACCAAAGGCGATGATCAATTCTTTCATGAATAGTTTATTGTGAATTTGGTTTTATATTTCCAAAAAATTTAAAGAACTCACTATCAGGAGATAATATTAATGAAGTCTCTCCACCAATTAAAGCTTTTTCGTAAGCCTGCATAGCTCTGTAAAAAGCAAAGAATTCTGGATCTTGGCCAAAAGCGTTGGCGAAAATATTATTTCTTTTTCCATCGCCTTCTCCTTTCATGATCTCAGATTTTTTTTGTGCATCTGCTAAAATAACCGTTACTTCTTTATCAGCAGTCGATGTTATCGTGACCGCCATTTCAGCACCTTTTGCTCTAAACTCTTTTGCTTCTCTTTCCCTCTCTGTTTGCATTCTTCTAAAGATCGCATCACTATTTGCTTGAGGAAGATCAGCACGTTTAATTCTTACATCTACAATTTCTATACCAAAGTTTTGTGCTTCATTGTTTACACCTTCTTGAATTAAAGCCATTTGTTTTGTTCTATCCTCTGATAAAAGTGTTTGTAGTTCTTGCTGACCTAATACGTTCCTTATTCTTGAATTGATAATTGTTGCCAATCTAGATCTTGCAACTCTTTCATTTCCAACTGAGATATAAAACTTAAGAGGATCTACAATTTGAAATCTTGCAAAAGCATCAACAATTAATCTTTTTTGATCTGATGCAATCACCTCCTCAGGTGGTGTGTCTAAATTTAAAATTCGTTTATCAAGAAATACGACGTTTTGAATAAATGGTAATTTAAAGTTCAAACCAGGCTTTAAAATTATTCTTTTTGGATCACCAAATTGAAGTACAATTGCTTGATTAACTTCTTTAACAATAAATATCGAAAAGAATAATGTTGCTGCAATAAAAACAGCTAATCCAGCTATAATTTTTCCTGCTTTCATCTTAATTTGTCACTTTCTTTTTTAATTCTGGTAATGGTAAATATGGAACAACACCTGAACCAGCATTTTTCTCAATAATTACTTTATCTATATCAGCTAATACTTTTTCCATCGTTTCTAAATACATTCTTTCTTGAGTAACAGATTTTGCTTTTTTATACTCATTATAAATAGCTAAGAACCTACTTGCCTCACCCTCTGCTTTGGCTACCACTTCTTTTTTATAAGCTTCTGCAGCTTGTAAAATTTTTGCAGCTTCCCCTCGTGCTCTTGGGATTACATCATTAGCATACGCCTCAGCTTCATTTTTTGATCTTTCCATGTCAGCTCTTGCAGCTTGCACGTCTCGAAACGCATCAATTACTTGATCGGGTGGATCTGCTTTTTGCGTTTGAACTTGAGTGATTTGAATTCCTGATGTGTATTCATCTAAGATTTTTTGGATTATTTCTTGTGTATCTGTTTCTATTAAAGATCTTCCCTCAGTAAGAATAGGCTGAATATCAGATCTTGCGATTACTTCTCTCATTGCTGTTTCGGCTGCAGCTTTAACTGTTCCTTCTGGATCTTGAATCTTAAATAAAAAATTACCCGCATCTTTAATTACCCAAAAAACTGAAAAATCTATATTTACAATATTTTCATCACCAGTAAGCATTAAACTTTCTTGAGGAACATCTGCTACACCACCTGCTGCTGAAGAGAAACCACTATCTCTCTCTGACCTAAAACCAATATCGATCCTGTTAACTTTTGTTACTTTTGGTGTTAAAACAGATTCTACTGGGAAAGGAATATGATAATTTAAACCCGGTTGAGTTGTTTTAACAAATTTTCCAAATCTTAAAACAACACCTTGTTCATCGGGAAGCACTCTATATAGACCACTTGCTAACCAGACAAATCCTAAAATAATTAAAACTAAGATAGCTTGTTTTCCTCCAGATGAACTTCCACCTGGTAAAAATTTTTTAATTTTTTCTTGAAACTCTTTAATGATTTTATCTACATCTGGTGGTCTTGGGCCTCTTCCAGAGCCATTGCCACTTCCACCTCCACCTGGGGGTGATCCCCAAGGACTACCGCCTCTTTGTTGAAAATCATCTGACATAGACTATCTATATAGTGTCTAATTTGACAAAAACAAGCTAAGATCAAATAATGCCAGATAAAAAGCCAGAACTAAGTGCCGCAACGCGCAAAGATAATGGGCGAAAGGTATTTACAAAAAATCCTATTATTGGAACAAAATTTACTATTGCTATTTCAAGTGCAAAAGGAGGGGTTGGAAAGTCAACTTTTGCAACTAACCTTGCAATAGCATTAAAGCATATTGGATGCAAAGTTGGCTTGTTAGATGCAGATATTTATGGACCTTCGATTCCAAAAATGTTTGGGATAACTGAAAAACCAAAAAGTGATGGCCAAAAATTAGATCCTGTAATTAAGTATGATATTCAATGTATGTCTATCGGTTTTCTTACTGATCAACAAACTCCAATGATTTGGAGAGGTCCAATGGTTACCAGTGCCATTAGAACTTTTACCCAAAAAGTTAATTGGAAAGATTTAGACTTTATAATTGTAGATATGCCTCCTGGCACAGGAGATACACAATTAACTTTCTCACAAGAAATTAAAATAGATGGAGCAATCATAGTTTCCACACCTCAAGAAGTAGCTTTGTTAGATGTAAAAAGAGGAATTAAAATGTTTGATAAACTAGGGGTAAAAATTTTAGGACTTGTTGATAATATGAGCTACTTCATTGGCGACGATAATAAAAAATATAAAATATTTGGTGAAGGTGGAGTTCGTAAAACTGCAAAAGAATTCAATAAAGAATTTTTGGGTGAAATACCAATTAATTCTGAAATAGGAAAATCAAGTGATAATGGAAAACCAATAGTTGAAGAAGATCCAAATAGTGAAATTTCAAAAATTTTTATAGATTTTGCTAATAAAATTAAATCAACTTATCTATAAGATTAAAAGCCTCCATTAACTCATTCCATTCCCTTTTCGACAAACCGGAACTTTCTAAGGTGACATCTTCACCTTTAATTAATTTTTGAATAACAACATTTCCTTTGGCAGAAACTTCTGTGCCACCCACTCTATAATCCATAAAAGCTTCATAGGTTGTTGGTACCCACTTCTTTACTGTGTCCAGCATAATGTCAGCATAAACTCTAATTTCATATTGAGCATGATGATCTGCTCTCAGTCTTAAAAAATTCATTAAATTTAAAAGATCTGTTTTCCAGTACCATTGTGTATAAGTATTTAGTGTTAAATTCATTCTAGCAAGCTCTCTGGCTAAACCTTTTTTATTATCATCTATTGTTGATCCATCAAATCTTTCGTTAAGCATGGTTTCATAATTTGAATATGTTCTTTCTGCATCATTTTTCAAAAGTTCTAAGACCTCTTTTGCTTGAGTTCCCTCAAGTATGTCTCCTCTTCCTTGTCTATTACTTGTTGATTGAGCTGCTAAATTATCAGAGGTTGGTAAATAAAATTCTTTATCGAGAATAGAGTATCTTGCTGAATACTCATTAACATTAGCTGTTCTATGTCTTATCCATTGTCTTGCAATGAAAATTGGTAATTTGATGTGATATTTAATTTCACACATCTCAAATGGTGTACTATGCCAATGTCGCATCAAATATTTTATCAGCCCAGCATCAGTTGATACCTGTTTAGTTCCTTTTCCATAAGAAACTCTTGCAGCTTGAACAATAGATGTATCGTCACCCATATAATCAACTACCCTTACAAAGCCATGATCTAAAGCTGGTATTGCTTCATAAAGAATATTTTCCAGCTCTGAGGCTACAACTCTTTTTGTTTTATTATTTTGAGACTGCTGATTCTTAATTTCCGCAGATTGTTCTTTGGTTAATTTCATGATTGTTATTGAATCTCTTGCAAATCCTTTTATATTAATAAAGTTGGTTTTCCAACTATGACGATAAACGAATTTCGTAATAACCATTGCGGACGTGGGGGCAGTACCCACCACCTCCACCAATTACAACTTATGGGGGTGAACTAGATTCGACGAGTGACTAAAGGCTATTCTTTCGTTCGGAATTGTTCCTCCGTAAAGGGCTAATTTATAAATGCTAACGAAAGTTACGCAATTGCTGCTTAATTAACTTTGTTAATTGAGTAAACGGGGTTTGGGGCACCTGGCAACAGAACGCCCCTAATAAACTAAAAATTTTAATACATCTTCACTTCAACTTATTTTCAAAGCAAAAATTAAATTTTTGAAATAAAGTATATATCGATTGTATCTTCAAAATGAATTCTTCTTTTGCCAGAAAACATAGGAGGTGTATCAGAAAATAAAACAAATAGATCATTTTTTTTCATTCTTGAAATAAAATTAGAAACACTCTCGTTAAAAAACATCTGATTATTATAAATTATACAAAACTGTTTACTTAAATTTAAAGGAAAATTTTTTTCACAATTTATATATTGTTTATCAATAATTGGTTCTACCGGGATGTGATTATTAACAGTCAAAAAAATCACAAAATTATTATTTTCTTCTTCAAGTAACATATCCATATTATCCATAATATCATGATCACAAATCCCACTAAATTTTTGGATACATTCACTTAAACCAAATTTTTTTAGATCTTCCCAAAAATATGATGTATAGAAAAAGTTTTTATATCTAGATCTATTAAAAAAAGACTCTTTATAACTGTGTATATAAACAAAATTTTTATCTTTAATGTTATTTATCCAGCAATTATTTTCATTCAAAAAAATATTAAGTTCTTTCTCTTTAAATTCATCGAAATCGACCTCTTTATCACAGAAAAATTCCATCTCGGAACCCTGAGTTGTTAGAGATCTATTCCATTTTTTTTTAAATTTTTGAATATTTAAATTTTCATTATTTTGAACGATCTTTTGGAACAAATTATTTTTAAGGTCTTGATTTCTAAAATTTGGGTAAGATTCGTTTATTATAATATAAATATTATCAAATTTTTTTTGATTAATTAATTTTTCAAAATTCTTAAAATATTTATAGTCATCTATATGCATAAGTTCTTTTGAACCTGCGGGAAAACTATCAGAATAAATAAATGTATACTTTAATGTCTTAAACCAATTCTCGTTTCTAAAAAAATGATTTTTTACCATTTGATTGTAATATTTCACATCGTATGAAGAATTCCTTTCAATCTCCGTCCACATGTTAGTCACACCTTTTATTCTTTCAATTAAACTGTGATGAGAAAGTGATGGATTTATATTTGAAAGTATAAATGCAATAATGAAGGAAAATAGATAAAATTTTTGATAAATAGTATATGATTTAAGTTTAAAATCTATTCCATATTTTTTTTTCTCAAGATAAAAAATTATTAATGTAGTAAAAATTAAATAATAAATAATACTTATATTTTCGTAAAGTATATATGCTACATAATCATAGTTTAAAGAAAAAATATTATTTAAAATTAATTTATAAAAATGAAAATCAAGTCCATACTGACTTAGAAAAGCTGAAATAGTCTCGAAAAAAATAAAAAAATATAATGAATATATATGAATTGAATAAATTAAAGATTGAATAGAAATAAAACCAAAATCGAAAGAATATGTGTCTGATAAATATACAAAAGCTAATATGTTTACTAAAAAAACTCTAAAAAAATAATTTTTTAAATACGATCTTATTATCATTATTAAATTAAAAATTATTTATTAAAAATAATTTTTATGCTTGGTCCTCTTTTATAATTTTTAAAATCTAAACCTTTAATAGGATAATTTCTTGTTGTTTTTTGTTTTTTTATTTTAAATTTTTTTGGATTAATTAATGTCATTTCAATTACTTGAGGGATACCCTTATTGTCGACCATGCCATAATTATTTGCATTTATATGAATATTTCTTAGCTTTGTTCGAATTATGAAGTCCTTTATTCTTTTTAAATTTTTTTGAAGATCGTGAAATTCTATAATTACTAAATTTAGTTTGTTAAAATTTTTATTAATTTCTTTTAAAACCTTATATTCATCACCTTCGATATCTACTTTTAAGATAATATCTTTATTGTCTCCAATTGCCTCAGAAATTGTGATTTGATTATTTTGTTTTGTCTTTTTTGAAACAATTTTTTTTAAATAATGTTTATTTTTACCTTTGAAAAAAGTTAAGTATTGCAAGAATTTAAAAACATCTAATATTTGATAGGGTTTTATTTTTCTTAATAGTAATAAAGAAATAAAATCTTTTAAAAATCTATCAGCCCAAAATTTATTGTTGACTGTATGGTCAAAAGCTAAAATTTTACAATTTTTATTGTATTGTTGGAATTGTTTTTCAAAACTCCATTCGGCTTCAAGTCCACAAGTAATAATTGCTTTAGTTTTACTGATAACACGTTTATCTATAACATATCCGCCATCTGATTTTCTTCCAAGCCTAATTAAATTAGATAAAGCTGTATGATAGGGTTTTAAAAAATTTGGTAACATTTATAACTAAACTAAATTCTATTTATTTATTTCAGCCTGGGCTGCAGCCAGTCTTGCTATTGGAACTCTATATGGAGAACATGAAACATAATTAAGACCTATTTTTGAGCAAAAATATATACTTTTAGGATCACCTCCGTGTTCACCGCAAATACCTAACTTAATTTTTTTATTTTGTTTTTTTCCTTTAGTAACAGCTATCTCAACTAAATCTTCTACACCTTCATCTATTGAAATAAATGGATCAATTGAAAAAATCTTATTTTCAATATAGTCGTTTAGAAATTTTCCACTATCATCTCTACTAATACCAAAAGTAGTTTGCGTTAAATCATTTGTCCCAAAGCTAAAAAACTCAGCATGTTTCGCTATATCTTTTGCTTTAATTGCTGCTCTTGGTAGCTCAATCATTGTTCCAACTAAAAATTCTATTTTTACTTTATTTTCTTTTTGTACTTTTCTTGCAGTATTAATTACAAGGTCTTTCATTATTTTGATTTCTGCTTCAGTTGACACAAGTGGAATCATTATTTCAGGGAATGCAAATTTTTGTTTATTTTTTTTAAGCTCTGACAAGGCTTTAAAAATTGCCTCACATTGCATTTCATAAATTTCAGGGAATGAAATACCTAATCTACAACCTCTGTGTCCAAGCATGGGATTTTGCTCATGAAGTTCATCAATTCGAGATTTTACTTCTTTAACACTTATACCAACCACTTCTGCAACCTCTGAAATTTCCTTTTCAGATTTTGGTAAAAACTCGTGCAATGGAGGATCAAGTAAACGAACTGTAACTGGTAATCCATGCATAATCTTGAATATTTCAACAAAATCTTTTTTTTGATAGGGTAAAAGCTTCAAGAGTGCTTTTAATCTATCATCTTTAGTTTTAGAAAGTATCATCTCTCGAACAGAAATAATTCTATCTTCATCAAAGAACATGTGCTCCGTTCTGCATAATCCAATTCCCTCTGCTCCAAAATCTCTTGCAACTTTTGTATCTAATGGAGTTTCTGCATTTGTTCTAACTTTAAGCTTTCTAACATTGTCAGCCCAACTCATTAATTTTGAAAAGTCACCAGAAATTTCAGGTTTTACTGTTTCCACGCTTCCTAATATGATTCTTCCAGAGGACCCATCAATTGTGATTATATCGCCCTCTTTAATTTCTACTGAAGCAGTTTTGAAAATTTTTTTTTCATAATCAATATCAATTTCACTTGAGCCTGAAACACATGGTCTACCCATCCCTCTTGCAACAACAGCTGCATGACTTGTCATTCCTCCTCTAGCAGTCAATATTCCCTTAGCAGCGTGCATACCCTGAATATCTTCTGGGGATGTTTCTACTCTAACCAATATTACATCTTGCATCATATTATTAAGTCTTTCAGCCTCTTCAGATGTAAATACCACCTTTCCACTAGCAGCTCCTGGTGAAGCAGGTAAACCATTTGCGATTATTTCTATAGAACTTTTTTCATCTAAAGTAGGGTGTAATAATGTGTCTAAAGAATTTGGATCTATTCTTAAAATTGCTTCTTTTTTTGAAATTAATTTTTCTTTAACCATATCTACAGCAATTTTAACTGCTGATCTTGCAGTTCTTTTACCTGACCTAGTTTGTAGGATCCATAATTTCTCATTCTCAACAGTAAATTCCACATCTTGCATATCTTTATAGTGCGTTTCTAACTTCTTTAAAATTTTACGAAGCTCCAAATAAACTTTTGGCATAGACTCTTCCATAGATGGTGCTTTTACTTTTGCATCTCTTCTTGCTTTTTTCGTAATATATTGTGGTGTCCTTGTTCCTGCTACAACATCCTCTCCTTGTGCATTAATTAAATACTCTCCATAAATATCATTTGATCCGTCTGAAGGATTTCTTGTAAAAACAACTCCAGTAGCACAATCATTTCCCATGTTTCCAAAGACCATAGATTGCACGTTAACTGCTGTTCCCCATTCAGATGGTATCTGATTTAACTTTCTATAAATTTTAGCTCTATTACTGTCCCAAGATAAAAATACTGCACTTATTGCTCCTAATAATTGTTCATAAACATCCTGAGGAAATTCTTTTTTTGTTTTTTCTTTAACAATATTTTTAAAATCTTTTATCAAACCATCCCAATCATCTTCATCAAGATCTGTATCCAGCAAAACTCCTTTGGTTAATTTATAATTTTCTATAAGTTCCTCAAAATGATAACTTTCTACTCCAAGAACAACATTTCCATACATTTGAATAAATCTTCTATAACTATCTTTGGCAAATCTTCCGTTAGAAGTTTTGTTGGCTAGTGCTTTAACAGTTTTGTCATTCAAACCAAGATTAAGTATTGTATCCATCATACCGGGCATAGATACTCTAGCACCGGATCTCACTGATAATAAAAGCGGATTTTTTAGATCCCCAAGTTTTTTTTTTACATCTTTTTCAATTATCCTTAACTCTTTTTTAATTTGATTTATCAATGAAGAATTCAATCTCTTTTTATTTTGGTAAAAAAGATCACAGACGTTTGTTGAAATTGTAAATCCAGGCGGAACTGGAAGACCCATTCTTCCCATTTCTGATAAATTAGCACCTTTGCCACCTAAAAAATTTTTGGGATTTTTAATTTTTTTAGAGTCTTTAGATTTAAAATTTACAATTAACTTATTCATTATTTGCTTTTAACAATTGAAAATTCATAAAATTTTGAAAGGTTTTACATAACATATTTATAAGTTCCAAACGATTTTTTCTTAAATCTTCATTATCTTCATTTACTTTGACATTATCAAAAAATTCGAAAACTTCTTTTTTTGCTCCAGCTAAGACCGATAAAGACTCTTCAAAATTTTCATTATTATCTATATCTGAATAATACTTCTTTATATCAGTAATCTTTTTAAACAAATTTTTTTCATAATCGCTTTTAAAAATACCAGGATCAGTTGAATTGGTTATTTCAATTTCTTTATTTTCCATTTCACTTTGAAGTATATTGGAAGCCCTTTTATAACTTGATGTTATATCTATACCAATTTGATTATTTATTATTTTATTTACACATCTTGCTTTTTCGAAAGATGAAAACAATTTATTAGTTGAAAAATTTGAAATCGATGCCTCAATAATATCAAATCGAACATCTTTTTCTTTAAGATAATATCTAAATCTATCTTTTAAAAAATTACTTAAATCTTTTTTTAATTCATTATTTACAAGAGTAAAATTTTGTTCTTGATATAAACCAATAGAATAATTCAATAAATCGTTTAATTTTAAATCTTTTTTATTTTCAATTATTATTCTTATTATGCCGAGCGCCACTCTTCTAAGTGCAAACGGATCTTTTGAACTTGTGGGTTTTTCATCAATACCAAAAAAACCAACAAGATTATCTATTTTGTCTGTCATCGATAAAGCAATACTGAAAGGTTTTTTTGGTACATTTGAATCTAATCCAATCGGTAAATATTGTTCAGTTATTGATAAACAAATATCTTTATCAAAACCTTGTTGTGCGGAAAAATAACCTCCCATGATTCCCTGTAATTCAGGAAACTCACCAACTAAATCAGAAGTTAAATCTGTTTTACAAATAGATGCTGATAACTCTACTTTTTCTTTACTAATTAATAATTCATCAGATATCATTCCACCTAATTTTCTCATTCGCTGAACTTTATCAAAATAGGTTCCAAGTCCCTTGAAAAAATTAATTCTTTTTAGTTCAGATACCTTTTTCACTAAATTTTGTGTTTTATCTTTATTCCAAAAAAATTCTGCATCGCTCAATCTAGCATCAACAACTCTTTGATTTCCAAGTTTGATTAACCCTTTTTGGTCTTTTTTATTCGCAACGAGTAAAAATTGATTTGTAATTTGATTATTTTTATCAATCGTAGGAAAATATTTTTGATGTGACTGCATAGTCAAAACAAGTATTTCCCTCGGGATTGATAAAAATTTTTTATCAAAATCACATAGTAAAACATTTGGACATTCAACTAAATCTACAACCTCATCAAATAATTTTAAATTTTCTAAAATAAATAATTTATTTTTACCTAATATCTTTGTGAATTCCTTTTGAATAATTTGTTTTCTTTTAGTTTGATCAACAATCGTTCCATGTATCTTCAAAAATCTTTCATAAGATTTGAAATTTTTGAATACTCCTGTTTTTTCTTCATAATCCTTATCAATAAAGGTCTTATTAGATGAAGTTAGATGGTAAAATTTAAAATCTATTATTTTTTCATCAAACACTGATAAGATAGACTTTAATGGTCTTGCCCAATTAAGGTTAAATTCACCCCATTTCATTGATTTTTTCCATTGGTAGCTTCCTAAAAGTTTTGGTATTAAATCTTTTAACAAATCTGAAGTGTTCAATATTTTTGAGGGTGTTTTAAAAAAGTAGAATTCTCCTTTTTCTGTATCACGTTTAATAAGTTGTTTTTTATCAATTTTATTTGATCTCAAAAAACCCTCAATTGCTTCTACAGGAGCACTGGTTTTGGGTCCTTTTATTTCCTCAGACACAACCTTAATTTTTTTTTGTAAACCCTCAAATACGATAATTACTCTGTTTGGAGTTGATAATGAAAAACTTTTTTTTGATTTTATAGATTTATTGATAAAATATTCTCTAAATTCCTCTAAAAGTTTTTCACGAAAATTTTTTTGTAAATTAGCTGGAATTTCCTCACTAAATAATTCTAAAAAAAATTCCGCCATTTTATATTTGTGTATCAATCCAAATTGAAGCAACAGATTTTGTAATTTCTCTTATACGTCCAATATATTCTGCTCTCTGGGCAACACTGATAGCTCCTCTTGCATCAAGTATATTAAATACATGACTTGCTTTTAAGCATTGATCATAGGCTGGGAGCGATATTTTTTTATTCATTAATGATTTGGCCTCACTTTCGAACATATCAAATATTTTAAACAGATTCGAGGTATTAGCATGTTCAAAGTTATAAGCCGAAAATTCTTTCTCCGCTTGATGAAAAACTTCTCTGTATTCAACATTTTCGTTATTCCAAATTAAATCATAAACATTATTTTTTTGTTGTGTGAACATACAAATTCTTTCTAAGCCATAAGTAATTTCTACTGAAACAGGTTTACATTCAAAACCAGCCATTTGTTGAAAATATGTAAATTGAGTTATTTCCATTCCATCACACCAAACTTCCCAACCAAGACCTGCTGCGCCTAAAGTTGGACTTTCCCAATCATCCTCAACAAATCTAATATCATGATTTTTATGATCAATACCGATTGTAGACAAACTATTTAAATAAAGTTTTTTTATATTTGATGGAGAAGGTTTAATTATAACTTGAAATTGATAATAGTGCTGAAGTCTATTAGGGTTATCTCCATATCTTCCATCAGTCGGTCTTCTAGAAGGTTGTACATAAGCTGCTTTCCATGGTTTTGGTCCAAGTGACCTCAGAGTTGTGGCTGGATGAAAAGTTCCTGCTCCAACCTCCATATCATATGGTTGTAAAATTATACAACCATGTTTACTCCAATATTTTTGGAGGTTTAAAATTGTATCCTGAAAAGTTTGAAATTTTGGTTTTTTTTTACTTTTTTTAGAGGCCATATTTTTGCCAAATAGATTTTTCTTCTAATATATTTGCGACCTGATCGACGTGATCGTTAGATGATGATAATTTTTTACTTAACCAACTTTTAGATTTTTCAAATTTTTTGATTATTACATCTTCTCCAAATTTTTCTCTCAACACTTGATTGGCATCACCTATTTCGTCAATCAAACCAAGTTCTTTGGATTTAGTTCCAGACCAAAACTCTCCAGAGAATAACTCAACTTCTGATTTCTTTAGTTTTTCACCTCTACTTTTTTCAACAACATTAATGAAATCTTTATGCAAATCTAATTGTATATTTTTTAATCTTTCTATATCTTCTTTTTTTTCTTCAAGAAACGGATCGAGAGTGCTTTTATTTTTACCAGCAGTATGAACTCTTCTTTCAACTCCAATTTTTTTGATTAATTCTGTAAAACCAAATGATGAATAAATTACACCTATAGATCCAATAATTGAACTAGAGTTTGCATAAATTTCATCACCAGCACACGCAATCAAATAGCCTCCTGATGCAGCAATATCCTCTGCAAAAACTATTACCTTTTTTTTATTTTTTTTCGCTTGTTGTCTTATAAAATTAAAGATTAAATGTGATTGAACAGGTGATCCACCAGGAGAATTGATTGTAATAGCAACGCATGGTGCTTTTTTTACAGAAAAAGCCTTTAAAATTATCTCTTCTTGACCAGAAAAATCTATACCTTGTTTAAATTTACCTACGTTTCCTATAACACCAGCTAATTTAATATGAGGAATAATTTTCTTCTTTTTAAAAATTGAGAGCATAACAAAACTCTATAGAATTTTTGTATTAATATAAAGACACCTTATAATTGAAGATTTAGGTGCGTCAATTGATAAGTATCAAAAGAAACTTATTACACTAATTTGCTCACATTATGGGAAGTGTGATTCAACTTAAAAAACAAATTAATAACTCTTACTTTCAACTAAAAAACTCAGTTGAAAATAAGTTAATGCTTGTTGAAGAAAAAATTAAATCAAAACTAGATAGTAATGTTGAGCTAGTTAAAAAAATGACAGACTATCATTTAAATACTGGTGGCAAAAGGTTAAGAGCCTTATTAACTTTGGGTTCATCAAAGTTATGTGGTTATACAAAAGGTACTAGAGATATTAATTTAGCAGCTTGTGTAGAACTAATTCATGCCGCAACTTTGATGCATGATGATGTTATAGATAATGGTTCAATTAGAAGGGGGAAAAAAACACCAAATAAAATTTGGGGTAACCACTCATCTGTTCTAGCTGGCGATTATCTTCTTAGTAGATGTTTTGAAATGATGGTAGAAGATGGAAATATTGAAGTTTTAAAACTATTATCATCAACATCATCAATAATTGCTCAAGGTGAAATTTTGCAACTCCAGCATAGAGGTGAGGTTGATATGCTTGAAGAAACTTATTTGAAAATAATTTCTTCAAAGACGGCTGAGTTATTTGCTGCTGCTACTAAAGTAGGAGCAATTTTATCAGAAATGAAAACTAAAGAGAAAGAAGCTTTAGAGTTTTATGGTAGGAATTTAGGTTTAACTTTTCAAATTGCTGATGACACTTTAGATTATAATTCAGAATTAAAACTATTTGGAAAAAATATCGGTCAAGACTTCTATGAAGGAAAAATTACACTGCCAATAATTCTTCTGTTTCAAAAAGCTAATAAAGATGAAAAAGAAACTCTTAAGAAAACTTTTGCAAAAGAAGAGAGAAATCAAAATGATTTAAATTATACCTTATCTTTAATAAAGAAATATGATATAATAAATAGTTGTTATCAAAAGGCCACACACTATATTAATTTGTCATCAAATTCATTGTCGGTATTTAAAGACTCTGAAGAAAAAAATATCCTCGAAAATTTAACGTCTTTTAGTTTATCAAGAAATTTTTAGGGGCTTAAAAGATTTTTTGTCCAACCATTATTTGCTGACAATTTATACTTTAGTCTTTCGTGTATTCTATTATCTCCATCTAACCAAAATTCTATGCTCGTAGGTTTTAAATTCCAGCCTGACCAATGATTTGGTCTTGGAACATTATTTTGATCTTGGTATTTATTTTTAAATTTTTCTAGTGATTTTATCAATTCTTCCCTATTGACTAATTCACTACTTTGTTTTGATGCCCAAGCCCCAATTCTACTTTCGTAAGCTCTAGAATTAAAATAATTATCAGCTACCTCATCTTCTACTTGGCTCAAAGTACCTACAATTCTAATTTGCCTAAGCAAACTTTTCCAATGAAAACACATTGTTGCATTGGGGTTTTCTTTTATTTCGTTTCCTTTCTGACTATTAAGATTAGTATAAAAAACAAATCCATTTTTATCGTAACCTTTAAGAAGCACCATCCTTACTGATGGAACGCCTTGTTTTGTTGCAGTTCCAAGAGCTAAAGCATTTGGATCATTAATTTCATTCTTTTTTGCCTCTTCGTACCAACTTTCAAATAATTTAAAAGGATCATCTAAATCTAGAAAGCATTTATTAAGCCCTAGTGAGTTTTTTTCATTCATAATTTTAACAAAATAATCTATACAATATAAATAATGTCATTTAATACTTTTGGAAAGGTTTTTCGTTTCACTACATGGGGAGAATCTCATGGTCCTGCAATTGGTTGTATAATAGATGGTTGTCCACCACTAATAAACCTCAATGAACGAGATATTCAGATAGAACTCAACAAAAGAAAACCTGGTCAATCTAAATTTACTACTCAAAGAAAAGAGAGTGATAAAGTAGAGATTCTTTCAGGAGTCTTTGAGGGTAAAACAACTGGAACTCCAATCTCTTTAATAATTTATAACGAGGATATGCGCTCAAAAGATTATAATGATATTAAGGATAAATTCAGACCAGGTCATGCTGATTTTACTTACTTTAAAAAGTATGGAATTAGAGATTATAGAGGTGGTGGAAGGTCTTCAGCGAGAGAGACTGCTTCTAGAGTTGCAGCAGGAGCTGTAGCAAAAAAAGTTTTAGAAAAAAAATTAGGTAAAAAATTTAAAATTTCTGGTGCAGTTACACAACTTGGAATTCTTGGATGTGATACAAACAAGTGGGATGATAAGATAATTTATAAAAACCCGTTTTTTTGTCCTGATAAATCAATGCTTAAAATATGGGAAAAATATCTTTTAAGTATTAGAAAGGCAGGTTCATCCTGTGGTGCTATAATTGAAATTAGAGCTAATGGTATTCCCGCAGGATTGGGAGCACCGATTTACTCAAAACTAGACTCTGATATTGCATCTGCAATGATGAGTATTAATGCTGTAAAAGGAGTTAATATTGGATCTGGAATGAATTCTGCTCAATTGTCTGGAGAAGAAAATTCAGATGAAATTTCAAAATCAAAAAATAAATTAAAGTTTAACTCAAATAATGCAGGTGGAATTCTTGGTGGTATCTCTTCTGGTCAACAAATAATTGTTTCATTTGCTGTAAAACCCACATCATCAATTTTAAAGAGCAGAAAAACAATTAATAAATTTGGAAAAAATACTAGCATATCTGTTAAGGGAAGACATGATCCGTGTGTTGGAATAAGAGCAGTTCCAGTGGGTGAGGCTATGCTATCATGCGTTTTACTTGATCATTATTTATTGAATCAAGCTCAATGTGGATAATTACTTTATTTTTGTTTTTGTAAGATAATATTTGAATTTAATACATCTAAAATTTGTTCTTCAATAGAAATGCTATCTAAATTTGCGAGTTTATACATGTTTTCAGGTTTGTCTTGATCAATAAAAATATCTGGAAGTTTCATTGATCTAAATTTTAAATTTGAGTCCATTAGTCCCTTTTTTGTTAAAAAATCAATCACATGAGAACCGAACCCACCAATTGACCCCTCCTCAATAGTTACAATTGCCTCGTGTGTTGTTGCTAATTGCCATATCAAATTTTCATCCAACGGCTTGGCAAATCTTGCATCCACTATTGTAATATTAACACCTTTTTTTTTTAAATTTTCTGATGCCCTTAAACTTTCACTTAATCTTGCACCAAAGTTTATTAAAGCTAACTTTTTTCCATCTTGAATAATTCTTGATTTACCAATCTCTATCTTTTCATTAATTGATGGCAATATTGATCCAATACCACTCCCTCTTGGATATCTGAATGCACAGGGTCTATCATTAATTTCTGTAGAAGTATTAATCATTCTTACCAACTCGGCCTCATCACTTGCAGCCATTACAATAAAATTTGGTAGTGTTGCTAAATAAGTCGTATCAAAACTACCTGCATGTGTAGGTCCGTCAGCTCCAACTAATCCCGCTCTATCTATTGCAAATCTTACAGGTAAACTCTGTATTGCAACATCATGAACGACTTGATCATATGCTCTTTGAAGAAATGTTGAATAAATTGCTGCATAAGGTTTATAATTCTCAGTCGCTAAGCCGGCTGCAAAAGTAACAGCGTGTTGTTCAGCAATACCAACATCATAAGTTCTATCTGGAAATTCTTTTCTAAAATTGTTTAATCCAGTTCCATCTGGCATTGCTGCTGTTATTGCAACAATTTTACTATCTTTTTTTGCGTGTTGTATCAGAGTATCAGCAAAAACTTTGGTGTATGACGGTATTTTACTAGAACTTTTTTCCTGTTCCCCAGTCTCTACATTAAATTTGGATACACCATGATAATGATCTTTTGCTTCTTCAGCAAAAGAATAGCCTTTTCCTTTTTTTGTTTTTATATGGATTAATATTGGACCTTGGTGTTTTGAGTCCCTTGCATTTCTTAAAATTGGAATCAATGAAGAAAGATCATGGCCATCGATAGGACCAATATAATAGAAACCTAATGAGCTAAATAAAGTTCCACCAGTTACAGCTGATCTTAATAAATCTTCAGCTTTGCCAGCTTTTGCACTAAATCTTTTTGAAAATGCTGATGTAATCAATTTTATAGTTTCTCTTAAACTAAAATATATTTTACCAGAAAAAATTTTAGCTAAATATGTTCCCATTGCTCCAACAGGCCTTGCAATTGACATGTCGTTATCATTTAATATCACAATCATTTTGGTCTTTGAACCACCCGCATTATTCATGGCTTCATAAGCCATACCTGCACTTATTGCACCATCACCAATCACTGCTATAACATTCTCTGATTTTTTTGATAATTTATTTGCTTCTGCAATTCCCAAAGCTGATGAAATTGAGGTAGAACTATGCGCAGCTCCGAAAGGATCATATTCACTTTCTAAACGCTTAGTAAATCCTGAGAGACCCCCTCCTTGCCGAAGTGTTCTTATTTTATCTTTTCTTCCCGTTAAAATTTTATGTGGATAACATTGGTGTCCTACATCCCAAATTAATTTATCACTTGGTGTGTTAAAAATATAATGTAATGCTACGCTTAATTCTACTACACCTAAACTAGCACCCAAATGTCCTCCAGTAACTGATACTGCATCGATCATTTCCTCTCTTAATTCATCAGCAACCTTTTGCAGTTTTGTTTCAGGAACTTTTTTTAAGTCTGATGGAAAATTAATCTGATCTAAAAATTCGTAATTTTTTTTCATTTATTTCTATTTAAAATATAATTTAGGGTTTCGGTTAAATTCTTAGATTTTGGTCCATACTTTTTTAACTTAGTATTTATTTTTAAAATTAGTTTATTCGCATATTTAATAGTATTTTTGTCTCCCAGTAAACTAATAAGAGTTGCTTTACCTTTTTTCTTATCTTTTCCAGTTTTTTTTCCTGCAGCAGAAAGACTTCCATTATAATCAATTAAATCGTCAGCAACTTGAAATAGTAATCCTATATCAGCTCCAATATTTTCAAATTTTTGGATATCTTTTTTACTTTTGTTCTTTAAAATTAATGGAGCTACACAACAAAAACTAAACAGTTTTCCAGTTTTTTTTATTTCCATTTCAATTATTTTTTTTTCTGAAATTTTCTTATGTTCATAACTAAGATCTAAATATTGACCACCAGCAATCCCGAGATGTCCAGAACTCTCAGAAATTTTATTAATTAATCTAATTTTTGTTTTTTCATTGACATTCAAATCTTTGTGACTCAAAATTTCGAATGCCATAGTTAAGAGTGAGTTTCCAGCAAGAACAGCTGTAGACTCTCCAAATTTGATATGAGTAGAAGGCTTACCTCGTCTTATTAAATCATTATCCATACATGGTAAATCGTCATGAATAAGTGAATAAGCATGAATACATTCAACAGCAGCACCAATAATTAGTAAGGTTTTATAATTTAAGTTAAATATTGAACCAACATCAACTAGTATTTTTGATCTAATTTTTTTACCACCCGAAAATAATCCATATTGCATTGGGACAATCAGTTCTGATTTTTTTTGCTTTTTAATAAATCTTTTTAAAAAAATATTTGTGTCTTTAGCAATTTTATTTAGTTTTTTTTGCATTATTTTTTGAGGTTATCTTAGATATATTATCTTTAGTTGTTGTATTAATATCAGTAACTTTTTTTTTAAATTTTTTCTCGATAATATTGTTAAGTTTTATCAAATTTTGATATTTTTCAATTGAATTTTGTAAATCTTTTTGACTTTCTAAATCCTCAATTATTTTATTAGCTTCGAGAGTTAATTCCTCCAGAGACGAAGACTCATAATCATTTGGTAAATCTTTATCTTTCATATAATACTTTCAGATAATACATGAAAATTAATCTTGCAAATATTAAAAAAGCAAAAAAACTTCTATATAAAAGGGAGTGTATTGCTATACCTACAGAAACAGTTTATGGTTTGGCGGGTAATGCCTACTCAGATCAAGCCTGTCAAAAAATATATAAACTTAAAAAAAGACCAAAAAATAACCCTCTAATAGTTCATTATCTGAATATTCAAAGGTTGAAAAAAGATTGTCATTTAAACAATGACTTTATTAAACTATATAAAAAATTTTGTCCTGGTCCTTTAACTTTTATACTTAATCTTAAAAAATCAACAAAAATTTCAAAAATAATTACTAACAAAAAAAATACATTGGCAGTAAGATTTCCGCAACATTCAGTCACGAGAAGATTACTAAAAATTTTAGAATTTCCTTTGGCAGCTCCAAGTGCTAATCCCTCATCTAGGGTTAGTGCTGTTACATCTAATCATGTAAAAGAAGATTTTGGAAAAAAAATTAAATACATACTTGAGGGCGGAAAATCATCTATTGGAGTAGAATCAACAATTATTGACCTTAGAGAGAAACCTAAAATCTTAAGATTGGGAGGCTTAAATGTTTCAACTATTCAAAAAATACTAGGAAAAAAAATAACAATAAATAACAAACCTTCAAAAATCGTTTCACCAGGTCAACTTAAGGTTCATTATTCACCAGGTTTGCCCATCAGACTTAATGCAAAAAATATTCGTCAAGATGAAGCATACTTGTTGATTAGAAAAAAAAAAGTTAGTAAACCAAATTATTATTTTTTGTCACAAAAAGGAAATCTAAAAGAAGCTGCAAAAAATTTATATTCTACTTTAAGAAAAATTAAAAAAAAGAAATACAGCTCGATTGCAGTATGTAAAATTCCTGATAGAGGATATGGTAAAACAATTAATGATAGGTTATTAAGAGCATCAAGATTCAATGAAAAAACCACTTGAAGTTATAGGATTATCAAAAACATATAATACAAAAGAAGCAGTAAAAGACGTTTCTTTTAAAGTAAATCAAAATGAAATTATTGGTATACTTGGTCCTAATGGTTGTGGAAAAACTACTACAATTGGAATGATTTTAGGTTTATTAAAACCATCAAAAGGAAAAGTTTTAATAAATGGTATCGAAATTGAAAACCAACGTGTAGATTTACTAAATCAATTAAATTTTATATCACCTTATATAGAGTTGCCTAAAAAATTGACAGTTAGACAAAATTTAGAAGTTTATGGGAGGCTTTATGATGTGAGCAAACGTAAGGCAAAAATTGAATATCTGTGTGAAAAATTAAGACTCTACGAATTTATAGATAAATTAACTGGGGAGTTGTCATCTGGTCAAAAAAATAGGGTTAGTCTTGCAAAATCAATAATTAATAATCCAAAAGTTTTACTTCTTGATGAACCTACAGCATCACTTGATCCTGAAACAGGTGATTTCGTTAGAAGTTTTTTAGAGGAATATCAACAGGAAAATAAAACATCTATTCTATTAGCATCACACAATATGGCAGAGGTAGAGAGACTATGTTCTTCAGTTTTTATGATGAATAAAGGATCGATTATTGATGAGGGAAGTCCAGAGGAATTAATTAAAAAACATGGAAGAAAAAATATGGAAGAAGTTTTTTTAAAACTTACAAGGGAAAAAGTATGAATTTTAATAAAATGTATGGTCTTTTCCTTAGACATTTTTATTTAATTAAAAGTTCTTTACCAAGAATTTTGGATTTAATTTATTGGCCAACAATTCAAATAATTTTGTGGGGTTTTATCTCAAAGTTCTTTTCAATACATAGTGACTACTATAGCAATACTTTGGGAGTAATTTTAACGTGTGCAATACTTTACGATATTCTTTTTAGATCAAGCATTAGTTTTAACATGCTTTTTTTAGAAGAAATCTGGAGTAGAAATTTCACAAATTTGTTTATTGCTCCCCTTAAGCTTAAAGAAATTATTGTTTCATTAATTTTTACTGCTTTGATAAGGACTTTAATAGGATTGGTTCCTGCAATAATGCTAACCTCTCCTCTATTTGGTGTATCAATTTTAAAATTGGGATTACCACTTTTATTCCTATTTCTAAGTTTATATCTTTTTGGAATAACACTTGGATTGTTTGTGAGTTCGGGTCTAATTAGATTTGGTCCATCTTTTGAAAATATTGCATGGTCATCCCTATTTTTGCTAGCTCCTTTGGGATGCATATATTATCCAATAGAAATTCTACCAGAATTATTTCAATTCATAGCAAAAGGTTTACCACTTGTTTATATTTTTGATGAGACTAGAAACATACTTCTTAATGGGTCAATTGATTATACAAATTTGAAACAAGCATATTTATTAAACCTGATCTATTTAATCATTGGAATACTTCTATTTTATTTATCTTTTTTGAGAGCTCGAATTAAAGGAACATTAATTAATATGGGTGAATAATTGGTGCGCCTGCTAGGAGTCGAACCCAGAACCTCCTGATCCGAAGTCAGGCGCTCTATCCAGTTGAGCTACAAGCGCATTTAATAGTAATATATCATTTTATGAAAAAAAAAATAAATTTGATTGTAAAAGAAAGTAATAAAAATATGCGTATAGATGTTTTTATTAATAGTAAGGAAAATGAGATAAGTAGAACTAGAATAAAAAACTTAATTTTGAGTAAGAAGCTTAAGATTAATAATAAAGTTATTTCAGATCCTGCCAAAAAGGTTTTAAAAGACGATGCTATAGAATTAATAATTCCAGAGCCTAAAAAAGCTTCTCTGAAACCATTTAAATTTAAATTAGATATTGTTCATGAGGACAAAGATATAATAGTACTAAATAAACCAGCAGGTATCGTAATGCATCCAGGTGCTGGAAATTTTGACAATACAATTGTAAATGCATTAGTGGATTACGATAAAGACTCTCTTTCGAATATTGGTGATGAACTTAGACCAGGAATAGTACATAGGATAGATAAAAATACATCAGGTTTGGTAGTCATAGCAAAAAATAATTTATCACATGAAAACTTATCTAATCAGTTTAATAAACACTCTATAATAAGAGTTTATCAATTATTAATATGGGGAAAAGTTAGACCTTCTAGGGGAAAAATTGAAACTTTAATAACACGAAGTTCAAAGAATAGACAAATGATGGAAGTTAGTCGGACTAAAGGAAAAAAAGCGATTACCAATTATAGAACTATTGAAATTTTTGAAAATAAACACACACCAACTTTAAGTTTAGTAGAATGCAAACTTGAAACGGGTAGAACCCATCAAATTAGAGTTCACATGAATTTTTTAGGAAATAGTATTGTTGGTGATGATAAATATAAAAAAAAGTTTAAGAAAATTAAAAACATTAATCCATTGATAGAGCAAAATTTAAATAGTCTTAATAGACAATTTCTCCATGCTAAGACTCTAGGCTTCAAGCACCCCACGAAAAGCAAAGAAATGGTTTTCAACTCAAATTTACCTTTAGAACTTGAGAATATTTTAAAAATACTAAGAAATACTAATAAATAAATCATTGAAAAATATAAATAATTAATTAGATAAACTCATTATGAATACTGCAATAAATAATAACTTGCCCGCTTTAAGTAATGAAGGTGGTCTATCTGCATATTTGGAACAGATTAAAAAATTCCCTATGCTTGATGCGGAAGAAGAATATATGTTGGCAAGAAATTGGAAAACAACTGGTAATATCAAAGCAGCAGAAAAATTAGTAACGAGTCATTTGAGATTGGTTGCGAAAATTGCAATGGGATATAAAGGATATGGATTACCAGTAAATGAGATGATCTCTGAAGGGAATATTGGTTTAATGCAAGCGGTAAAAAAATTTGAACCTGAAAAAGGTTTTAGATTAGCCACATACGCGATGTGGTGGATAAAAGCTTCAATACAAGAATATATTTTAAGATCGTGGAGTTTAGTTAAGATTGGTACAACAACTGCACAAAAAAAATTATTTTTTAATCTTAAGAAATTAAAAAACCAAATAGCTCCTCAAACTGAAGGGGATTTAAAAAATGAACATGTCGATGAAATAGCTGACAAGCTTGATGTTAGTAAAGATGAGGTCATTTCGATGAATCGAAGATTATCGGGAAAAGAATTCTCTCTAAATGCACAAGTTGGTGAAGATGGCGATGAGTGGCAAGACTGGTTGGTTGATAAAGAATTAGATCATGACTTAAAATTTGCTCATCAGGAGGAAATGGAACAAAGAAAAGACTTGTTAAAAAACTCAATTCAAGTCCTAAATGAAAGAGAGAGAGAAATTTTATATTCTAGAAGATTAAATGACAACCCAACTACATTGGAAGATTTAAGTAAAAAATATAAAATTAGTAGAGAAAGAGTAAGGCAAATTGAAAATAAAGCTTTTGAAAAATTACAAAAGCATATGCTTTTACTCGCAAAGTCAAAAAACTTATTACCTGTAAATTAAATCTCAAAAGGATTTTCGATTAATATCGTATCATCACGTTCTGGGCTAGTTGAAATACTTGATATTTTAGTCTCAATAAAATTTTCAACTTCTTTAATATAATTTTTAGCATTTTCTGGAAGATCATCAATATTCTTAATACCACTTGTTGATTTTTTCCAGCCATCAAAAGTTTTATAAATAGGTTTTATTTTAAGCTGATCCTCTACTGCTGCTGGTAAATAATTAATTTTTTTTCCATCTAACTCATATTCAACACACATCTTTATTTCATCTAATTCATCTAAAACATCTAGCTTTGTGAGTGCTATACCATCAATCCCTGAGACTTTGATAGTTTGTCTAACTAAAACACCATCAAACCATCCACATCTTCTTTTTCGACTGGTAACTGTTCCAAATTCTTTTCCTCTTGTTCCTAAAAGTTCGCCAATATCATCTTTTAATTCTGTTGGAAACGGACCTTCTCCAACCCTAGTCGTATATGCTTTAGTGATTCCTAAAACATAATTTATTGTGTTTAGTCCACACCCTGTGCCAGTAGCAGCGCTTGACGCTACAGTATTTGAGGATGTTACAAATGGATATGTACCATGATCAACATCTAGTAATATACCTTGAGCTCCCTCAAATAATATTCTTTTTTTCTGTTTTTTGAATTCGTCAAGTTTCAACCAAACTGGTTTTGAGTATTTCAAGATCTTAGGAGCAATTTTCAATAAATCTTTTTTTAATTGATCTTTCTCATAGATTTTTTTTCCTAAGCCTTTTCTAATTGCATTATGATGTAAAAGAACAGACTCTAACCTTTGATCTAGATTTTTTTTAGATCTCAAGTCCATTACTCTTATTGATCGTCTACCAACTTTATCTTCATATGCTGGTCCGATACCTCTTCTGGTTGTTCCAATTTTTCCTTTACCCGCACTATCTTCACGGATTTCATCCATTTCCCTATGAAAAGGTAAAATTAAATTTGCAGACTCTGAAATTATAAAATTATCAGTGTCGACCTTAACTCCTTTTGATTTAATTTCTTCAATTTCATCTAATAATGCCCAGGGGTCAACGACAACTCCATTTCCAATTATTGATATTTTATTTTTTCTTACAATCCCGGATGGAAGTAGTCGAAGTTTATAAGTCACACCATTTATTACAAGAGTATGGCCCGCGTTGTGACCACCTTGAAATCTAACTACAACATCAGCTTGTTCAGATAACCAATCAACTATCTTGCCTTTTCCCTCATCTCCCCATTGAGAACCAACAACAACAATATTTTTCATTAATTAAATTTTTGTTTTATTTTCATTGAATTAACATGATTTATGGGACCATGTCCTTTTCCATAGTTTGGATTTGTCAGTATCGCAGAATTTACATATTTAATTCCCAACGCACAAGCGCTCTTAATACTTTTTCCACATGAAAGAAAAGTTGCTATCGCACTAGATAATGTACATCCTGTACCATGAGTATTTTTTGTTCTATGCCTAAAACTTGTAAAGACTTTAAAATCAGATTTGCTTAGATATAAATCTATTACTTTTTTTGATTTTAAATGGCCACCCTTTAATAATACATTTTTAGCTCCTAAATCTATCAATTTATTTGCTGCAAAAATCATATCCTCTTTGTTTTTAATACTAGTCTCTGCTAAAATTTCTGCCTCTGGAATGTTTGGTGTGATCAAAAGAACATTTTTTAATAGCTTTTTTTTCAAAGTTTGTATTGCTTTACTATCAATTAATTTAGCACCACCCTTTGCAACCATTACAGGGTCTAAAACAATTTTTTTTACTTTTAATATCTTCAAAGCGTGAGTAACTTTTTCGACAACTTCAGTAGAGTGAAGCATACCTATTTTAATGGCATCAGGTCTTATATCTCTTGATGAATAAATAATTTGATTTTTTACTTCATTAGTTGGTATTGAAATAACTGATTTAACACCCTTTGTATTTTGAACAGTCACTGCTGTAATAGCAGTCATTGCATAAGAGCCAAGACTAGTGACAGTTTTGATATCTGCCTGTATACCAGCCCCACCAGATGAGTCTGATCCAGCAATTATCAAAATTTTAGACTTTAATCTCAATTTATTTAAATTCTCTTGAAATCATATTTATACATTCTTTAAGCAAAATTTTATTTTCACTTTCACCCATTATTCTTATCTTTGGTTCAGTACCTGATTTTCTTACAAGAATTCGACCTTGATTTTTGATTAATTTTTTTGCAATTTTAATGGATCTTTTAATAGAGTGATTTTTAAGTATTTTATCATCTTTTATTTCTATATTTTCTAAAATTTGTGGAATTTTTTTAAAGACATTAAAAAATTCACTGGCTTTAGTTTTTCTATCCATTGATTTGATAATCTCTAAAGCAACAAGCACACCATCGCCAGTTGTTGCAAATTTTCCTAAAATAATATGGCCCGATTGCTCTCCTCCTAAATTGAATTTTTTCTTTTGCATCAATTCTTTAACATATCTGTCCCCAACATTAGCTCTTAAAAATTTAATACCTTTTTCTTTAAAAAATTTTTCTAAACCGTAGTTTGACATTAAGGTCCCGACAACGCCTCCTTTGAGAATTTTTCTCTTTTTCCATTGTAAAGCTAATGCAGCGATAATTTGATCACCATCAATTATAGATCCTTTTTCATCACACATTATTATTCTGTCAGCATCTCCATCTAAAGATATACCCAAATCTGCTTTAAATTTTTTAACATTTCTTTGTAGTTTTTCTGGAAAAGTTGAACCACAATTTTTATTAATATTAAACCCATTTGGTTTATTGCCTATAACTTTTAATTTTGCTCCAAGTGATCTGATTAATTTTGGTGCAGATTTATATCCAGCTCCATTTGCGCAGTCTAGAACTACTTTAAAATTATTTAATTTAAAGTTTCTTGATAACTTTTTTTTACAAATTTTAATATATTCATCAGTTCCAGTCTCTAGCCTTTTAACCCTTCCTAATTTTTTTGGATTTGATAAGTGTTTTTGAACTTTACTATCGATTAAATTTTCAATTTTTTTTTGAATTTTATCGGATAGTTTTAATCCATCAGGACCGAATAACTTTAAACCATTATCATAAAATAAATTGTGTGAAGCAGTGATCATAATACCAAGATTTGCATTCATTGATTTTGTCAACATTGCAAGGCCATTAGTCGGCAATGGACCTAGTGTATAAACGTGCATTCCTGCAGATGCTAAACCTGAAACTAGTGCAGGTTCTAATGCGTATCCCGAAAGTCTAGTATCTTTAGCAATAATTGCTGTTTGTTTCTTTTTTTTTAAATTTGTGAAATATTTTCCTGCTGCTAGTCCAAACTTAAAGAACATATCTCCATTAATGTTCCCACTATTTACCTGCCCTCTAATTCCATCAGTACCAAAATACTTCATTAATTATTTATTAGTGCTTTGAAAACTTTTATAGCTTGATTAATTTCGTTGACATCATGAACTCTCAACATCTGTACACCCTGTAACATTACAAAAATACTGCTACTTATTGTTCCTCCAATTCTTAAAGAGCTATCATTATTTCCAGATAAATCTTTTATAAATCTTTTTCTAGAAATACCAAGCAGTATAGGCAAACCCAAAGAATGATAAATTGATATATTTTTAATTATCGTCATATTATGTTTCAAATTTTTTCCAAAACCTACACCGGGGTCTAAGATTATATTATTATGATAAATTCCATTTTGGCGTAAATTATTTAATTTTTCTTCAAAAAAATCGTAAATATCTAATAATACATTTTTATATTTTGGATTTTTTTGCATTACGTCTGGATTACCAAGTGAGTGCTGGAGTACGAAAGGTATATTATACTTTTTTAAAATCTTAATTGAGTTTTTATCAAAATTAAGACCAGAAACATCATTAATTAATTTTACTCCTAGTTTAATTCCCTTTTCCATGATTTCTGCTTTTCTAGTATCTAGAGATATAAAATTTTTTTTATCAATTAATTTTAAAATATTTTTGAGTCTATTCCATTCTATTTTTGATTTAATAGCTTTAGATCCAGGTTTAGTGGACTCTGCTCCAATATCAACAAGGTTTGCGCCAGAATTTAAAAGAAAATTTAATTGTTTTTTGGCTGATGCATAATTAAAAAATTTTCCACCATCTGAGAAACTGTCTGGAGTAATATTTAAAATACCCATTATTTGAGGAATATTTTGAAAATTTAAATTTTTAATATTTGTTTTTTTTTTTGTAATTAATCTTAGATCTTTTTTTACTTTTGTCTTTAAATTTAAATGTAATTTGTTCACTTCATTTAAAGAAATTAATTTTTTTGAATTTCTTGTTATTATTTCTATTTTATCAAAAGAAATTTCAGGATTATTATGAAGTGGTAATGTTTTTTTTTTCTTAACTAATAATTTAGATTTTGCACCATAATAGAAATTACACACTCTAGTGTAATATCTAGACATTCAGTCTAATGAACAATTTTTGGTTTTAGGCCTAGAGCACCCATTGCTGACCCCTTATCATCTTCTACTTTTAAGTCTTGTTTGTCTGCTGGGTATATATTTTTATTGATTATATTTTCAATTTCCTCACCAGTTAATGTCTCATAAGTCATAAGAGCTTTAGCAATTTTGTGTAGATCTTCAACTTTTTCAGTCAAAATTTTCTTTGCAGTATTATAACCCTCATCTATAAGCTTTCTGATTTCTTTGTCTATTTTTTGTGCTACTTCCTCAGAGACTGACTGAGTTTGTGTTACTGATCTTCCTAAAAAAACCTCTTCTTGATTCTCGCCATATTCAACGGGTCCCATTTCTTCGCTCATTCCATACTTAGTTACCATGGCTCTAGCAAGTTGCGTAGCTTGATTTATATCTGATCCACTACCTCCACCTGCTCCTGTTGATATATTATCTTTTCCAAAGATTACTTCTTCAGCAACTCTTCCACCAAAACAAACTGCCAACCTTGCTTTTAAATATTTTATAGAATGACCATGTTTATCTCTTTCTGGCAAATTCATAACCATACCTAATGCTCTACCCCGAGGAATTATAGTTGCTTTATGTATAGGATCATAACTTGGCATGTTGAAAGATACCAGCGCATGACCCCCTTCATGATAAGCTGTTAATTTTTTTTCATCCTCTGTCATTACCATCGAACGTCTTTCGGCTCCCATCATTACTTTATCCTTTGCCTCCTCAAACTCATTTAGTGTAACGATTCTCTTATTTTTTCTAGCAGCCAATAAAGCGGATTCATTTACCAAATTAGCTAGATCTGCGCCAGAAAAACCAGGTGTACCTCTCGCAATAGTTCTTAAATTAACATCCGGTGCCATTTTTATTTTTTTAACATGAACCTTTAGAATTTTTTCTCGTCCAATTATATCAGGATTGGATACAACTACTTGTCTATCAAACCTACCTGGTCTTAACAAAGCGGGATCTAATACATCTGGTCTGTTTGTTGCAGCAATAATTATTACTCCTTCATTAGTATCAAAACCATCCATCTCAACTAAAAGCTGATTAAGAGTTTGTTCTCGTTCATCGTTTCCACCACCTAAACCAGCACCCCTACTTCTTCCAACAGCATCAATTTCATCTATAAAAATTATACAAGGAGAATTTTTTTTTCCTTGTTCAAACATATCTCTCACTCTAGAAGCACCAACTCCTACAAACATTTCAACGAAATCTGAACCTGAGATCGTAAAAAATGGTACTCCAGCTTCACCTGCTATCGCTCTAGCTAATAAAGTTTTTCCAGTGCCTGGTGGACCGACCAATAAAGCACCTCTTGGTATTTTTCCTCCAAGTCTACTAAATTTTCTCGGATCTTTTAAAAATTCTACAATTTCTTCAACCTCTTCCTTTGCTTCTTCTACACCTGCAACGTCATTAAATGTAACTTTACCCTTAAGCTCATTCATCATTTTTGCTTTTGATCTTCCAAAACCCATAGCTCCACCTTTACCACCTTGCATTTGTCTCATGAAAAAAATCCAAACAGCAATTAATAATAACATAGGAAACCATGAAAGCAGGACACCAAATAATGATGGCATTTTTTCTTCAATAGGTGCAGCTGAAATACTCACTCCTTTTTCAGAAAGTTTTTCAATTAAATTTGGATCGTTAGGAGAATAAGTTGTAAATGAGTTTCCATTTGAATACACACCTTTAATGTTGTTACCTTGGATTTCTACTTTTAATACTTCTCCATTTTCAACAGATGTCAAGAATTCCGAGAATATAACCTTGTCCCCACCTCTAATATTTGTTTGGGGATTTTTAAACATATTATAAAGACCAATAGTTAAAAAAACTATGATAGCCCACATTGCAATGTTTTTCATATTCATAGGTATAAAATAAGAATTATTATCAATTTAACAAGTGGCATTTTGTGTAAAGTGGCATTATTTTAGTGCTCTTTAGAGATAATTATTGATCGATTGACCTTTTCAATAATACAACCACCTAATGTGGCTCTATTCAATCGATTATTTTCAACTTCTCGGATAATTTTTTCTAATTTTTTTCCTCTTACAGAATAATATTTTTTACCAATTAACTTTAATGATTCTGAAAAGGCTCTAAAAATAATCTCTTGGGGTTGAAGAAAAAAATCACTATTGATAACTAGTCTTTTTTTATTATTTAAAAAAGAGGTATTTTCTCGTAAATTTTTATCAACATAAAACTCAATTACTTTGTTTGCATATTTTAAATTTTTAATCGTTTTTTTTAACTTATTTTTATCTAAACCATCTCTTTCAAGATTTTTCATCAATTTTCTTACTCGAACTCTTTGATATTTTTCATCATAGTTTGTTGGATCTTCTACATAAAAATTAAAAACTTTTTTGGAAATAAAAATTAAATCCTCTTTTTTTATATCAATTAAAGGTCTTAATATGTTTTTTTTTTTTATAGTTGTCTTTAAATCTAGAGATGTGAGACCTTTTATTCCACTACCCCTCAGAAGTCTTATAAAAAAATTTTCAATTAAATCATCCTCGTGATGCCCTATTAAAATATCTTTGATTTTTAATTGATTACATTTCTTGAAAAGTATTTCATATCTTTTTAATCTAGCAATTGACTGGATGCTTTTCTTTGGTTTTTTTCCTTTCCAAGTTAATATTTCTGATTTCATAAAGTTTTTTTTAAGCAAATTTAAAACAAATATAGCCTCTTTTGTAGACTCGGGTCTAAGTTTATGGTCGATAATATAAAACTTTGATTTTAAATTTTTTTTAATTGCATAAATTTTAGATAAAAAAGCTAAAGCAAGACTATCTGGACCACCTGAGACTGCAACTGCAAAACTTTCATCTAAATTTAAAGAAATCTCAAATTTTTTATAAATTTTATTTATTCTTTTATTATTTAAGTTATCTCTTAAAAATTTAGGAATTTTGTTTGTTGCATTCGAATTTCTGAGACTCATATTTAGCTTTTTGTATCACAGATTGGTTTGCCTCTGGATATTGTTCTTCAACACCATTGATCATTTTGCAACCTTGGTCTTTTTCTCCAATTTGTACCATTGATACACCAAGCTTTAATAAGTTTATAGGTGCTTTTTCACCTTTAGGGTATCTCTGATAACCTTCCAAATATGCTGAGGCTGCATCCGTATACAATTGTCGTATCCTAAAAGTTTCTGCATACCAATATTGAGCATTACCAGCTAGATTATGTTCAGGATTTGTGTCAACGAACTCTCTGAATGCTCTTTCAGCAGTTGAATAATCACCAACTTTTAAAAAGCTTGTAGCAAACTGATATTGCTTATCTGGAGAACCATTTGGAAGAATTTTTTCTTCAGCTTGAAAAGTTTCAGTTACTACTAAAGCTGTTGAGTCTACAGAATTTGTTTTTTGTGATGTTTCGTTTGTCGCTGTATCTTTATATGATATCGATCCCAAATCTTGAGGTTGAGAACTTCCAGGCAAAACTTCTATTTGTTCATTATTTGTTTTTTTTGTTAATTTATTTGTAGTTGCATCAGAAGACACAACATTTTCCAAGTCCTGAAATCTTATTTGATTATCTGCTTGCACTTTTGACATCCTGCTGGATAGTTTGTCTAACTTAAAATTTATTTCTTCAAACTTATTTGTAAGTTCCTGAAATTGATTTTCAATTTCTGAAAGTTTTAATAAATGTCTTGTTAGAACATCTTCTGAATTATTATCTAAATTTGAATTTAAATTTATAGAACTATCACTATTTAATTCTATTGATCCTGAGTATACTGCTTTTTCTAGTGTCTTTATATCTTTCTGAAGTTGATCTAATATTTCATAAATATTATGATTGTCAGCATAAGAATAAGTTATCAAAAAAAAATTACTTAAACAAAGTGTAATAATTTTAAATTTTCTTAAAATGTGTCGCATCAAAATAATCTTATGATTAAAATAATGGCAAAAAAAAGACCCTTAACTAATTGAATTAATTAAGGGTCTTAAATTTTTTAAAATTAATTTGCTTTTACTGTGACAGATCTTCTGTTTTTTGACCAAGCCAAAGGATTAGAACCAGAGTCAACTGGTCTTTCTTTTCCATAACTTAGAACTGAAATCCTATTAGAGGAAATCCCATAAGTCATTAAATAATCTTTAGCAGCATTAGCTCTTCTTTCACCTAACGCTAAGTTATACTCTCTTGTTCCTCTTTCGTCAGCATGTCCTTCAAGTACGATTGTAATGTCAGAATTTTTTCTTAACCATGCCGCTTGTTTTCTTAAAGTTTCTCTTGATGCAGTAGTCAAAACTGACTCATTAGTTGCAAAGAAAACTCTGTCAGGAACACCTGAAGCTAAATATTCAACTGTATCAGTCCCAGTGTAAACATCTCCTTGCATTTGTCCTGTAGATTTTTTTGATGTTGCGCAAGCAGACAACACTAAACATGCAAATAATACTAAAAAAGTGTTTTTTAAAATTTTGTTTAATTTCATTAATGCTCCTTGGTCAATATTTCTTATAACTAACTTTTTCACAACTAATTAAATGTTTCAAGGTAAAAAATCAACATATTTTCAGTTAATTACTTAATAAAGATGACCATGATGGGTCTGATGCATCAGTTGGGGTATCTACAAGCCTTTCATTGTAGCCTGTTAAATCAATTGACCACAATTTAGCAGAAAAACCCTCTCCTTTATCATCAGTTTTAGTCTCTCTATAAAAAATTAAAACTCGTCCATTAGGTGACCAGGAAGGAGCTTCTTGATAAAAATTTTCTGTCAACAATCTCTCACCAGATCCATCAGTCCGCATCACACCGATGTAGAATTTACCTTTATGTAATTTTGTAAAAGCAATTAAATCACCTCTTGGAGACCAAACTGGGGTACCATATAAACCATTTCCAAAAGAAATTCTTTTAACATTACTACCATCACTTTTCATAACATAAATTTGTTGGTACCCACTTCTGTCAGAGTTAAAACAAATAAATTTTCCATCCGGGGAATAAGATGGTGATGTATCTATAGAGGGATGATTGGTAATTTTCTCTACAATTCTATTTTCTAAATCCATTGTATAAATATCTGAATTTCCATCTTTAGCAAAACTCATTATAATTTTTTTTCCGTCTGGAGAAAATCTAGGAGCAAAAGTCATTCCTGGAAAATCACCTACCACTTCTTGAATACCTGTTTCTATATCAAGAAGATAAACTCTAGGTAAATTTCTAAAGTAAGATAAATATGTAACCATTTGACTTGTAGGATTAAACCTTGGTGTCAAAACAAGTTCATTTCCTAAAGTTAAAAATTTATTATTTGCACCATCTTGATCCATGATAGCTAATTTTTTAATTCTCTTTGTTTTTGGCCCTTCTTCAGCGACATAGATTATCCTCGTATCAAAATAACCTTTTTCTCCAGTCAATCTCTCATAAACTTTATCTGTAATTATATGGCCAACACGTCTCCAGTTGTTTGGAACTGTCGTAAATGCTAGAGCCATCATTTCTTTTCCAGCCAGCACATCCCATAATCTAAACTCAACTCTAAGTTTATCATCAACATTTTTTACTTTACCTGTGATTAAAGCTTGAGCTTTAATTAAATTCCAATCCTCAAAACGTGGTTTTAGATGAGCAATATCAGGCGCTTGTAGAAAAGCATTTTTATCTAATGGATTAAAAAGACCTGAAGTTTTTAAATTTTTTTCGATAACTTTAGAAATTTCTGATCCAATATCTTTTTTTTTTAAAGTTTTCTCGAAATTCTTTTTTGATTCATCGTCAATTGATAATGGTGACACTGCAATAGGGAGTGGATTCAAATTTCCTCGTGTAATATCAACCTCAATTAAACCTAATGCATTAGTAGGTAAAATAAATATTAAAAATAAAATAATTAGATTTCTCATAAAAATATTCTATCCCTCTAACATTTCTCTTGCATCAAAATTTAATTGTAATTCTTTCCATCGCTCATAACCAGTTGTAGGAACTCTTAAAGGCTGGCATAATTTTATTGCTCTTAAAGCACTTTCCGCTAAAACCTTATAAAAACCTTGACCAGGTTTATTCATTCTTGCATGATCCAAAATCTCTGAATCTTGAATTGTTCCATCTGGATTCAGTTGAAGTTTAATTCTCACTAATAAATTTTCATTGTAAGGCAGACCCAAAGGAATACTCCAACAACCAAATATTTGGGCTTTTAAAGCATCCTCTTCGCTTAAAGATAAACCTGCGTTCTCAACATTCTTTTTTTGATCTTGTGTAATTTTGTTATTTTTTTTTATCGTTTCAGCACTTTCAACTTTAGATTTATCGATTAAGGCTGCAATATTATTTGGATCGAATAACTCTTTTTTTTCAAATTCAGAAACTTGTTTAACCTCGTTGTCAATTTTTTCTGGATTTTGTTTATCTTCTTTTATTTTCTCAACCTTTTTAGGCTTATCATCTGGTAATGGAACCGCATCTGGTTTGATTTTTTTTACTTTTTTTGGGGGAGCTTGTTCAGATACCAACTTTTTTTCTTTCTCTTTAATTTTTTCTATAATCTTTTTTGCTTTAGGTGCGTATGGAATATTGGTTTTATCTGTGATCTGTATTAATTCTACAGATACTATCGGGGGAAGATCAATTGGTTTTTTAGCTAAGAAAGGTAAACTAAAAGCTGTAATCATTATTAAAAATAGATGTGATACAGAAGATATAATTATACTTCTATTCACTTCTTACCTTTCTTTATATGGTTCAGATATAAGTGCTACTTTGGTAAAACCAGACCCAGATAGTAAGCCCATAATTTCCAATACTCTTCCATAATTAATTGTTTTATCACCCCTTACATAAATTCTTGTATCAGTTCTATTCTTTGAAACTGCTAAGACTTTTGCTATTATTTTTTCATATTCAACTTTTGACTCTTGAATATAAATTTCACCTTTAGAGTTTATTGTCAAAGTCAGTGGTTCAGCTTCCTCAGGAAGAGAGTCGGCAGAACTTTCTGGTAAATCAACCTGAACGCCTACTGTTAACAACGGGGCGGTAACCATAAAAATAATTAAAAGCACCAACATTACATCCACAAATGGTGTTACATTTATTTCGCTCATTGGTTCTTTTGATGAACGATTTAATTTAAAAGCCATTTTAGATAATCGTTAAAAATCTTTTTGAGAAATTTTCTAATTTTTGGGAATACTTAATTGAGTCATTATTAAATTTATTATATGCGACAACCGCAGGTATTGCTGCTAGTAGACCTAACGCAGTTGCGAATAGTGCTTCAGCTATTCCAGGTGCAACAATTGCCAAACTGGTATTTCTTGAAATTGCTATAGATTGAAAAGAGTTCATAATTCCCCAAACTGTTCCGAATAGGCCTATGAATGGAGCTGTTGATCCAACTGTCGCTAAAAAAGTAAAACCTTTAGTGATTTTTGATATTTGTTTTTCAATACCCGTCTCTAACATTGTGGTCATTCTATTGTTTAAGTCTGTTCTAGATCTTCTCTTCAATAAGTTTTGCATCGCATCTTTAAATATTAAAGCCATCGGGTCTTGAACGTTTGCTGGTAGATTATTGTAAAAAGTTTCTGCAGATTTAGAATTCCAAAACTTTGCTTCAAACTCTTCAGTAGATTGATTTATTTTTTTAAACAATCTATATTTTTCAATTATTACTGCCCATGAATATATAGAACAAGCAATTAACATTATGATAACTGACTTAACAATTATGTCAGCTCTAATAAATAAATTTATTAGAGAAAAATCAGCACTTGAGGCTAGCCCAACTGCTTGAGACGTGATATCAGCTTCCATATCGTCTTCTCACACTTAAATGTGTCATGATTTTGTCTGAATATTTAAAGCTATTCGTCAATTTTGTAAGTTTCATGATAAAAACTTGCTATCAAAATCGCATCAGCTTTGTTTGAATCTTTCTTTCTTGATAATTGAGAGGAAAAATAAGGAAATATTTCTATTGCTCTTGTCCTGCTGGCATCTTTCTCAGAATTTAAAAGATTAAAATATTTTTTCCATTTTGCGGGCCTTACAAAATACATAGGCAATTGCATTGCAGTGCAAATACCCTTTAAAATTCCAAACGATTGTCCGAAATTAAACATACTAGTAACACCTTGACCAGGCATTGCAGAAACGTGTTCAATAACAACTCTAATTTGATTTTTTTCAAATTGTTTAATTCTTTTACTAATTTCATTATAAACTTGCGAGCCATTTACTTGTTTTTTATTTTTTTTCCCATCTGTCATTACAGGCATTTCAATTACGTCTATGATTTTTCCATTATCTAAAAAACAAATTGAACCAGAAATTCCAGGATCTATACCTATTATTAACATAATTTAATTTACAAATTCAGCATTAGAATAAACATTTTGCACATCATCATTGTCTTCAAGTAATTCAAAGAAATTTATTAAATCTTCATTTTTTTCTTTAGAAATTTTTACACTATTAAGTGGCACCCATTCAATTTCTGTTGAGATGAAATTAGTAATTTCTTTTTCCAATTCTTTCTTAACATTATAAATTTCACTAACAGGACATTGTATTTCGTGAAAATCGTTTTCCGATTTACATTCATCAGCTCCAGCATTGGTGGCTAGCTCAAAAATTTGATCATCAGAAACCTCTTTTTTATCGATCTTTATTATTCCTAATTGATTAAAATTATGAGAAGCAGAACCTTGGGTTCCTAGATTGCCGCCAGATTTTTGAAAAATTGTTCTAATACTGGACGCTGTTCTATTTTTATTATCTGTTAATGCTTCTATTATTACTGCTACTTTTTCTGGTCCAAAGCCTTCATATCTTAAATTTTCAAAATTTGACACGGTGCTAACTGAAGATTTATCAATCGCTCTTTCTATATTTTCTTTGGGCATATTTGCTGATCTTGCAGCTTGGATCGCAGATCTTAATCTTGGATTCATTGCTGGATCTTTTTCCCCAAGTTTTGCTGCAACAGTAATTTCTTTTGACAACTTTGAAAAAATTTTAGATCTTTGCTTATCAGCTTTACCTTTTTTATGCTTTATTCCTGCCCAATGAGAATGTCCTGCCATAAACTAATTAAGTATTCTTTAGCTGACCTCCAAAAACATAGCTATCAATTTTATTTGCTAAACCAGTTTTTATATCACAATCAACAATTACTCCACTTAAAGTAGCATCACCAGTTGCTGGATAATGTTTGGTTGACTCTTTTTTCATAAATCTGTTTAAAGAGTTATCTTTATTCATTCCAATAACTGAGTCATAATCACCACACATACCTGCATCAGTTTGATAAGCTGTCCCATTTTTCAAAATTCTTGCATCATTTGTTGGAATGTGTGTATGTGTTCCAACTACAAGAGTAGCTTTACCATCAAAAAAATGTCCTATCGCATTTTTTTCACTAGTAATTTCTCCATGAAAATCAACAACTAGAAAATCATAATCCTCTTTTAGGTTGTGCTCTTTTAAAAATTTTTCTGAAATCTCAAATACGTCATCGCATTTTTTCATAAAAACATTTCCCATTAAATTTAAAACACCGATTTTTACATTTTTTTCATTTTGAAAAACTTCAAATCCTTTACCTGGTGCTGGCTCAAATAAATTTTTTGGGCGAAGTAACCTATTTTCTTTATCGATATATTTCATAATATCTTTTTGATCCCAAACATGATTACCAGTAGTAATGACATCAACACCACATTTAAAAAAATCCTCACAGATTTCTTTTGTTAATCCAACTCCTGCCTCAGCTGCATTTTCTCCATTGACGATTACAAAATCAATTTTATTCAATTCTTTTTGGCTTAAAAGATTATTCAATATTTTCGAACAACCTGAGTTCCCTACCACATCTCCTAAAAATAAAATTCTCATATAAAATTTTTATCTGTAACAATAAAATCCAGTTTCATATCATATTTGTTAGCTGGTATTTTTTTTACTTTTTGAAAAGAATAAGCTAACCCAATTAATATAATTTTTTTGTTTTTTTTTACCTTATTAATATACCTATCGTAATAACCACCCCCGTAACCTACTCTATTTAAATTATTATCAAAAGCTACAAGTGGTACTAAAAGAATACTCGGGTTGACAATTTGATCTGATGAAGGCTCAGGTATCCCATATTTATTTATTGATAGAGGCTCTTTAGTAGACCAGTATAAAAAATCCATTTGATTATTTTTTTTAATTTTTGGCAATGATATTTGATAACCAAGTTTTTCAAGTTTATTTAGAATTTGAATTGAATCAACTTCATGATTATATGGATAATAACCACCAATTATTTTTCTATTTACTTTTTCTTTTTTTAAAATTTTTACAATATTATTAAATTTTATGACTAAATTTTTATTGTTATTTAGTTTTCTGGCTTTTAATAATTTTTTTCTGATCTCAGATTTATTCACTAGAATTTTACTTAGAAATATTTTCTAAATTTGCTTTTTCAACGAAACTTGAAATTTCATCAGCAGCTTCGTCAATTAACTTCTCATAACTTTTTTGATTTATTTCAATTTCATTTTTTAATTTAAGGTGATCTTTATTAAGTGAGTTTATTTCCAGTTCTTTCTTATCTCTATACTCATAAATTAAAGTTTTAAGCTCTTTAAATTTATTTGAGAGATCTCTCAACTCATTCTTTTTTTGATCTACTTTTTTTTTAGTTTCATAATATTCATCCATTACTTTAACAGCTGTGATTAACAGAAGTTTATTCTCTCCAAGATTTCCAAGCTCATTTTTAAGATTATTAAATTTCTGATTAATTTGAATTAATAATTCTTCAAGATGCTCTTCTTGACCGTCCTCACAAGACAACAAAAATTCTTTTCCGTTAAACTTAATACTTACGTTTGCCATTTATCTATTTCATTTAACAAAATATCTGTTTCTTGATTTAATTCATCAATTTTTTCAGAAAACTCAATCTGTCTTTTTTGTTCCGCCTTTTCTTGGTTTTTTAATTCATCTAATTTTTTACTTAAATTGTTATAATCATTAATTAAACTTTTATATTTTTCTTCTATTTCTTGCTTTTCAATTTCTAATTGATTTTTTTGACTACTTAAATTCTCTATATTTTTTTTAACGTCAGGGTTTTTTAAGTTTAAATTTTTTAATTTTGCTAAAGCTAAATTTAGTTTTTTTTCTTTTTCGATCACAGAATTCATATATATATAATTATATTATTAAATAGAATCTTCTTAGTCTAGGCAGGATAATTACTTGAGTAAACTTTATAAAGAATTAGCGAATTGTATCAGATTTTTGTCTATAGATGCTGTCCAAAAAGCTAATTCTGGGCATCCTGGTATGCCAATGGGAATGGCTGATGTTGCAACGGTTCTTTTTAAGGATTTCTTAAACTTTAATCCAAAAAATCCGAATTGGATTAATAGAGATAGATTTGTTCTGTCAGCAGGACATGGTTCTATGCTACTTTACTCGCTCCTATATCTGACGGGTTATAAAAGTATTTCTTTGAGAGAAATTAAAAAATTTAGACAATTTAATTCTATATGTGCAGGTCACCCCGAATATCATCCAAGCACTGGCATAGAAACTACAACAGGGCCTTTAGGACAGGGAATATCTAATGCAGTTGGTTTTGCAATCTCGGAAGAAATTTTAAAAAAAAGATTGGGAAAAAAAATTATCAATCATAAAACTTACGTTTTAGCGGGTGATGGCTGCTTGATGGAGGGAATAAGCCATGAAGCTTTAAGTCTTGCTGGACACCTAAAACTTAAAAACCTGATATTACTTTTTGATAACAATTCAATTTCAATAGATGGTCCAACTAGCTTAGCAGTCTCTGATGATCATGAAAAAAGGTTTAAAAGCTATGGGTGGAACTATTTAAAAATTAATGGACATAATTTTAAAGAAATAACAAAGGCTCTTGAAAAAGCACAAAAATCAAAAAAACCTATAGCAATCTCTTGTAAAACTACGATTGGATACGGATCCCCAAATAAGGGTGGTAAAGCCTCATCTCATGGCAGTCCATTAGGTGAAGATGAAATAAGATTAGTCAGAAAAAAATTGAACTGGCCACACAATTCTTTTGAAATTCCAAAAAACTTAATGGATCAATGGAGATCAATCGGTAAAAAAGCATCAATAAAAGCTAATAAGAATAAAAAAAATTTTTCACTAAAATTTAATAAAAATACTATCAATGCAGAAATAGAAAAAGCAAAATCAGACTACTTAAAAAAATTACAACCAATAGCTACTAGAAAATGTTCAGAAAAATTTTTGGAAATTGCATCCAAACTTCCAAACTTAATTGGTGGATCAGCAGATTTAGCAGGATCCAATAATACCAAAACCAAAAATCATAAAATTATTCAATCAAATGATTTTTCTGGAAATTATATCCATTTTGGAGTTAGAGAACATGCGATGTGTGGTATTATGAATGGTATCTCGCTTCATAGTGAACTTGTTCCTTATGGTGGAACTTTTTTAATATTTAGCGACTACTGTAAACCATCAATAAGACTAGCTGCTATGATGAAACAAAAAGTTATTTATGTTTTTACACATGATTCGATTGGTCTTGGAGAAGATGGACCAACCCATCAACCAATAGAACAATTGACAAGTTTACGATCAATACCAAATTTGAGTATTTTTAGACCCTCTGACTTAATAGAAACTTTTGAGTGTTGGCAATTGGCATTAAATAGCAAAAGTTCTCCAAGCGTAATAGCCCTAACAAGACAAAGCTTAAATCCAGTTCGTACAAAAAAATCATCAAAAAATTTATCTTTAGCTGGCGCTTATGAAGTTTTAAGAACAAGTAATAAAATAAGTGCAACTATTATAGCAACAGGATCTGAAACTAGTATTGCAATAGACGTTAGTCATAAATTAGCCACAGATGGCATTTACTCAAAAGTAATATCAATGCCTTGCCAGGAATTATTTGATCAACAAAGTGAAATCTACAAAAATAAAATTTTAAATGAAACTAAGCTTGTAGTTTCTATAGAGGCCTCTGAAACTGGTTATTGGAAAAAATATACTGGCAACAAAGGACTTAATTTTGGAATTGATGATTTTGGAAAAAGTGCGCCCTATAAAGATATATATAATCACTTTGGATTAAGCTCAGAGATAATAGTAAAAAAAATTAAGAAAAGATTATGACAGTCAAAATTGGAATAAATGGAATGGGTAGAATTGGAAGAATGATTGTTCGATCAATTATCGAGAATAAAAATAAAAATATAGAAATTAAATACATCAATAATAGAACTAATTCTGAAACATGTTCATCTCTATTAAAATATGACTCTATTCATGGAAAATTTAATGCAGAAATAGATTTTGATGAAAATCATATTATTATCAACAAAGATAAAATTTTATTTGGCCAAGAAACAAATTTAAATGATATTAATTGGAATAAATATGGAGTGGATTATGTTTTAGAGTGTACAGGTAAATTTAACTCTAAAGAAAAATTACTAGCACATATTAATAATGGTGCGAAAAGAGTTATTGTCTCTGCTCCGTGTGAAGATGCTGACAAAACTATTGTATATGGAGTAAATGAGACAGAATTGAAAAAAGAGGATAAGATTATATCTGCTGCTTCTTGCACAACAAATTGCCTTGCCCCTGTGGCCCATGTTTTAAACGAAAATTTCGAAATTGAAAAAGGGTTCATGACCACAATTCACTCCTTTACAAGTGACCAAAGAATATTAGATAATTCTCATAAAGACCCAAGAAGAGCTAGATCGGCAAGTCAGTCTATTGTGCCAACCTCAACAGGTGCATCAAAAGCAATTGGTGAGATTATACCTTCCCTTAAAGGTAAATTAGAAGGTGTGGCTATGAGAGTCCCTACGCCTAATGTTTCATTGATTGAACTAGTCTTTTGCACAAAAAAAGACATTACAATTGATAAAATTAATTTAGCATTTCAAAATTTTAGCAAAAAAAATAAAATTCTTGAAACTACAAAAGAAAAACTTGTTTCAATCGACTTTAATCATAATCCTGCTTCTTCAATAATAGACGAAAGCTTAACAAAAGTGGTGAGTAAAAATATGGGTAAAATTTCAGCCTGGTATGATAACGAATGGGGTTTCTCAAATAGAATGTGTGATATTGTAGAATATCTTCATAAGAATTCTTAATGAACAATATTAAAGATTGTGAAAATCTTAGTAGTAAGAGAGTTTTATTAAGATTAGACCTAAACGTCCCTTTGAAAAATGGTGACATTGTCGACGAAACCAGAATAATTAAAATTATACCTGTTATCGAATTTTTAATAAAAAGAAATGCAAAAATTTTAATAATTTCTCATGTCGGACGCCCTAAAGGCAAATTTAATAAAGATCTCTCTCTTAAACCAATTTGTGATTACTTAGAAAAAAAGATACAAACTAAAGTCAACTTTATAAGTGAGGACATTTTAAAAATCAAAAGAGATGATTTACTTAAAGAGCCTGAGGAGAAAGTTGTCTTTTTTGAAAACATAAGATTTTATGCGGCAGAAGAAAATAATGAGTCAAATTTTTCAAAACACCTAGCTAGTTTTGCAGATTTGTTCGTAAATGATGCCTTTTCTTGCTCACATAGAACACATGCCTCAGTATGCAAAATTACAGAATTTCTGCCATCATTTGCTGGATTACAATTTGAGACTGAGGTAAATGCTTTAAAAAAAGTTACTATTGAAATAAAAAAACCAATTACTTGTATTATTGGCGGATCAAAAATTTCTACAAAAATAGACATAATCAAAAATTTAATACCTAAATTTAATAACATAATCTTTGTGGGAGGTATGGCTAACAATATTCTGAGCTTCAAAGGTAATAAAATTGGAAAATCAATTAGTGAGGAAAATTGTGAAAGTATAATACAAGAAATTTTTGAAATTTCAAAAAAGGCACTCTGTGAAGTTACTTATCCAGAAGATGTTTTAATAGGCAAAAGTGCAGATGACGATGCTCAGATAAAAGATCTTAAGGACATAACAGATGATGATTTAATCTTAGACGTGGGACCTAAAACACTTAAAAGAATAAAAAATATAATTGAAAATAGCGAAACAGTTCTTTGGAATGGTCCTGCTGGTTATTTTGAAAACCCTAATTTTGCTAAAGGTAGCATTGAGATTGCAAAAACAATCATTAAAAAAAATAAAAATGATTCAATTTTTTCTGTAGTTGGCGGAGGAGACACTGTGGCGGTTGTTAATCAGCTAAATGCAATTAAAGATTTTAATTTTGTTTCAACTGCTGGTGGTGCTTTTTTAGAATATCTTGAAGGAAAAGAACTTCCTGGTATAAAAGCCCTAAAATAAAATGTCAGAACTCAATAATACAGCATTAAAAATTTTAGGAAACGGTAAAGGAATTTTAGCTGCAGATGAAAGCACTGCAACAATGACTAAAAGATTAGATAGTGTAAATGTCCCCTCAACCCCAGAAAACAGATTGTTGTTTAGAGAAACACTTTTTAGCTCATCCTCAATGAAAGATTGTATTGGAGGTGTAATTCTTTACGATGAAACAATTAAACAAACATCATCAAAAAAAAAAACAATTCCAGAATTAATCTCAGATACAGGCTCATTGCCAGGTATCAAAGTAGACACAGGAGCAAAAATTTTAGCTGGTTCTCCAGATGAAAAAATTACTGAGGGTCTTGATGGATTAAGGGAAAGATTAAAAGAATATTATAAATTAGGTGCAAAATTTACTAAATGGAGAGGTGTTTATAATATATCTAAAAGTTATCCAAGCAAACTCTCAATACACTCTAACGCACATGCATTAGCAAGATACTCTGCATTAGTTCAGGAATACAATATGGTTCCAATAGTTGAGCCTGAGGTCTTAATGGATGGAGATCATTCCGCTAAAGAGTGTTTAGAAAAAACCTCTGTAGTTATAAAAAAATGCTTTGAAGAACTAATAATACATAAAGTAGATTTAAAAGGAATTATACTCAAACCTAATATGATTTTAGCAGGAAACAAATCCAAAGAAAAAATTACTAATGAAGAAGTGGCAAATTTAACTTTGGAATGTTTAAAATCCTCAGTACCCTCAGAAGTACCAGGTATAGCTTTCCTGTCTGGAGGTCAGTCCGAAATAGAGGCAACAGAAAATTTAAATTTAATTAATAAACACAATAATACGAAATTTATAATGAGCTATTCTTACGGGAGAGCTCTTCAACAAGGTGCCTTAAAGTATTGGTCAAAAGATATTAAGAATATTGAGGGCACTCAGCAGATTTTTAACCACCGAGCTAAAATGAATACATTGGCTGCTCAAGGAAAATGGTCAAAAGATCTTGAGATATAATAAAAAAAGATTTATTTACCTAATATCCCCACCCAAAATTGAAAGTAATTTTTTTAAAGATTTAAATGAAGTACTAAAACAAAAAAAAACAAGTTTTTTTCAACTACGACTTAAAAAAAATAGTTTCAAAAAAAAATTAATAATTGGACGTAAAATTCAAAAGATATGTAAAAAATTTAAGGTGAAATTTATAATTAACGATGACGTGTACCTCGCAAAAAAATTAAATGCCGATGGATGTCATCTTGGTCAAAGTGATATGAAAATTAGAGAGGCAAGAAAATTAATTGGGAAAAAAATAATTGGAATTACATGTCATAACTCAATTAAACTTGCAAAAAATGCGATAAAAAATAAAGCTGACTATTTAGCTTTTGGAGCTTTTAATCCATCTAAAACAAAAAAAGTTAAATATAAAGCATCCATGGGTTTACTTAAAAAAGCTCGAAAAATCACAAACATCCCAATTGTTGTAATCGGTGGTATTGACTTTAATAATTATAAAAATCTTTTGTTGAATAAGGCAAACTTTTTAGCTATTTCAGGCTACATTTGGAAAAATAAAAAACTTAAACCAAAGAACGCGATAAAAAAATTAATATGAAAATTAATGCAGGTGAAATTAGAGTTGGCATGTTGTTAGAATATAAAAATGATTTATGGCAGGTGCTAAAAACACAGCATGTTAAACCTGGAAAAGGTGGAGCATTTGCACAAGTGGAGATGAAGAGTGTAAACAAAAATACCAAACTTAATGAAAGATTTAGATCCAGTGAAACAATTGAAAAGGCCTCATTAGAGGAAACTAATTTTACATTTTCTTATGAGGACCAAGAAAAGTACTTTTTTATGAATCCAAAAACTTTTGAACAAACAGAAATTCAAAAAAGTCTAATAGGTGAAAAAGGAAAGTTATTGACTGAAAATCTTGAAGTATCAATAAGTTTTTATAACGATAACCCAATTTCTGTAAATTTGCCAAACCAAGTAACTTGTAAAATTGAAACTACAGACGCTGCATTAAAAGGCCAAACTGTTTCATCATCTTATAAACCTGCAGTTTTAGATAATGGATTAAGTATTCAGGTACCACCATTTATTGAAGCAGGAGATAATGTTGTTATAGATACCAGAAATTTAGAATACATCAAAAAAATTTAATTTATGAATTCAATATCTGCAAATCTCAATGTGATGGTAAAGGCATGTGAAAAAGCATCTAAAATTTTAATAAGAGATTTTGGCGAATTAGAGAAGTTGCAAGTATCCAAAAAAGGACCAAGGGATTTTGTAACTAATTCTGATGTTAAAGCAGAAAAAATAATTATAGAGGAGCTTAAAAAAGCAAGGCCAAACTATTCTATCATTAGTGAAGAGAATGGTGTTGAAAAGAATAAAGATACTTCTAATTCATGGATAATTGATCCTATTGATGGGACAGTTAATTTTTTACATGGAATACCACATTTTGCAATATCCATTGCTTTGAAATCAGACGATGAAATTATATGTGGATTAATTTTTGATCCTATTAAAGATGAAATGTTTTATGCTGAAAAGAATAATGGAGCTTTTTTTAATAATCAGCGAATAAGAGTTTCAAAAAAAAATAATTTGGATGAATGTCTATTTGCTGTTGGAAAATTAAAGAATGAACCAAGCTTTACTTATAGAAGATCTGGATGTGCAGCACTTGATATTGCATACGTAGCATCTGGAAGACTAGATGGATACGCACAAAGTAACTTAAATTTATGGGACATAGCAGCAGGCATCGTTTTAATAAAAGAAGCTGGTGGAATGATTAATGATATTGATCTAAATAATATTAAAAATATAAAAGTTTTGGCTACATCAGCAGAAATAAACACTAAATTTAAAGAAAAACTTGGCAACTTTTAATTGTTTTAAAAATTTCTTTTGTTATAAGTCTCGTGATGAAAAAAAAAATACACCCTAATTATCATTCTATAAAAGTTGAAATGACAGATGGCTCGCAGTTTGAGACAAGATCTACTTGGGGCGCAGAGGGAGATGTTCTTAAATTAGAGATTGATCCAAAATCACATTCTGCGTGGACAGGTGGAAAACAAAAGTTATTAGATAAAGGTCGAATAAGTAAATTCAATAAAAAATTCCAAAATTTTAGATCAGAAAATAAAAGCTAATGACAAACGCTCCCTTAATGCCTATGGCAACAGCTGTATGGCTAGTAGAAAATACAACACTCACTTTCAAACAGATAGCTGATTTTTGTAAATTACATGAAGTAGAGGTACAAGGGATAGCTGATGGTGAGGTCGCAAAAGGAATTAAAGCATATAATCCAATAATCTCAGGACAACTTTCTAGGGAAGAAATTGAATTATCCTCAAAAGATCAATCTAGGCCTTTAGAAATAAAAAATACTGACATTGAGATATCAAATGCAGAAAAAAAAATTAAAAAATACGTTCCCTTATCAAAAAGGCAAGATAAGCCTGACTCAGCATTGTGGCTGATTAAAAGTCATAACATTTTAAAAGACTCACAAATTGCAAAGCTGGTTGGTATAACTAAAAATTCTGTCACCTCAATAAGAAATAAAAGTTATTGGAATTATAATAACTTGAGTCCAAAAGACCCTGTTGCTTTAAATTTATTTACACAAAAAGATTTAGTTCAAGCACTAGAAAAAGCTGAAAGACGAATTAAAAGAGAAAAAAAACAAAGAGAGAAACAAAACAACTAAATATAATCCTTTATAATGAATAAATTAGATAGACATCAAATTTTAAAAATGTTAACTACACATTTTTTTGGAGGTATTTATTAAAATAGAAGTTAAAGATAACAATGTAGAACAAGCTCTAAGAGTTTTAAAAAGAAAACTTCAGAGAGACGGTTTTTTTAAAGTGATAAAATTAAAAAATACTTATGAAAAACCTTCTGAGAAAAAAAAAAGAATACTTCAAGAAAATATTAAGAGAGTAAAAAAACTTAATAAATTAAAAAATAGAATTTAAGCATATCGCGGGGTGGAGCAGTCTGGTAGCTCGTCAGGCTCATAACCTGAAGGTCGACGGTTCAAATCCGTCCCCCGCAACCAATTTTGAAGATAAAATTAGTTTACTTAGACTACTTAATCAAAAAATCTTAATTTAATACAATACCTAAAATAAAATATAATATACAATTAAATAGTGATTATCAAAAAACTTCAAATTTTACTTCCTGTATATAACGAGGGTTTAACAATTAAAAAAACTCTTTATGATATTTATGATGCTTTAAAAAATGATATTGATTTTGAATTTATTATTTCTGAAGATGGTAGTACTGATAATACAAAAAAAATCCTTAAAGATCTTAAAAAAGAACTTCCTATGATTTTAGTTTCTGAAGACCAAAGAAAATATTATTCTTTAGCTGTCCTGGACGGTATCAAAAAGGCTTCCTCAGATTTTTTATTAATAATGGACTCAGATGGTCAATGTGATCCAAAAGATATAATAAAATTTTGGGGTGCGAGGAATGCTTCTGATGTAATTTGTGGCTATAGATCACCTAGGCATGATTATGCCTACAGGAGATTTATCTCGAAGATTTTTTATTTTATCTATAACATTCTGTTCAAAGTCCCATTAAGAGACCCTAGTTTTGCTTTTGTTTTTATGAATAAAAGAACTTATTCAAATTTAAATAATTTTGTTCCATATTTGCCTGATGGTTTTTTTTGGGAATTTAACGCTCGAGCAAAAAAATTAAACTTTTCATTCAATGAAATTAAAATCAATCACAGAAAAAGAAGTTCTGGAGATACAAAAATTTATACCTTAAGTAAATTACCAAAAATTGCCTATAATAACTTTATGGGTCTTTTGAAATTAAAAAAAGAAATTGGATAGTGATTTTAATTGTTGGAGCAAATGGTTTTTTTGGTAATCAACTACAAAAATTATTTTTAAAAAAAAAAATAGAATTTTTTGCTTCTGATATCTCTTTAAAAGAAAATAATTTCTTAGATATTAGAAATAAAGATTCAATCAAAGATATAATTAAAAAAAACAATATTAAAATTATAATAAATTGTTCTTGTGAACCAGCCACTAGTAAGTCTAAAAAGAAATTGTGGAGTACAAACGTAGAGGGAAATAATAATTTAATAAAATGCTGTTTAGAATTTAACATTAAAAAATATATTTACATATCAACTTCAGCAATATGGGTAAAAAATTATGAAAATCCTGTTGACGAAAGTGAAGAATATAACCCAGTAGAAAATTATGGAAAATCAAAAATACAGGCAGAAAAGGATATAATAAGTTCAAATTTGAATAATTGGACAATATTTAGAGTTCCAATGATAGTCTCTAAAGAGAGATTGGGAATCTTAAGCTTATTATTTGATTTAATTATTTCTAATAAGAAAATTCCTTTATTAGGAACGGGAGAAAATATTTTACAATTTATTCATGCTGATGATTTAAGTAATTACATTTATTTATCACTTAGTACAATTGAAAAAAATATATATAATGTTGGTAGTGAAGAAAATGTATCTTTAAAAAGTTTGATAGAGAAATTAATTCTTAAGTCAAATTCCAAATCAAAAATAGTCTTAGTTAAAGATCTTGGATTTTCATTTATTTTAAACTTTTTAAATAAATTAAATTTATCACCATTAAATATTTATCATTTGAACATGTTAAGATATTCTTTAACTTTAAATTCTAACAAAATTTATAAAAATTACAAAATCAGACCTAAAATAAAAACTAGTGAAATGATATTAGAGGCTCTTAATAATTATAGAGAAAACCTTGGTAAAAATACAATCAATACAGAGATTACAAATCCTATTAAACCTGGTGTATTTAAAATAATTAAATTTTTTCTTTAAAAAGTATAAAATAAAGGCAATTTCTTTATTCCATGATAATAAACATAGGCAATAATTAAAATAACAAATTCCCAAATAAAAAGAAATGTGATTGTACTATTTTTATTTAATCTCAAATTTACAATATGATCTTTTGAAAGAAAAATGTAGTACGTGAATAAATACAGAGGATCAAACCATTCTTGATACACAGAATTTACAAAACCGTAATTTAAGTAAATCAATGGCAAAATCAAAAAATATTTATAATTGTTTGATTTTATAATTGAGATTATATAAGCAAAAAAAGCTGAGGAAATTAAAATTAGAAGTTTAGGATCATTATTCAAAAAAAAATAATTGAATTTGACAATATACCCTCCACTTTTAAAAGGATAATTAATATCATTAAATAACAGATATTTGACAAAAAGAACTATTATGAAAATTAATAAACATCTCTTTGAGAAGAAAATTTTTAAAAATCGGGAAAAATTTATTAATACTAAGGGTATAGAATAAAAAAAGAATAAAGATGATATTTTTGTTATATTTAATAGTATATTCTCTAAACTTAAACCACTTGATGCACTGGTAACTTGAGATATATCCTTAAATACACCCCAAATAGATAAAACATAAAATCCAGGTAATGATAAAAATGAATAGATAAGAATTGTAAAAATCAATTCTTTCTTATTATTGTTTAATAATAGAATTAAAATGTGAAATACTGCTAAAAATAAAAATTGTTGTCTAGCGTATAAAGTTAAAGAAATTAAAACAGTTAATATCAAATTATTTCTAAAAGAGGTTTTTTTTTGAATTAATAAATTTAAAAAATAAAGCGATGGTATTAAAAAGAAAAAAGATAAGTTTTCTGTCATTCCCCAATATGAAGAAGATCTAAACCATGGACTTAATAATATAATAAAAGGTATTAGATTAACTAAGAAATTATTTTCAAAATCAATTCTTTTTAATTTTAAAAACTGATAAAAAATAAAAATTATTAACAAATTAAAGATTGTATTATTTAAACAATAAAAAAGATTTTTTGTAGCAGGATTAAAAAATGATTGAAAACTATGAAAAAATGGAAATGTAGCCTCTCCATAGCTTTGATAATTTCTAATAGTCTCAAAATAATCTTGCTTTAGATCAATAACAATTAACCAAATAAAGTGTTCTAAATCTATATGACCAGCTCCATTTGTTATTTCTCTAAGATAAAATCCTAAAAAATAACTTGATAATAATAAAAAAATTAGAAAAAGGCTGTATTTGTCTCTCTCAAATTTAATCATTTAAAATTACTTATCCTTCTTCCTCAAAAAAACACAAATCAAATTAATTATCTTTTTATGTAAAATCTAATTAAATCTTAAAATTAGATTTCTTACTATCAATCAAAAAATTTTTTACTGTTTCTTGAGTAAGTTGACCAAAAGATTTTCCAAATTTTTGAATTTTTTCAATTATAGCAGGTGGTATTGTTATTATGTGACACCCAATTTGATTTGCTTGAGTATAGTTATATGGCTCTCTTACACTTGCCCATAAAATTTCTACATTTTTAAATCTTTTTGCCATTTTGATACTTTTAACAAATTCAGGTACAGGATCTTTACCAACGTCACCTGCTCTACCAGCAAAAATTGAAATTATAACTTTTGTTTTTTTATTAATGATTTTTAAAATTTTGGCTGTTTGATTTGCGGTATAAACTGCTGTTATATTCAATTTTATATTTTGATTATTTAAATAATTTATTACTTTTCCTGTAAATTGATTTTTTGAATTTACAATGGGCACCTTTACATAAATATTTTTACCCCATTCATTTATTTCTATTCCCTGCTTAATCATAGTTTTATGGTCATCAGCAAAGACCTCAAATGAAATAGGTTTATTTTTACAAACTCTAAGTATTTGTTTCGAGTATAATTTATAGTTTTTTGCACCTGCTTTTCTCATCAGACTGGGATTTGTTGTAAAACCCTTCACTATTTTTTTATTATTAAACTTTTTAATGAGAGCTAGATCTGCAATATCACAAAAAATTTTTATACTCATTTAATCTATAAATTTTTTGTTATATCTTCAGTCATTTTTTTTGCATCTGCAAACAACATTAATGTATTTTCTTTATAAAAAAGATCATTATCAATTCCAGCATATCCTGGTGATAAACTTCTTTTGACAAACAATACTGATTTACATTTTTCGACATCTAAAACTGGCATTCCATAAATTGGACTTTTAGGATCGGTTTTTGCCACAGGATTTGTTACATCATTAGCTCCTATTACGAATGCTACATCTGCATTTGCAAAATCGTTATTTATCTCCTCCAATTCAAAAACTTCATCATAAGGTACATTAGCCTCTGCCAATAGTACATTCATGTGACCTGGCATTCTACCTGCTACAGGGTGAATAGCATAAGATACTTTTATGTCATTTTTTTTTAAAGTATCCACCATTTCTCTTAAAGCATGTTGAGCTTGAGCGACTGCCATTCCATAACCAGGAACAATTATTACAGAGGAAGCATTCTTCATCAAAAAAGCAGCATCATCTGCATTACCACTTTTGACTGGTCTTTGTTCTTTTGAGATATTTTTAGATGTTTCATCTGTTGCTCCCCATCCACCCAAGATAACATTGAAGAAAGATCGGTTCATGCCTTTACACATTATGTATGATAAAATTGCTCCAGATGATCCAACAAGCGCTCCCGTTATTATTAAAGCTGTATTCTCTAAAGTGAATCCAATTCCTGCTGCGGCCCATCCTGAATATGAATTCAACATTGATATTACCACAGGCATATCAGCACCACCAATTGGAATAATTAGTAGAAAACCAATCAAAAATGAGACTGCTAACAATATCCAAAACAAATTTGATGACTGTGTTGAACATAAAAAATAGATTAAAAAAATAATTGAAATTAAGATTATAGCGTTTAATGGATGCTGACCTTTAAATGTGATAGGTGAGCCTGACATTATTCCTTGTAATTTAAGAAAAGCAATTACTGAGCCAGAGAATGTAATAGCTCCAACTGCGGCTCCAATTGACATTTCAATTAAACTACCAAGCTTTATGTTTCCTGGGTTTCCAAGATTAAATGCTTCAGGATTTAAAAAAGCAGAAATTGCAACGAAAACTGCTGCTAATCCTACTAAACTATGAAAACCTGCAACTAATTCTGGCATCGCTGTCATTGGTATTCTGTATGCAATAAAAGCTCCTATTGAACCTCCAATTAAAATAAATATGAGAACGTAAATAAATCCACTTGAAAAATTGCCAATAGATAAAAAAGTTACAACTACAGCAATAATCATTCCCACAATACCAAAGAAATTACCTTGTCTTGATGTTTCTGGAGATGATAAGCCTCTTAAAGCCAAAATAAATAGTACACCAGAAACTAAGTAAAAAATTGCTGAAAAATTTGCTGATATCATTTTTTATTCTTTTTCTTTTTTTTATACATTGCAAGCATTCTTTGAGTTACCAGGAAACCACCAAAAATATTAATCGCTGCCAATGCAATAGCTAAAAAACCAAAAATGCTAGAAGTATTAAAAACATTATCTGAATTACCAGATAATCCTGCAATTATCGCCCCAACAATAATTACAGATGAAATTGCGTTGGTAACAGACATCAAAGGAGTGTGTAAAGATGGAGTAACACTCCAAACAACATAATACCCTACAAATATTGAGAGAATGAATATACTTAATCTAAATATTAGAGGATCAATTTCCATTTTATTTAATTAGTGTTTTATCAATTATCTCGTCTTCTAAATTTATATTTAAATTTTTATTTTCTTTGTCAAACAAATTTTCAACGAAATTAAACATATTTTTTGCATATAAGCTAGAAGCAGATACTGGCAGTCCATTGAGAATATTACTTTCACCCATAATTTTAACTCCATTTTTTTCAGTAATTTCATCTGCTTTTGTAAATGCAGTGTTGCCACCCTGTATGGCAGCTAAATCATAAATTACAGATCCAGCTTGCATATTATCAATCATTTCTTCCTTAATAATTACAGGTGCTTTTTTTCCAGGTATTAATGCTGTACATATAACAATATCAATTTTTTTTAAAGTTTCAGAAAGTAAATCCTCTTGTCTTTTCTTAAAGTCATCAGAAGCCTCTTTCGCATAACCATCTTCGGTTTCTAAATTTTCAGCACCTTCGACTGTCAAAAATTTTCCACCTAAGCTCTCAACTTGTTCCTTTGATGCCATCCTTACATCCGTAGCAAAAACTATACCTCCCATTCTTTTTGCTGTTGCTATTGCTTGAAGTCCAGCAACACCAGCACCTACAACCAATATCTTTGCAGCTGGAACTGTGCCAGCAGCTGTCATCATCATAGGTATAGCTTTTTCAAAATAAGCAAATGACTCAATTACTGCCTTATAACCAGCTAGGTTAGCTTGTGAAGACAAGATATCCATCGATTGAGCTCTGGTTATTCTTGGTAATAATTCTAGTGAAAAAAGTTTAATCTTTTTATTTTTTAGTATATTTAATTTTTCTTTGTTATCATAAGGATTTAAAACACCAATTAAAGTTTGATCTTCTTTTAATAATGCACTTTTGTCATCAGACAATAACCCCAATTGAACAATAACATTTGAATGATTTATTATTTCTTTATCATCATTAGAAAAATTTACTCCGATTTTTTTATATTCGTCGTCAGTGATTCCTAAGTGAATTCCATAGTCTTTTGATAATTGAACATCAAATCCCAATGAAATATATTTTTTTGCAATTTCAGGAGTAATTGCGATTCTTTTTTCAATTTTTTGATTTTCTAAAATTGATCCAATTTTCATTAAAAAATTCTATAATAAGAACAACGCCATTAATACTAATACTAGTATTACCGCGACAGTTCCCCACAAGACGAATTTTGTAAAATTATTCCAGGTTTTTTTATGGTTTTCATTATCCATAAAAATTATTTTTGTCTTGCTTTAAATTTAGGGTTTGATTTATTGATGATATAAACTCTTCCTCTACGTCTTACTAGTTTAGAATTCAAATCTCTTTTCTTAATTGATTTAAGTGAACTTTTTATTTTCATAACTTTTAAGAGTTTAGCCTGGCAAAGTCCTACTCTTCCATGTCTTAAGACAAAGTACCATCGGCGCTGAAAAGCTTGACTTCCGAGTTCGGAATGGGATCGGGTATTACCTCTTCGCTATAATCACCAGGCGGACTTTTTATACATCCATTGCTTAAGTTTTCAAGCAATTTTATCTGTATTTAATAAGGGTTTTTAGTGCTTTTAATGCGTCAGTTGTCTTAATTTTTTTTCCTTCTTGGTAACTTCTTCCATTATAACTAATGGGTACTTCACAGATCTCAAAACCTAATTTAGAGATTTTAGAAGTTACCTCTGGACAGAAAGCAAAATCATTTTCCTCAAGTGTAATTAAATTGAATAAATCTTTATGAAAAACCTTATAACATGTGTGAGCATCTGTTAAGTTTTGTTTATTAAAAAAGTTGGAAATAATAGTTAATAAATGATTACCAAAAATTCTTACTTTTGACCTAAAACCTGGAGTCTTATACCTTTTTTGATTTAAAACCCTTGATCCATAAACAACCTTAAAATTTCCATTCATTATAGGTTTTAATAATTTTTCATAATCATTGGGATCATACTCTAAATCTGCATCTTGTATGATAATAATATCACCAGAAAAAAAATTTTTGGCAGTTTTTATTGCTGCTCCTTTTCCTAAATTCTCCTCATGAAAAAAAGTTTTAAAATTATTTTTGGTTGAAAAATTTTCTTTTATCATTTCTGTTGTTCCATCTGTTGATCCATCGTCTACAATTATAATTTCATATGACTTAAAATTATGATTATTTAAGCTAAGAAGAATTTTACTGATAATCTTAATTAGTGTATTTTTTTCATTAAAACACGGAATAATAATTGATAGTTTTATAATATCTTTTTTACTCATTATTTAAATTATTTTATCAAGAATAAATAATTGTTTTTTCTATATATAATTAAATTTTGAGTTGAACAGATAAAAGGTATATTCCAACAAAGTCTACCTTGCCATCCATTCTGAGAATTATTTTTAACATCTGGAATATAAATTTTTGCATATTTGTTGCTATAATCAAGATTTTTTAAGTATTTATTCTGTATCTTCTGAGTACCAAAAAAGATATTTTTTTCTTTATCAAGTCTTAAAATATTTTTTGAAAAATTAAACATAATAAATATTGAAAAAAAGATTATAAAAACTTTTTTTGAAAACTGTTTTTTATTAAATAAATTGAATAATAACATAAATATTAAAGTTAAAAATAAGTGAATTGCAAACCTATAAACAGGTGAAAAATAAAGCCAAAAAATTAATCCAAAAAATAAAAACGTGTATATAAAAGCATTCTCTTTAAAGAAAAAAATATTCTCTTTTTTTTTTTTTAAAAAAAACAGGAATAGAATTGAAGGCAGGATTATTGTCAAAAAATGTTCTGATATTTCAATAAAATTTCTTTCAAACCAAAAAAATACCCAATTAAAATTTTTGAGATATTCTTCTGCAGTAAAGATATCCATTGCTAAATTATAACTTTTATTAACCAACATAAGATTTTGTGATATTGTCAAATAATCTTTGTTAAACCATGAAACATTTAAACAAGTTAAATTAGAGGGAAATAAAAAACATCCTGTGTAAATGAATTGTTGAATGAAAAAAGTTGTTAATAAAGCATAAACTAAAAAATATCTTAAATTGAAAATAGAAAATTTTAGATCTCTAAAATACTTGATATATAGATATAATGACAATAAGATAATCGGAAGCGTACTTAATTTGATAAGAATAGAGAATATTGAAAAAATAATTATTAAAAAAAAATAATTTTTTCTCTCTTGAATAATCTCTGTTTCGGAAAATTTAAAGAAATAATAAATAGCTAATATTGAAAAAATAATTGCAGGTAGATCAACGCCAAATTCAGATATTCTGGTAAATTTAAGAAGAAAATAAAATAATGTGACTACTAAGTAGTAATCACTTAAAATAAAATTTTTTTTAGAAATGATTTGATTTAATGAAAAAATTATAAAACCTACATATAAAATAAAGCTTGGTAATGTAAGAAAATCAAAATTTTTATCTTGAAGGAAAAATACTGAATATATATTTAACCATAAAGAATTATAAACATAAGTTGGATTAATATTGGAAAATCCAAATATTATTTTTTCTTCAATTAAACCTATGGCATATGGAAGATGATAATATCCAAAATCTTCATGATATTTCTGAGATAAATAAATTGGAATAAATAACAAAATAATGATGAAATAGTAGATAAGTTTTTTATTTAAAAAGGAGTAAAAATTTAAATTTTTTTTTATCAAAAAAATTAAGATACCAGTTAAAAAAATTAAAAAACTTATAAGTAAATTTATTTTAAAAAAAAAATGAATAAAAGTTATGACAAATGAAATTACTATAAAACCTAAAAATATATTTAATAAAAAATTTTTTTTAATACCTGTTTTTATAAGATTGCCATAACCAGATATTGAAATTGAAATTAAAATAACACTTCCAAAAAATAAAAGTAATTTAGGAAAAAACATAATTGGTTATCTTTGAGAATTTTCAAATTCCTCAATTGTTTTATCTATTACATTTGAAAATTTCATTTTTGTTTTCCATCCATGTTGACTTGCTAATGAAAGATTTAATTTTTTTCTCATAACACCGTCTAATTTTTTATCATTATTGAATTTAATCAAAACCTCAGGATCAATTTTTTTTTTAATTAAATCCGCATACTCTTTAATTGTCATTTCAGTAGTAGAGCCGATATTTATTAAAGTTTTATTAATTTTTTTTCTTAAAAAAAATTCACAGGCATCAGCGACTTCATCAACATGCAGCACTTCTCTTAAAGGTTTTCCAGTTCCCCATAATTTTACAATTTTGTTTTTTTTATTTTTTTTACTAGCTAAAGATATTTTTTTAATTAGAGCTGGAAGGAAGTGTGAGTTTTCTAAATCATAGTTGTCATTTGGACCAAATAAATTACAAGGCATAAGACAAATATAATTTCTCTTGTACTGCTTATTAAATGCTTCAATCATTTTAATCCCAGCAATTTTTGCAATAGCATAACTCTCATTAGTTTCCTCTAAAACCCCAGTCATAATTTGACTCTCTTTAATTGGTTCATTTAAATTTTTTGGATAAATACAACTTGATCCAAATAAAATTAATTTTTTTACATTACAAGAATGACTAGAAGAAATTAAATTTGTTTGAATTTGCAAGTTATCATTAATAAAATTTGCTGGATACATTATATTTGCTTTAATCCCACCAACTTTTGCAGCAGCAATTATTACAGCATCTGGTTTTTTTTTCTTAATAAATTTCTGAACTGAATTTTGATCTCTGAGATCAAGACTCTTTTTATTAGCAATTATGATGTTTTTATAACCTTTATTTCTAAGCTTTCTTAAAATTGATGATCCAAGCATTCCGTTATGACCAGCAACGAATACTTTACTATTAATGTTGATCATTACTATTTTCTATTTCATGCTCTATCATTTCATCTATTAGATTATCGATTAAAATTTTTGGAGCCCATTTTAAAATTTTCTTAGCTTTTGTGGCATTACCCTTTAAATAGTCAACTTCCAAAGGTCTAAAGTATCTCCTTCGACATTCAATAATAACTTTTTTATTTTTAATATTGACTGCTTTTTCTTTAATACCCTTTCCTATCCATTTAATATTTAGATTTAATTTTTTTGAAGCTTTATTAACAAATTCTTTAATGGTAAAAGTTTTTCCTGTTCCAATTACAAAATCGTCAGGTTTTTTTTGTTGTAACATTTTCCACATAGCTTCCACATAGTCTTTAGCATGCCCCCAGTCTCTCTTGGAATATAGATTACCTAAAAATAATTTTTTTTGTTTGCCTTGCTTAATTCTTATAAGACCTTGTATAATTTTCTTAGTAACAAAAGTTTCACCTCTTATAGGGCTTTCATGATTAAATAAGATTCCGTTGCACGCAAACATTCCATATGCATCCCTATAATTTTTAGTAATCCAATGTGCGAAACACTTTGAAACACCATAAGGACTAACAGGTTGAAAAGTTGTTTTCTCATTTTGAAATTTTTCTTTCGTACTTCCAAACATCTCAGAAGTTCCTGCTTGATAAAATTTTACTTTTTTTTCTAAATTTAAACTCCTAATGGCCTCTAAAATTCTTAAAGTTCCAAGACCGTTTACATCTGCAGAATATTCTGGGACTTCAAAAGAAACCTGTACATGCGATTGAGCGGCAAGGTTATATACTTCATTGGGATTTACTTTTTTTATCAAATTCAATATTGATGAAGCATCCGTCAGATCACCATATAGTAATGTAAAATTTGACTTATAATTAATATCTTTATAAATATCGTCAATTCGTTTTGTATTAATTATTGATGATCTCCTTTTAACGCCATAGACAACATATTTCTTTTTTAATAAAAACTTTGATAAATAAGCACCATCTTGTCCGGTAACACCAAATATTAAGGCTCTTTTTTTTTTCATAAAGATTAATAAATTATTTAATATGTATTAATTCTATTTATATAATACAAGCAGAACTTTAATTCTAGATCAAGTTAGCTAATAACTTTAATCTTACTAAAAATTACCATCGGGATTAATCTTAAACTATACATGTATCTTTTTGAAAAAATTAGAGGATTGAATATTAATCTCATCAACCAGCCTAGGTATAGTTGATCAATGAGACTATTAATAGGTGCTTGATCTTTGGTAAAAAAAGAAATAGCAGCTCCAGTGCACAATATTGTTGTTTTTATTTTGAGATTTTTTTTTAAATATAGTCCCAAAATTTCTTGTTTACCTCCACCGATGTTAGTCAACACAAAGTCTGGTTTTACTCTTTTTATTTTATATAAAAGTTTTTTATCTGACAAATTTTTTGACTGATAGTTTGGTGCTAAATAATTGTATATTTTTTTAATTCCTAAACTTTTTAGAAAATGTTTATTCGACTTAGCAAATTTTAAATTTGGATCAATACAAAAAATTGTTTTCTTTTTATTTTCTTTTAAATAATCAAAAAATAAATACAAAAATTTATACCCTGAAAATTTAGTTACATTAATATTCCTAATTAATTTCAGTAGTAAAACAAAAAAACCACTATCAAAAAAAACTAAATCAGCTTTTCTCAGCGACTCATGATACCTTTGTGATTTATCTATTGAAGCTAGAGCAGGTCCAGCTGGAAAAACAAATAGTCCCTTTTTAATAATGTGCTTATTAAACTTTTCGTAACTAATATTATTAAATTTAATTTTCCTAAAAATAATTTTATTAATCATTAATCGATTTTTTTAAAAAATATTTAAGATTTTGTAAACCTACTTATATTCGAACCATGTTTATTGATTTCGTTGTTCATCCAATCATATGTTTTTTTAAGACCCTCTTTTAATTTTATTTTGAAACTCCAATTTAAAATTTTTTTCACTAAATCGTTATTACTAGATCTTCCTCTGACACCTTTGGGTTTATCTAATTTATAATCTCGTTTTAATTTTTCGATATTAGAAATGTCCTCAATTATATCGATCATCTGATTTATTGAAACTTGTTCGTCACTTCCAATATTAACAGGATCAGAATAATCAGACTCAAACAGTCTTATAGTACCCTCTATACAATCATCAATATATAAAAAGCTTCTTGTCTGTTTGCCATCACCCCAAACATCAATCTTATCCTCATTATTTTTTTTGGCATTAATAATTTTTCTACACAAAGCTGCTGGAGCTTTTTCTCTTCCACCATCATATGTTCCATATGGACCATAAACGTTATGATATCTAGCTATTCTGACTTCAATTCCGTAATCCTCCATAAAATGTCTACACATTCGTTCACTAAATAATTTTTCCCAACCATAGCCGTCTTCTGGATCAGCAGGATAAGCATCAGTTTCTTTTAACCCTTCTATAAATATATCATTTTGTTTTGCTTGATTATATGCACATGCACTAGAAGAAAAAAAATATCTCTTAATTCCATTATCCTTACAAGCAATTAACAAATTAGTATTGATTAGCACTGATTGCATACATTCAGCTTTGTTATTCTCAATAAAACCCATGCCTCCCATATTGCATGCCATGTTAAAGACGTAATCAACACCCCTAGTTAAACTTCTACAATTATTTATTTCTTTCATGTCCATAGAATAATGATTTTCAACTTCATCATAATCCTGGAACCAATATTCTTTAGGTTTGATATCAGATGCTACTAAAGAATTATTTCCATTCAATAATCTTTTTACTAAGTGTCCACCTATAAATCCTCCAGCACCTACAACTAATATTTTTTTATTTTTTAACATAATTTAACTTTTAATACCTGATTTTAAAAATTGAATTGAAAAAATATAAATTATTAAGAATGCAAAGAAAACTATAAAAAAATTTAAATTTAAGAAAGCAAATAAAAATAAAGGTAAAATAGACATAAGAAGAAGAAGAATATTTGAAAATAATAATGAAAATTTATTGATAAAAAGATGGTGAATGTGTTGTCTATCACCCAAAAGAGGATTCTTTTTATTTAAAGATCTGCTTATTGTTAATCTCAAAAGATCTAAACCGGGCAATAAAAGTAAGAAAAAAATTTCATCTGCAAAGACTATACTTTTGTGAATATTATGTTCATAAATTAAAGAAATCGATAAAATGATACTCATTAAATAAACACCGCTATCGCCTAAAAAAAGCATATTTTTAAGATTCTGCAACATAACTATTAAAAGCAAAAAAATGCAAGTTAAATAGAAAAGATTGAAGTCGCTCATTAATAATAAATATGTAAAAAAATAAATAAAAATAAAACAAGATTGCCCATTTATTCCATCATAAAAATTTAGAGAGTTTGTCAAAATTAGAATACAGAAAATTGTAAACACTATTGATAAATCACCTAAAAAAATTTTGCGCTCATAAAAAGATAAACTTAAATTTGTTATTAGTAAGTTTTCATTCAAAAAAATTGCAAATAATATAATTAAAATTGAAAGAATTAATCGCTTTAACGGATTCAATTTATATTTATCATCATATAAACCCAAAAAAAAGTAAGCAAATATCAATATTAAAAGTGAAAATAATTCTAAGTTATGAAAAATTTTAATATCAAGGGATAAAAAATTTTTTAAGAAGAAAATTTGATAAGAAAATATTATAAAAAAATTTAAAGCAAAAATAAATCCACCAACAATAGGTGTTTTAACTTTATGAAGTTTGAGTTTTCTGTCTGGTTTATCAAAAATATTAACAAAATTTGCAAGTTTTTTTATATTAATCAACAGCAAAAAATTAAAAATTATCAACCCAAAATATAAGTTTATCATTTTATAATGCAATTCTTATATGAATATAAATAAAGACCCACATTATAATAAAGAATTATTGAAATCCAATTGTTGAAAAAATTTCCCCCAGGTATTAAAGGGAAAAGATTAATAATTAGACCCAGTGTTATTGCGTAAAATGATAAATAATCCTCATTTAATTTACGTTTAAAAAATGATTTAAAAAAATTAAATAAAACAAATACTACTGCGATAATATAAAAAATTAAACCAATTAGTCCAAGCTCTAAAATTATTTGAATTAATATATTATGTGGATGTGTAGAGCAAATCCCTACCTCGGGAGAATGATTTACTTTCCTACAATATTCTTTAAAACCTTGAGGACCAATTCCGAAAATTTCATTTTCATGAAATAATTTTAATGCTAGTAAAATATGACCTTCGTGTTGAGTGGAATAAAAATTAAACTTTTTTTCTCCATTATTTTCACTAATCTTCATTTTTTTTTTGTTTATTTCAATTGTTGTTATTTGATTATAAGTTTTTACAAAAAGTCTATTAAAAGTATTCGCTTTGCCTAATTTAAAATAAGATGTTATAGAGATAAAAAATACTAAAATTATTATCGAATATAATAAAATTTTTCTTAAATCTTTAATTATTATCAATAATCCTAGAACAGTTATAATCCATAAAAAAAAGGATGTTCTACCACCTGATAAATATATTGTAATAAAATACAAAGAAAAAAAAATTACAAATAAAAATATATTTTTTTTCAAATTAATTCTAAAAAAAAACATAAACCACAAAATTATAGGCATTATCCTCACTAGATAACTACCTAAAATTAGTTCATCATTAAAAAAACTTGAGACCCTACTACTAATAATTTCGAAACCAAGAATATTAAAACCTAAAAAAAATTGAAAAATAGAGTCTACCAAGAGTAATAGTAAACTAAATATTAACAAAAGAAAATATCTTTTATTTTTATAGTTATAAAGTAATTCGCATAAAAAAAAAATGGCGAGAGAAAATAGTACATATCTGAAATAAAAAATGGACCCTAGTTTTAAATCATCAGAATTTCTAAAATATGTATTGGCAAATATGAAAGCCGAAAACAGAAATAAGAAGATTACTTTTTGGTTTATAAATAAAAACTTATCTTTATTGAAAATTAAGAAAAAAATTGTACAAAAAAAAACAAAAAATTCAGTTACAGCAATTCCAGCAATAAAGGATAAAGGTATAATAAAAAGCAGTATAGTTAGACTTTGAATATTTAAATATTTCATTGAACAATTATTTCAAGATTTTTGAACTTGATAATGAATATATCATTAATACTCTTACTTTTTACCCTTTTTTTTAAAATAATTGATTGTTTTTTTTAGTCCTGAAATAATTCCGATTTTTGGAGTCCAATTAAGAACTTTTTATGCTTTAACAATACTAGGATAAAGGTTTTTAATTTCATCTTTTCTCATTTTAATTTTTCCGTATATTGGTTTGTCGCAACCTACTTTTTAATTGATCATATTTAATAAAATTTTAGTTTAATCTTTTCATTATCTCTTAAATATTCTCAAAAATTTTAAATATCGATTAAAATCATGTTTAAATAGATCTTATTATAAAGCTTTTAAATTTTAAGCTTTAAGACTATTATGTTCAAATATTGAACAAAATCACAATCAATTTATTTATCGACCATGGATTCAAATTTAATATTTAAAGAAATCGAAAAACTAGTTGAAATAAATAAATTCGACATTTCTTTCAGATGTAGCAATGTCGGTTTGTGGGAAAAAGTATACAACGAATTAAGTTTCAAAAGTGTTATATTTTCTGAAAACTTTTTAGATTATCAAAAAATATATAATGATTATTTTGATGATCTAGTCGTCGATATTTCTTTTATTATTTACAATAATAAAGAGCCTGTGGCATTGCTACCAGCATTTTATTTTAAAAAAAATAACATAGTAAGTTATTTTGATAGAAATTTGTTTTTACCAATTTTTAAAGATAAGGTAGATCAAATTTCACAAAAAAATATTATAAAAAATGTTATTAATTTTTTTATTAAAATTAAAAAGCATTTTAAAATAAATGAAATTAATTTATCAAATCATGGTCCAGAAATAAAAAAAATTAATTTGAATTTTGATAATTTAAATAAATTTAACACTTTCAATAATCATCACCTATATTTGAACTTGCAAAATACCTCAACTGAAATAAGAAAAAACTTTAGAAAATCATATTTAAATATTTTAAATAAGAAGATCGTGCATAAAATTCTTGTATTTGACAATAGAATACATGGTAAGAAAATTTGGATTAATTTTAAAAAATTACATCATACGGAAGCAAAAAAAAAAACTAGAAGTGATAAAAGTTGGGATAAACAATTTGAAAACTTATGTAATAATAAAGCGATATTTTTATTTTATCTTCATAATGATAATATGATAGCCGGTTCTTTATTTGACATTAGTCCAGATGAAGCATTTTATTCAGTTGGAGTTTATAATGATTTAGCAAAACAAAAGTTTGTAAGTCACTATATTCAAGAAGTAGCAATCAATGAATTTAAAGCAAGAAAAATTAAATGGTATTTTTTAGGAAAATATTTTGAAGATAATTCAAAAAATTTAACTAAAAAAGAATATAATATTTCTTTTTTTAAAAAAGGATTTAGTTCAAATATAATTAATAATCAAATAATACAAATTTAAAGTTATGAAAAATAAAAATTTCTGGGAAAAAACATTTAGGAAAAATTTGATTAGCCAAAGAAATTTTCCTAACGAGGAACTTTGTAGATTTTTAGGTAGAAACTATAAGAGTAAAAAGAAAATAAAAGTTTTAGAATTAGGTTGTGGTACAGGTGCAAATGTTTCTGCAATATTACATTATAATATGAGCTTGACAGCTATTGATTTTAGTAAATCAGCCATTGAGTTATGTAAAAAAAAATACCCTTTTAAAAAAAAAGAAATAAAATTTTTACAATTAGATATGTTGAATCTTGATAAGCTTGAGGATGATTACGACTTAATAATAGATGTATTTAGTTCCTATAATTTAAACTATGAGCAAAATAAAATATTAATTGATAAGATACATAAAAAATTAAAAAAAAATGGTATTTATTTTTCTTACACCCCGAGTAAAAAATCGACTTCTTGGGTAAAAGAAAAAGATAAGTTTGATGGTAGCACATTAAATTCTTTTAAAAGAAAAAAATCACCTTATTTCGGTAATAAAGGTTTTTTTAGATTTGTTTCTGAAAATGAACTAAAAAAAAATTTTTCAAAAAAAAAATTTAAGATTAAATATTGCGAAAAAATTTCTAAAACTTATAACAACACTAAAGAATACTTTGAATTTTTTACAATTGAAGTTAAAAAAATTAAATAAAAAGGAAATATTTTGAGAAAAAAAAAAATAGCTTTAATTGGTTCTTCCCCAATAATTCTTATAATAGCAAATCATTTAAAAAATGCTGGTCATAAGATAACAATTTTCGACAAAAATAAAAAAATTGGTGGAGCCTGGGCATATTATAAATTTAGAAATCATTATATAAGCACACAAACTAATGTTATTGTTCCTGATACGAAATTTGAAGAAAAAAATATTCCTTTAATAAATGAATTTCTAAAAAAAAATTTTCAAACTAAGATAACAAGAAATTTTAATCGTTTTAAACCATTGGGATATTTGGCCAAAAAAAACTATAATTATAATCTTAATTCTTTATATGAGAAAGTTTCACAAGACAAAAATATTTTTTTTAAAAAAAGATTTATAAAAAAAATAGTAGTAAAAAGAAAAAAAGTTATTATTGATAATTTAAAGTACGATGAAATTTATATTACTACTTATTGTGGGGTAGAGAATCTTGTTATTGATAATTTTAAAATAGATATAAAGCCTAGACCAATAGTTAGTGAACATGCAATGGTTATAACTAAAAAAATTAGTAAAAAGCATTTAGCATATTCTGAAAACTTTGATAAAAATTTTGATAGAGCGCAAATAAGACAAATTAATAATTACACAGTATTTACAGCTAGGGTAAGAAAAGAAAAAAAAGGCAAAAATTTATTGAATCTAATCATGAATTCAAAAATTGTAAAAAAAAAATCAGACATAATTAAAATTATTAAAACAAAATACAAAAATTATTATAGGAATTTTGAACAAAGAGATTTTTTGTCAAGAAATACATATAATACACCAATTAATTATGTTAACTCAGCTCTTTTTGTAGAGTCTTTTTTTAGTATGAATGATAAACTAAAATTGATAAAGAGGAATTATCTATAGTGTTTTCAAATTCAAGCCAAAAATACTTTTCATTACTCAACAGGTTAAAGTATTCACTATATAAATTTAATATAAGTGAAAGAAATTTTTTTAAATTGATACTTAATGGGTCTTTACCTAGACCACACTATGCCTTAGGTTTATTTCTTTCAGCAAGTCTTGCTTCACAACTTAATTATAAAAAAATATCTATAATAGAATTTGGTTGCTGGGAATGTGAAGGTCTGATGGATCTAGAACATTATACAAATGATATTGAAAAAATTTTTGACATTAAAATTGAAATTTATGGCTTTGAAGGTGGTGAAGGCTTACCAGCTCCTAAGGACTATAAAGATAGAGTTTACCAATTTACTGAAGGAGAAATGAAAATTTCAAATAGAAGTTTTGTAAAAAATTTAAAAAGAAGTCAAGTTATCTATGGAGATTTTAAAAAGACAGTTCCTGAATTTTTAAAAAGAAAAGATTTTGCACCGATCGCAGCTTTATTTAATGACGCTGACTATTTTTTTTCAACTCAGGATTCTCTAAAAATTTTAAATCATAAAAATAAACTACCCAAAGTTTTTTTATATTTTGATGACTTAAATTTTTCATCAAGTCAAACCGGTGAATTGGGGGCAATAAATGATTTTAATATTAAAAATAAATCAAAAATTGAAAAGATTCCAGAATTTGCAGAAACAATGTCATTATTTTGGAAAAAATGGATTTTCCTTGGAAAAAGATTTTTTATTCATCATGATTTTCATCATGACTTATACAATACTAGATATCATAATCCTTTCTATAAAAATTTGTAAAAAATTTCGAATTTAAATTGTACGTAAATAATTTAATTAATTATTTAATTGTTCCTATAGAATGAAATTGTTTTTTTTAAACCAGCTCTTAAATCACACTTAGGTTCCCAAGAATAATCATTCTTTACTCTCTTTATGTTTGGAAAATTATTTTTCATTTCATCTTTTCTCATTTTAATTTTTCCATAAATTGGTTTACCAGAACCTATTAATCTATTAATCATATCTATTAAAAATTTTACTTTAATCTTATTGCCTGCACCCACATTATAAATTTTATTCATTGGCTTTTTTTTTATGGATTTAATAATAAGTTTAATTAAATCGTCTATATAAAGAAAATCCCTAATTTGACCTCCAGATGTACAACCAAAATTTTTATTTTTTAAACAAGAGTCAATAACTACTGGAATTAATCTATTTTTTGACTGATTTGGTCCATATACTTGGTATAATCTAAAGATTGTATAAGGGAATGACTTAATTCTATCAATTTTCTCTAAATATTTTGTAGCTTTATATTTAGCTATACCATAATTTCCTTTGGGTTTGCAGATAGACTTTTCCGAGTGTGGTGAAAAAGAGTTACCATACTCCATACTGCTTCCAATCTGAATAAAATTATCAATTTTTTTATTTCTAAAAAGATTAATTAAGTTTTTGCATCCATAATAATGACTCTGAATTGTCTTAGACTTATTAGTATGATCTACATATCCACTAAAATTTACTATGTAATTATACTTATCTTTTAATTTTCTTTTTAAAACATTCTTATTGCAAATATCACAAGTAATATATTTAACTTTCTTAATTTTTCTTTGCTTGGTGGGTTTTTTTGTTGACAAAGAATAGAGAGAATAATGTTGTTTGCTTAATTTTTTAAGAAGATGATAGCCTAAAAAACCTGTCCCTCCAGTTACTAAAATTTTCTTTTTCAATGATAATTCAATTTATGTATATTTTTCTCTAAAAGTTTTTTATCTCTTAATGTATCCATACACTGCCAAAAACCATGATGTTTAAAAGCACCAAGCTTTTTAAGCTTGCAGATTTTTTCTAAAGGGTGTCTTTCAAGAATAGTTTTATCGTTTTTAATATATCTAAAGATTTCTGGTTCCACTACAAAAAAACCACCATTAATCCAACCTTCATCTAATTTTGATTTTTCTTTAAAATATTTTACTTTTTGACCATTTATTTTAATTCCTCCAAATCTTGCTGGAGGTCTTACTGCAGTTAATGTTACATAATTATCATTTTTTTTATGAAAAGAAATCAATCTTTTCAAATTTATGTTTGCAACTCCATCACCATACGTTAATAAAAAAGTTTCAGAACCAATATATTGTTTTAATCTTTTTAATCTTCCACCTGTCATAGTAGTTGCACCTGTATCAACTAATTGAACATTAATATTTAGTTTATTTTTTTTGAAAAAGTTTTTAATGACATGTCCTTTATAACCCAAAGCAATAATAAAATCCTTAAAACCAAATTTTAAATAACATTTTATTATATGTGATATTATAGGTTTGTTATTTATCTTGACCATAGGTTTAGGAATAGTCCTAGTGTGTTCTGATAATCTGGTGCCTAAGCCTCCTGCCAAAATTACAACCTTTAGATTATTTTTCTTTAATTTTTTTTTCATAGATTTTTAATTGTTTTAAAGTAATGATTTCTTTATTAGTATAAAACTCTTTGTACCAATCGGTTACTAGATGAATAGTTTCGTTAAAAGACAATTTACACTCCCAATTTAATAATTTTTTGGCTTTTATTGAATTCAATTTTAGTAATTTTGACTCTTTTTGATTTTTATTATTAATTTTTGATATTATCCATTTTATATCACTCCATGATCTTTTCATTGTCTTAATTATAGTGATTACATCAAAGTCATTTTTTTTTTTTGGTCCAAAATTAAAAGCTTCACCATGAAGTCTTTCATTTAAAAAAATTCTTTCAGCTAAAGTTAAATAACCATTAATTGCCTCGAGCACATGTTGCCAAGGTCTTGTAGAATATGGACTTCTGATGGTAACTATTTTTTTTTTTGACCAAGATTTTACACAATCTGGAATTAGTCTATCTTGAGACCAATCACCACCACCTATAACATTACCAGCCCTAGCTGTTGCTATGAAAATATTATTATTTTTTTTTAAAAAAAAAGATTTTACATAAGATTGAATTACTAACTCTGCCGCTGCTTTTGATGCGCTATAGGGATCAGTTCCTCCTAATAAATCATTTTCTCGATAACCCTTTTTTATCTCTAAATTTTTATAAACTTTGTCACTAGTGATAATAATTACTACACACTTTTTTTTTAATCCCCTCAGACTCTCCAGTATATTAAGGGTTCCAATTGTGTTCGTATCAAAAGTGAATTTAGGCATAATAAAAGATTTCTTTACTAATGATTGTCCAGCTAAATGAAAAATGAAATCAGGTTTTTCTTTGTTGATGATTTTCTTAAGATTATCAAAATTTATCAAGTCAAGTTTGTAATTTTTAATTTTTTTATTTAAACCTAAAAGCTTATAATGTGATGGTTCGCTAATAATTCCATTAGATATACCTACAACTTTTGATTTTAATTTAATTAACCACAAAGTTAACCATGAGCCTTTAAAACCAGTATGACCAGTTACAATCACTTTTTTATTTTTAAAAATATTCTTAAACATTTTATTTTTCCTCAGAAAAAGTTATGACTATTCTCACTTTCAATATTAATAAGTTCCTAAAAAATCACGTTATTAATTGTTTCTTTAATTTTGGTGTTATTTTTCATTTCCGCAATTTTAGATTTACCAATATTTACAAGCTTTATAATTCTCGGATTTTTTCCAATTCTTTTTTTATCTAAAAAAATATTCTTAAAAATATCTCTTTTTAAATTTTCTTTTTTGTTAATGATTTTTAAATGAGAGAGATTTGATGGTAATTTATAATAATCAAGTAAATTTTTAAGCATTAGAAATTTTTTACTTTTACCCTCAAAGTAATATATTTCACATAACATTCCAATTCCAACAGCCTCTCCGTGTCTCAAAATATCTATATTTTTTCCTTTAAAAGACATCTCAATGGCATGAGCAAAGGTATGTCCAAAATTAAGGTTAAGTCTTTTTAATTGCTCAAATACATCTTCTTTGAAAAAATTTATTTTTGATAGAAGAGATAACTTAATTAATTTTGATAAAAAAGTGTAATCTCTATTTAAACACTTCTCTTTATCTGATTTTAACATTTGTAAAATTTTATGATTGTGAATTAATCCACATTTAATTACTTCAGGAATGCCAGATAAAAATTCTCTATTTGGAATCAATTCAATAACATTTTTTGAAATAAATACATTCTGAGAATGATAATAATTTCCAATAGAATTTATAATATTTTTATAATTTATACCTGTTTTGCCTCCCAAACAACTATCAACAATAGCAGTCATAGTTGTAGGTATATGGTAGTATATCATGCCTCTTAAATACAAAGAACTTGCAAGAGCTGATACATCACCTACTACACCACCTCCGCAAGACAACAATACTGATTTTTTCGTAAATTTTTTTTCAATTAATTTATCAATAATTTTAAAAAGAAATTTTTTATTCTTGTTTATTTTTGATCCACTTACTCTTAACAAAGTTACTTTTAATCCACATTTTTTCAAATCTTTAAACAAAAATTTTGTGAATCTTTTATTTAATCTATTATCTATTATTAGGAGAAGCTTTTTATCACAATAAAGTTTTGATAAAGCTTTATAAATATCTGGGCTTTCTTTATTATTACAAAATGTAATTTTATAATTCTGCTTATTTATTTTATAATTTATAATCATCTAGTATTATACATTGAATAGTACTTATCTTTTTTCATTTTTTTTCTGGCATCTATCAAATTTTTTAAAACATCAATTGAAAAACTATCTCCTTTTAAAGAGAAGGTTTTTATTCTCAATCCTAGATCGATCGCTCTTAATAACTCGATGTCTTCTAAATTTTCGAGTTTACTTTTTTGAGTAAAATTTGCAAAATCTCTTAGAGCTGAAGGTTTAAATGAAATTACAGATAAATGTTTATAAATCTTATCTGTTTTTCCAACAAAGTGATGTGGAGATGCAGATCTTGTGAGATATATAACCTCTTTATTTTTATTAAATATGACTCTTACAATATGTGGGTCTTTGGTAAATTTTGTGGGTAAGTTGGGTAATATGATATCGTAATTTTTGTTTTTTCGATGAAATTTTACAACTAGATCAATATTTATGGGATCAATTAAGGGTTCATCACCTTGAATATCAATAATTTGATCATACTTCATCTTCAACTTTTTGTAAGCTTCAAAAATTCTATCACCACCTTGTTTATGATTTTTTTTTGTTAATATAGCTTTAGCATTATATCTCTTCGCAATTTGAAATACTTCTTTTGTATCACAGCATATAAAGACTTCCGAAAGGCTCTTTGCTATTTTTGACCTTCGATATGTGTGAATTATCATTGGCAAATTACCAATCATTTTTAGAGATTTTCCTGGTAACCTTCTAGAATTAAATCTTGTGGGTATTAAACCTACCGCTTTATGCATTAGTCCAACCTCCATCAATAGTTATATTTTCACCATTAAGATAACTACTTTTATCAGATAATATAAAACTAATTAATTCAGCAACTTCTCTTGGATCAGCCCATCTTTTTTGAGGAATTCGAGATAAGGTCCACTTATAAAGTTTTTTTCTTTTCTCTTTAAAGGTATTAAAGTATGAAGTTTTAATAAAACCTGGACTAACAATATTTGCCCTTATACCTTTGTTGCTCATCTCTACTGCAAATGATTTTGTGAGTGCTGTAAGTGCACTTTTACTTGAAGCATAACCAGATAAATCTTTAAAACCCAATTGACCAACGATTGAACTAATATTAACTATTGATGCCTTCATCTTATTTTTAATTATAAATTTTGTAAAAATTTGCATAATATTTAAAATACTAAAAAAATTAACATCGAACACATTTGATAGATCATCTTTTTTGATATTTAAAAAACTCTTTCTAAACCTCACGCCTGCATTGTTTACTACACAATTGATGGGTTTATTAACTTTTTTGGATGTCTTCAAAATTTTTTCTATTAATTTTTTATTATTTACATTTCCATTAAAAATAAAAATATTTCTTAAATCTTTGAATTTTTTATTGTCTCTCTTATCTTTTATCAAAGCAAACACAAAGCCACCATTTGAGATTATACTATAGACGCAACTTTCACCAATTCCTTTACCGGCACCTGTAACTAAAATATTTTTATTCCTTAGGATCATGATTTTAAGAACGGTTCAAAATATTTTTGAAATTTGTTTTTTTCATGATTTACTAAAAATGTATAATTTTTTTTTTTTAAATTGTATATATATGTTTTTTCTCCAATTTTTTGAGTATCAATAGTTGTCCAAATTTTAGGTGAAAATACATCAAGATTTTCTTCTTGTGGAAAATGTATAATTGAAGTCCCCTCTTCGAGCGCTTGAACACAAACACCAGTAGCAGATCCAAAAAATAAGGAGTTATTGGGTATTTTTTGATTTTTGTTTTTAGAAAATTTTCTCAATAAAGCCTCACATTCAATTTTAAAATTCAAATGATCTTTACTCTTCATATTTAATGGGTGAATCCTTACTTTATATTTGTAAAAATTTTTTAATTTTGTTTTTAAAAGATATTTTTCTAATCTTTCTAAATAATCATTTTTTTCTTTTAAATTATATGGTGCAAATATGTAGCCTCTAAACTCTTTTTTTCTTTTTTTTCTAAATCTTAATGAAGGGATAACTTCAATTTTTTTTCTTGACCAGCCAAGATGTTTTTTTAAGACAATTTTTTGTTGTTGACCTGAAACAATTAATTTATCTAAAGATTGTTTTTTATAAATTAAATCAAGTTGAATTGGCCAGGGAGCACAATGCAAATAACCATAAGTATTAATATTAGAATTTAATTTTTTAAGACTATTAATTAGATAATTTTGAAAAGGAATACCTTCATAATTAATAATTAAATTTTTAATATTCATACCCTTCATTAAATTTTGAGCTTGCTTCAAGACTATTTTAGAAAAATCAAATTCTTTCCAACAAATATGTCTCAATAAATTAAAGTTTGCAGGAGTTAATAATTGAAATAAATGTTTTAATAAATAAGTTAAACTATAGCTGTTATTATTTTTTTTAGCAATAATAGCAACATTAGATCTTATTTTTTTTGGTATATAGTTATCTAACGAAATTAAAAACCAAAAATATTTTGGATTTTTCGAGTCTAGATTAAAATACTGATCAAAAAAATTACCTTTATTATCGAAATCTTCTTTCTTGGAGTATGAAAGTATAAAATTTACAGGCTTTGTATTTATATCTTTTTTATTTAAAAATAATTTTAAATCAAAATTTCTTGATAAAGACATTAAGTTTTTAAAAAAAAAAAATATTTTTGAATTATCTTTTAATCCATATAAATCTAAAGTTTTATAATACCCTGGTGTATCGGCCCAGATAGTGTAAAAACATAATGGGCTTGCACTTATATCTAAATTTTTTCTTTTTTCTCTAATTAAAAATTTTTTACAATTATTTAATAAATTTTTTTGTTTTTTTTTAATATTTTTTAGAGACATCTTTCACTAAGCTCAAAACTTTCTTCATTTGTTTTACTGATCCCAAACTAAACCTACAATAGTCCTCAAATCCTTTTACACCTGGTCCTTTACGAAATAGAATTCTCTTAGATTTAAATTTTTTTTCTAAAGCTATGTTGTTTTTTCCAAGTTTTATATGAAAAAAGTTTGCATATGTATCTATAAAATCAATGTTCAATTTTTTAAGTTCTTTCGCTAGATAATTCTTTGAATGCTTAACTTCTTTAATGTGTCTTTTTACTAACGAGTAATTTTTTAAACAATATTCTATTACCAAACATGATATTGAATTTATTTCATACATAGGCCGAAATTTGTTCATCAAATTTGCATAATTTGAGTTTGTTACAGCATATCCCGCTCTCAGACCTGCTAAACCAAATGATTTAGAGAAAGTTCTTGTAATTATTAAGTTTTTATATTTTTTAACAAATTCGACATAATTTTTTTCATAAAAACCTTCATAAGCCTCATCAATTACAAGAGGTATATTAAGTTTCTTTGTTTTCATAAAAATTTTAATCATAGTTTTTTTTGGAATAATAGTCCCAGTTGGACTATTTGGATTAGCTAAAATAATGAGGGAAATTTTTTTTGTTAAGCTTTTAAATAATCTTTTATAATCGAGTTCAAGTTTTTTGTTGTAACCAATCTTAATAGTTTTCAAGCCATAAATATTAGAATATACATTTACCATTCCAAAAGTAGGGTTAATAACTATTATAGTATCATTTTTTTTTGTAAAAAGTTCAAAGCACGTTTTCAGTGAAATATCAGAACCTGCAGATAAATAAATCATTTGTTCTTTTACTTTAATCTGTTTAGCGATAAGTTTTTTTATTTTTAAAGTATTTGGATATGCAGATAAGTAAAATGAGTTGAGTTTTTTTTTTAAGAACCTAATAAGTTCTTTATCAAAAGGTATTACTCTTTCGTTCTTGTCTAATCTTAAATATTTTGACCTATCAATAATATCTGGACTTAGTCTATGAATTTTTTGTAACCAATTTTTCATTAATTTTGTTCCATTCATTTGCGTGTTTTTTGCCAATTAGTTCACCTGATACATCACATTTATTACATGGTGAAAAATTTCTATCTGCAGATAAAAGTTTTTTTCTTGCAAATTGGAACTTTTGATTCAACCAGATATCTATTATTTTTTGTTTTTTTACATTACCTGCAATAAATTTCTTCGCCCAATCGTGTGAACACATTTGAACATCACCATTATAATCAATAAAAAAATTATAGGCTGGATAATTACATTTAGTTTTTAAGGATTTTTTCAATGCTGGAATGCTATACTCAGCATTTGTAAGAGTTCCACTTCTGTTACTTATATTTAATCCAAAATCTAATTCTTCTGGCATGTATCTATTTCGAATTACATATTGATCTTTGCGTAAACCAGCATCTTGACAAAGATTGTAAAATTGTTTTTCCTCCTTTGGTCCATCGTAAACACTAATTAGTAAAGTAGACAGCCCCGCATTAAACAATTTAATTAATCTATCTTTATTCAAAACGTCACCATTGGTTATCAGCTCAATTTGAGCATTGGGTAAAAAATTTCTTGCCTCAATAATATTTTCGTAAATTTTTTTATGTAATAGAGGTTCGACATAACCAGAATAAATTACCATTCCTTTATATTTTAGATTTGACAATTCAGAAAAAATTTTGTGATGCAGCTCGTCAGATATAAATTCATTTACATCTTGATAATTAGGATCACTTCTTGGACAAAATGAGCATTTTCTATTACACATACCGGAATTACTTATTTCAATGACTGACATTAAAGGAACTTTTTTCTGACTATAAAAATCTAATCTATCTTCAGTAACTTTATTTTTTCTTGGTATATTTTTGTCTTTTATAATCATGAATTAAAGATTAATTAAAAGTTATGATCATGGTTGTTCAATTTTTGAACATAACACATAAATTTCAGCTGTCAAATTTATTTAATTTTTAACAATTTATTGTTCTCTATTTTGAAAATGTGATCAGCGTTTTTTAAATTTTCCATTTTATGTGTAATTAAAAATATTGTTTTATCATTTTTAAATGATTCAATTTCATTAATTATTTTTTTTTCAGTATCTCCATCCAAAGCGCTGGTTGGCTCATCTAAAACTAATAATTTAGGGTTTCTGTATAAAGCTCTAGCAATACCAATTCTTTGTTTTTCACCTCCTGAAATTTTAACACCCCTCTCGCCAACTATTTGATTTATCTTATTTGGTAACTTGCTAACAAAATTTTCTAGAGAAGAGTATTTTATTGTTTCAATAATATTTTTTTCTGAAATATCTTTTTCATCAATCCCAAATGCAATATTATTTTTTATTGTATCATCTAAGAGGAATATGTTTTGAGGAACATAACCAATTAAATTTTGATATGACCTGGGGTTTTTAAAAATATTTTCATCGTCTGAAAGTATTTGACCGGAAATTGGTTTATATAAACCTAATAATAGATTACATAATGTACTTTTTCCACTTCCTGTCTCACCTATTAATCCTATAAAGCTATTTTTCTTTATTTCAAAATTTACATTCCGCAAAATATTTTTTTTTGAATAATTAAAACTCACATTGACAAAATTTATCTTTTTATCAAAGTCAATTATCAAATTATTAGAGGAAGTTTGTTCAATCATATTCTCCCGATCCTCAAAATACATTTCTTGATTTAGTGTTTGAACAGATTTGGACGCATATTGTAAGTAATTAATTGCGGTAACAGTCTTATTTATTGATGGAATAATCTTTATTATCGCTAACAAATATACTCCAATTAAAGCAGTTATTTTTGAATAATCAAATCCTTGAAAAACTAATAAAATTATAAAAAAAATTATTGAAATTATCACAAACATTTCAACTAAAATTTTTTGAAGTTTATTAATAAATGTAAATTTAATAATAAAACTTTTTATATTTTCTATGAGTTTATGAAAATTTTTTACGAAATATTCTCTATTGTTAAAAACAATTATTTCTTTAATTCCATTAAAAGATTGTTGTAGAGTTTTTTGTCTAACTGCATCTATCTCAACCCTGTCACCACCAAGTTTTTTTGTTCTTTTTTTTAAAATTGTATATGTCGAATATAAGAAAAAAAAAGAGAATGAAAATAATACAGCTGAAATAACAGGATTTAAAAAAAATATAAATCCAAATAAAATTATTAATAAAATACTTTCAACTATAATTGTAATTAAAGAACTTAAGCTATTTTCAAAAATATCAGTTTCTACAGTTAAATTTGATACTAATTTTGACGAATTTTTATTTACATGAAAATTATAGTTTTTAAAAATATAGTTTTTAAATAAATTATTAATTACATTCGCTTTTGCTTGAAAAACAAACTTACTTTCATACCAGTAAAAAAATACAAGATAAAAGTTTTTAATTAAAAAAATAAAAAATAACATGCTTACAAATAAAAATATTGGATTTATTTTTGTTAAGCTTGTGATTTTTAAATTTTCAAAATATTGGCTCATCCCTATTACTTTCTCTCCAGAAACAAATTCAATTATTGGGATAAAAGCTGCTAAACCAATACTTTCTAATATTGCTGCTATAAAAGTAAGTAAAACCAATATTTTTACTTTTTTTCTATCTTTTTTATCTAAAAGAAAAATTATGTTTTTAAGAATTTTTGACATTATTTTATTTTTTTATAATAATTAAAAACTCGACTACTCACTTTATCACTTTTTAAACAGTATTTATCCTTATTAAATTTTTTTTTAGTTTTATAAAATAAACTTTTTTCAATTAAATTTTTAAAATCAGCAAAAGACTTAATCCTAATATTTTTCAAATTGTTTAATTTATAGAAAAAGTTTTTTGAACCATTTCCAGGATCAATAAAAAAACCTTGTTTACCCATGCTAATAGCTTCAAGAATTGTTGTAGAAGCAAAAGAGAAAATTATTTCACTTTTGAAAATATATCCATAACTATAATTATTAGAATTAGGCTTGATTTTTGTAATAATATTGGAACCATTAAAAAACTTTTTTTCATATTCATTTTGTTTTAAATTTGCATGGTGTTTCACCATTACTTTTAGTTTTGGGTAAAGTTTTGATATGTCTTTTATCCATTTTCTAGATATTAATTCATGATTTTCAAAATTTAGATTGTTGAGATATAACCAAGTATTTGGATTTAAGCCCATGATTAGGATATCATTTTTACGGACTTTTTTAAGGTCTTTCTTTTTTCGGTACCAGTCATGTTCTAAAAAAAAGGAACCTATAGGATAACTTCTGTCTACCCTGCCACCAAATTCTCTTAATCTTTTGATTGAAAATTTTTCATCAGCTAATGAAAAAAAAGTATCAATATCTACAAAAAAGCTTATACAAGTTTCTACTATATTTTTTTGTGGGGTTGTTGTTACTTTGCCTCCAAATTTTTTAAAGTAATAATTTCTAATACTACACGTATTATAAAATCTATCCTCCATAAAATATTTTGCCCTATTATTATAAAAAATAGAAAAATTTTTTATTATTGAGTAAAACAATATATTGTAGAAATAAATGTAATTAAAATTTTTACAAAGAGATTTTATATAAATTGCTATAAAAAGAAAAAATAAAGTCATTTTTTTTCCTTTTATTGCCTTTTCATTTATGCGTTGATATTTTCTTAGTTTTAAAAAATTTACCTCGTTACTTTTTTTATTAAGATCTATATTTGAAATTACCAATGATGAAGAAAATTTTTCAATTAGTTTTTCATATCTTTCGTAGGATCTCTTATCTCCTATACCATTAATTATAAAATCATATTTTTTTTTAACATCATTTTTTTTTGAAAAAAATAAAATGAGAAATAATACTAAGCTTTTTACAGTCTCAAGAAGAATATAAAAAATAAATATCTTATTACTAAACTTTGAAGTATTATAATCAAATGAATCATGAATCAGTTTTCTATATTTTGTTTTTAAAACATTATTTGGTATGCCAAAAATTTTCGAAAATCCATTTATCATTTGTTTAGAGGTATCAGTATTTGATAATAAGATGGTTTTTTTATAAATTTTTCTAGAAACTAAATATGAATTATTATTTTTTTTATCGCTTTTAAATTTCTTAATTATATCTTCCATTTATAATTTCTTCCATTAATTTAGAAATTTCATTTATTCCTTTTTGTGGCGCTGTTTTTGAATATTTTTCACAAAATTTATTTCTTGCCATTTCAACATTTTTATCATGCCACCATTTTTCAATGTTGGAATAAACCTTATTTATATGATTTGATAGTTCCACATCTTTGGTAAAAATAATTTTTGCTTCTATCAATTCCTCATAATCTTTTCTCACCTCATCTCTTATCCAATTGAGATTTTCCAGGAAACAAACAGTAGGTTTTTTAATTGCCAGACTTTCTAGAAAAGCTGTTCCATCGCCAATGTGAATTAGGATTCTAGAGTCATCAATTAGCTCTTGATTAATCCTAGATCTTTTAATATCAAATTTATTATTCTTAAATATTATTTCTTTTAATATTTTTTCCTCAAGATATCTTGATTGCTCACCTAGATTATATAATTTTAAAACTGACTTTTTTTTTAAATTATCGTTTACACTATTCATAATTTTTTCTAAAAAAATACTATCTCTTATTATTTTACCATACTCATCAAAAGGTCTTTTTCTATTCGGTGACATTTTTGGTCCAAAAAATAAAATTTTCTCTCCTATTTTATTATCAATATCAATATCGAGATTTTTTGTATTAAAAAACGATATACACTTTTTATTTTTTGGATTGCCCCAAGAAATAAATCTGTCACAATTATAAAATCCACTATCGACTATAGTATTTTTTCCTGTGAAATAATTTGAGCCATGTTGATGTAAAATATATTTTGCTTTTTTTTCAGTTTTAGTAGCTAAATAAATTTGGAAAATTTCATTACCATGATACCCAAATGAAGTAAAAATATATTTTGGATTTTTTGGCCAGTTTTTTTTTTCCATTTCTGAGATTAAGTAATCAAAATTTTCAATAATATCGGTAGGTAAAAAATATTTTAAATTTTCTCTTACAAAACTTTCGTATTCAGAGATATTTTCTTTTTCAAAATTTAATTTTTCTCTTAATTTGATATTGATTTCTTTTTTAATACAATAGTTTTCTGACAAAATTGTAGGAAATTGTTTTAAAGAAAAAAAAAGGTATAAAAGATCCTTTAATCTTAAATCAAATTGATAAATGAAAAAATCCCTTTTTACTAAATTAAAGTTATTTAATTTATTTAAAAAAGAAATAACGAAATATTTTAAGTTTTTTTTATTTTTTTTTTGTATATTTTTTTTTTTTATAATTTTTAATTTTTCAATTTTGTGTGGATTACTATCATTTAAGAATTCATATAGAATAGTGTATAAGACTGTATTCCATTGATTTATGTCATTTGAGGCTTTATCCGTTAAGTCATTAACATTGTTACTTGCTAAATCTGATTTTGTATAATCAACCAAAATAATTTTTTCGATTTCTTTAACAGTCAAAACCTTTTTAATACTAATATATCTTTCATGAACTATACCTAAAAAAAGTTTTGTCCATGGCCCTATCAATATTTCCCAAAATTTTTTTGAAAAATTTTTTTTATGTAATTTATTTAAAAGAATTGTAAAATCATCAATCAGGGCAAAGTATAAATTATTTATTTCACTTAAATCCTCCTTTATTTCTTTATCATTTCTTTCCTTACAGTTAATTATCTTAAAGTCATCTAAGTTTTGAAAAGACTGGTTTTTTTTTTCAAGGCACCAATAACCCATATAATATAAATTTTCATTTTTTGGCCAATTAATCTCTTCAGAATCGCAGACTAATGTATATTTCATTTTATTTATAAATTAAAAAAATTTAATTTTTACCTTTTTAAAAATTTTTCTAGTCAAGGGAATTCCCTCATTTATATTTTGTGGAGATCTTTTTTTTAAAATTTTGTCAAAATTAATTGGTGATAAACCATATCCGGGTCTAATACTCTTGATGTTATTTGTAGTGAACTGCTCACCTTTTTTAATATTCTTAATAACAAATATAGATCTTCTAAATTTTTTACTTCTATTCTCACTTTTTGATCTACTGAAATAATCCTTTCCAATAAGGTTTTTCGCTAAATTAATCTTTGTTGAAAATTTCTTTATTTCTCTCCCCTTTAATGAAAATTTTATATCTAAGCCTTTTTTTTGTCCACCAAGTGCAATGTGCTTTTCTACAATTTGGGCTCCAGCTGAAACTGCTGAAAAAGCAACTAAATCATTTTGACTATGATCAGAAAAACCAATAGTGCAATTGAATTTTTTTTTCAAAATTTTAATATTATTTAAGTTAAAATCAGAATTTTTTGATGGATAATTGCTAACACAATATAAAAGAGCAATATTTCTTGCTCCATTTTTTTTTGCAAAATTGTAAGCTATTTCAATTTCTTTAAGGTTTGCCATACCCGTTGATATAATTATTGGTTTTTTTGTCATCGCAACTTTTTTTATCAATGGAAGATCCTGCATTTCAAAAGATGCAATTTTATAAATTGGACATTCTAATGACTCTAAAAAATCTACCGCTGTCTCATCGAAAGGTGTGCTAAAACATTTGATCCCAATTGTTTTTGCATAATTAAAAAGATCTTTATGCCATTCATAAGGTGTCTGGGCTTTTTTATAGAGATCCCATAAATTATTTCCTTTCCATAATCCTTCCTTGATTTTAAAATACTTATTGTCACTATTGATTGTCATTGTTTCAGGTTTAAACGTTTGAAGTTTTACTGCATCAGCTCCTGAATCTTTTGCAAGTTTAATTAATTTTTTTGCTCTAAGATAACTCCCATTATGATTTGCCGAGATTTCTGCTACAAAAAATGGGAATTTAAATACCTTAGCCATTTATTTAATTATCTTTTTTATATGATGCACAATGTGTTCCTGTTCTTTATCCTTTAAATCATAAAAAATTGGAATAGATAAAGCTTTGTTATAAAAATTTTCAGTATTATTTAATTTATTATTCAATTTTTTTTTTTTATAAAATGGATGTTGTGTAATAGGAATATAGTGGACTTGAGTATTTATACCTGCCTTTCGCAATTTTTTCATTACATCAGACCTAGAAATATTTATTTTTTTAAAATCAATGAGCAAAATATATAAATGATTGCTACTATTTTCCCTTTTATTTATTTGTAGCGGAGTTGCATTTGTTAAATCTGAAAATTTATTATCGTAAAATTTAGCAATTTTTTTTCTTTTAACTAAAAATTTATTAATTTTTTTTAATTGAGAAATCCCAAGGGCACACTGAATATCAGTTGACCTGTAATGATATCCAAGCTCTTGCATCTCATAGTACCAAGGCTGATTTTTTTGGCTTTTTATAAAAAAATTTTTTTCAATTTTTTCTATTCCATGGCTTCTCAATTTAATCAACCTATCATAAATTTTTTTATTATTTGTTGTTATGCAACCTCCCTCACCTGTCGCTATAGATTTGACAGGGTGGAAAGAAAAAACCGTCATATCTGAATATTTACATGATCCTACTCTATTTTTTTTGTCGTACTTTGCACCAAAAGAGTGAGCCGCATCTTCATAAATAGTAATATTTTTTTTCTTTGCTAACCTACGTATTGAGATCATATCACAAGGAAGACCTCCAAAATGAACAGGTGAAATAGAATTAATTTTAAACTTATTTAAAATCGTTCTTACGCTTTCAATTGAAATATTTCCAGTCTCTTCTTCAATATCAGCAAAAGCTACATCCCCTCCAGTGAACAATGAAGAGTTTGCGGTAGAAACAAAAGAAATTGGTGAAGTAAGTAATTTTTTTCCTTTTGTATTTTCAGAAATAATTGAGGCTAAATGCAGACCTGCCGTACAACTTGACACTACAACTGCATATTTGGAACCAACAAACTTTGATATTAAACCTTCAAATTTTTTAATTAATGGGCCTTGAGTAAGAAAATTACTTTTTAAAACTTTATTGACTGCTAAAAGATCATCTTTATCAATATGATGTCTTCCGTAAGGTATCATATAAATTTAAAAACCCTCTTTTTTGTTAATTTTTTTTATTTTGTCTATGTTTAAGAAAGATGGATTTTTATCCGATGTATATTCAAAATTTTCTTTAACTTTTTTACCCTTTTCGCCAAGATTGTTTTTTGAATAATTAACTTTCTTTTCAAACTTAATACTTGGAGATATTATATAATAATTTTTATAATCGAGCGTTAAATGTGACTCGTTAGCTGATATCATTTTTTCATGTAGTTTTTCACCTGATCTAATTCCAACTATTTTGTTAATTTTTTTTTTATCCATAGCTTTTGCTAGATCAACTATCTTAATAGATGGAATTTTTGGAATAAAAATTTCGCCTCCAACCATTCTTGGAAAACAAGAGAATACAAAATTTACCGCTTCATCAAGCGTAATCCAGAATCTCGTCATTCTATTATCAGTAATTGGAAAATATTTTGAGCCACTTTTTTTTAATTGATCAAATATTTGAACAACTGACCCTCTTGATCCCACAACGTTTCCATATCTAACAATTGAGAATCTTATTTTCTTTTTTCCAACAATATTATTTGCAGAGCTAAAAATTTTATCCGAGGTTAGTTTGGTTGCTCCATAAAGATTAACCGGATCAGATGCTTTATCAGTTGATAGTGCTATAGTTTTTTTAACGTTATTTCTTAACGCAGCTTTGACTACGTTTTCTGCCCCATTGACATTAGTTTTAATACACTCCATTGGATTATATTCTGCTGCATCTACTTGTTTTAAAGCAGCTGCATGCACAACATAATCCACTCCTTCCATTGCTAATTCGAGCCTGTTACAATCTCTCACATCGCCAATGAAAAATCTAATACTTGGATGACGTATTTTTTTTGCCATTAGGGATTGTTTTAGTTCATCCCTTGAATATATGATTAATCTTTTTGGATTGTACTTCTTTAATATTTTTTCAACAAATAGCGAACCGAATGATCCTGTGCCACCTGTTATTAAAATATTTTTATTATTAAACATTAATTTTATTTTATGTTTCTTTTTAATTCCTCATATTCTTTCATTTTTCTTTTCATAAAATTTAATGTAAGTTTAGTTTTCTCTTTAATTCCTGATGGGGTGAGAATATAGAAATAATTAGATTTATTCGGGTTTTTTTGGAAATTATTAATCTTCACCAAACCTTTATCTTTTAATGCTTTTAAACAGTAGTTTAGTTTACCTAAGCTAAAACCTAATTCACCTGCAAGTTTTCTCTGGGAATATTTAGGATTTTTATCAATCTTAATGAGTAAATCTAAAAAATCTTGGTCATCTTTTTTCATAATTAAATTTATCGTTCAAAATTTGAACAGTCAAGTATTATTGCTTTTTTTTGAAAATTTAAAAATCTACTTTATATTTCTTTAATATATCCATTCCTTTTTTGAAGGAACTAAAATCAATAATATCGTCTGTCTCTAAGGTAATTTTAAAACTTTCCTCTAATCCAGACATCAATGTCATATGTCCAATCGAATCCCACTCTGGTATATCATTATATTTTAATTCTTCACTAAAATCATCTTTGAGAGCAAGGGAATTTACAAATACTTCTTTATATCTTTCTTTGTTATTCATATTGATAAAAAATTAATCTGTAATTTTATTATAATCGATACCAGTAAAAGGAATTTTCAAAGGAGCCTTGGGATCTCTAAGAAATGGTATCTTTTGAAGTGGATTAAATCTTTCACAAACAGTAATTCTTACTGAATCTTTAGTCTTATTAGGATAACCACAATGTAAACATGATGAGATCATTAAAACTGCTGAGCCAGCATTGACTTCGAGTTCTTTACGTTTAAACTTCGATGATATTTCTTTACTTACATGCGTATATTGTTTTGTCCATCCTTTGTTGCCATCAGGATGATCAAGAGTATGATCAAAATATCCATGCTTATGCGAATTTTCATAAACAGCTAAACCACCATTATTTTTATTTGTGTCATATAAAGGAGCCCAAAATAGCAAGCTATCAACAGATAATTGAGATGTTTCTTGATGAGGTTCAAGTAAGTGAATGTTCTCGTCATCGTATACACCAATACATGGTCTACCCGAATATATTACTTTTGAGTTAAAATATTGTTTTACAATACTCACTAGAGAGGGTGAATGTAATTTTTGCAATAAATTTATATCTCTACCAGCAATATCATACCAATTTCCTTTTAACTTTCGATCGAAGTTTCTAACTTGATAATATTTTTTTTGTAAGTCAGTTTCGCCATTAGGTTGGATATAGTTAAGTGCATCTAGTAGAGAGTCTCTCATTTTTTTTAGATCATCTTGGTTAAAACAATTTTCCAAGATACAAAAACCCTTCTCTTTTATTTCATTAATAATTTCAGTGTTTGTTTTTTTTAATTTCATAAACTTAAGAACTATAATATATTTTTCAAAAATGTTCAATAGTTGAACACATTAAATCTTATTGCATTTCTAACATGACTTTTTTTGCTATTGATTCACCAGTTAGATCATGTTTATTAAGTAAATACTCATATTCTCCCCCTTTATCATAAATATCTTTAACACCAATAAAAATTTGTTTTGGTTTTTTTTGTTTTGTAGTTAAAAATTCTGAAACTGCACTGCCTAAACCACCCATTACATTATGTTCCTCAACAGTTGCTAATAACTCACTCTCTAAAGAGTTTTCTATTATTTCTTTATCCAGAGGCTTTATTGTATGCATATTTACAACTTTAGTTGAAATCTTATTTTGTTCTAATATTAAAGCTGCCTGTAATGATTGGAAAACCATAGATCCAGAGGCAAACAAGGTAACATCTTTTCCATTTTTAATTGTTATAGATTTCCCAATTTCAAAATTATAATCAGTTTTATTTACTATAGGATTGTTGGATTTTCCAGTTAATCGAATATATGTTGGTCCCGGATGCTTTAATGCTTTTTCAAGAGACTTATATGTTTCTAAAGAATCAGATGGAGAAATAATCGTTATTCCTGGAATAGACCTGAGGATCCCAACATCCTCTATACAGCAATGAGTATATCCTAATGTACCTAATACTAATCCGCTTGCTATTCCAACCATGCAAATTTTTTGTTTCATATAGCCTAAATTAACTTTTATTTGTTCACAACATCTCATGGTCTGGAATGGTGCAAATGTTGTAGTCAAAACTTTATAATTCTCACTTGCAAGGCCAGTGGCGACACCAATCATATTTTGTTCAGCAATACCAAGATCAAAATACTTATCTGGAAAAGTTTTTCTAAACCTATCTAAACCAGCTGATGTTGAAACATCACAAGTTAAAACAACCAGATCTTTGTCATTTTTTGCTATTTCAAGCGCAGAAAGACCTAATGTAGCCCTAGGTCCAATGGTAGAGAACATCTTTATGCTTTTATCGTTAATATCCATTATTTTAAAGTTTAAAATTTTTCTCTAATTCCTCTTTAGCCTGATCATAAAATTTTTTAGTCATAACAGCATGGTGCCATGAATTATTATTCTCTGAAAACGAAAATCCTTTGCCCTTAATTGTATTTGCAATAATTGCCCTAGGTTTTTTCTCCTTATCTTTTGCTAGAAAGTATTTTAACTTCTCAATATCATGACCATCAATCTCAATTGTCTCCCAACCAAAGCTGATCCATTTTTCTCTTAAATTATCAAGTTTCATAATTTCATCATTAGATCCTGTTTGCTGAAATTTATTATGGTCAACTAACACAGTTAAATTTTCTAAATTAAAGTTAGATGCCGACATAGCTCCCTCCCATATTGAACCTTCGTTACATTCTCCATCACCTAAAACAACATAAACTTGATTTTTCATATTTTTTTTTTTTAATCCTAAACAAACGCCAATACCAAGTGAAAGACCCATGCCCAAAGATCCATTAGAAAATTCAATACCTAAATTTCTATTAATTACAGGATGACCAAGTAAATTTGACTCATTTTTTTCAAAAGTTTTTAATTCATCATTAGAAATATATCCAATTTCACTCAATGCAGCATAATATGCTAAACAAGCATGACCTTTGCTTAAAATAAATCTATCTCTATCCTCCCACAAAGGATTTTCTTTATTAATTCTCATTATATCAGAAAATAAAACTGAAACAATTTCTACAATTGATAAAGCTCCGCCAAAATGTGAGCTATCAGCTCCAGCAATCAAAGACATATCTAAAATTTTTTTTCTGATATTTAAAGCAAAAATTTTTATTTTATTTATTGATTCCTGTGAAGAACTCTTCATTGCATTCCACCATCTACTCTGATTGTTTGTCCTGTTATAAAGGAGGATAAATCAGATGATAAAAATAAAACAGAGTTAGCTATATCTTTTGGTTTGCCTATTCTTTTAAGTGAAGATCTCTCGATAATCTCGTTCATAAGTTCTTTTTTAGTATTTTGTATTGCCATATCTGTCTCAGTTAAACCTGGGGCTATGCTATTAACTCTAATATTATGTCTCCCAAGCTCAGAAGATAAAGATTTAGTTAATGATACCAAAGATAGTTTTGATGCTGAATAAGCACTTCTTCCAACATTACTATCAAATGCTGAGGTAGACGAAATATTAATTATACTTCCATTTTTATGAGGTAGCATTGATTTTAAAATAATTTGAGTTAATTGGACTACGGAAAAAAAGTTTGTTTCATATATCTCTTTAAAATTTTTTAAAGTTGTCATTTGAAATAACGCAGTATGAATAGTACCTGCATTATTAATCAAAACATCTATCTTATTGTATTTTTTTACAATCCCTAGTGCTTTTTCTTTTACTTGATCTAAATTTGCCAAATCAAAGAAAATTGGTTCAATATTAACATTATTTTTTTTTTTAAGTTCCTCAATAAAAGTTATGTGTTTTTCATCTTCATTTCTTGAACAAGCAATTATATCAGCATTATTTTCAGCAAGTAATTTTAAAATTTCTTTTCCAATACCCCTGCTAGAACCTGTAAGAACAGCTATTTTCTTTTTTAACATTTTACTCTATGTAATCTTCTTTACTAAAAATATCCTCGGCAAGAGCAGGTTTAAATATTGTTTGTCCACTTTTAGTCATAAACTTTCTAATGAACTCTTTATCTTCTCCAGCTAAACATAAATCGCTGTGGTTTCTGAAATATTTAATTCTAAACCCGTGTTCAATAATTTCTTTTAACGATTTTTCAAAAATATTACCAATTTTGATATGTACATATGGGCAAACCAAAACATCTCCAATTGGTGTTACGTAAACTCTATTAACTGTGGTACAGCCAAGAATTTTTTCGTGATTCTTATCAAAAGGATTCCAAACATTTCTAACTAAATTTTTATATTCTTTTCTAATTTTCCTTAAATATTCTCTATCCTTATCATCACAAATAATGCCTTCAGCGTTTTGCCACATACCAGAAGGCACAGCTACATTAAGAAGTGTCTTGTACCTTTTTTGTTTTGAGTAATCTAGTAGCTGCTTAAAATGCTCAGTGTTGGCGTTATAGTGTCCCACTGTAATATTTAAGTAAGGATCCATTCCCGCATTTTTAACATGCTCTAAAGCTGCTATTGCTCTTTTCCAAGATTCTTTTCTTCCTCTAATTTCATCATGAATTTTTTCATCCATACTATCTATACTGACTGATACTCTGCTCACTTTGTATTCAGCTAATCGTTTTGCCATTGACTCATCTAAATAGAAACCATTGGTGGTTAAGTACATATAAAATCTCTCAGGTTTAATTGCTTCTAAAACTTGAAATAATTTTTTTGGTTGAAGTAAAAGCTCTCCACCCTGAAGATCAAACTCAAAATATCCTAACTCATCAGCCTCATCAGCTAATTTTTTTATTGCGCCTATATCAAGATATTCTTTAACGTGATCTCCTTTTGGAGAATTTGTAAAACAATATTTACATCTTAAATTGCAAGCATTATTGAAATTTAAATCTATACCTCTAGTTTTTGTACCAACCTTACCGTCATTTTTATTAACATAATCATAAAAATCTTTCAATTTTTTAACTAATCTAGGCTTATTTAAAAGTGATGAAGCTATAGGCATAAAAATAAATTACTTTAAACTATACTTTCTTATTTCACCTGGCAATACTAAATTAAATTCAGCTTTGCAAACCAATTCATTTTTTACAAACCCTTCTCCTTGACAAATAGCTAAACCTCTTTTAAATGATTTTATTTCTGTAACCATTTCAAGTTTAGTGTCCGGTAAAATTTTTTTTAAAAACTTTAAATTATTAGCTGAGGTCAAATAAACAATTTTTCCCTTATTATCTGGTAATGTTAAAATTGCAAGAGCACACATTTGAACTAAAGATTCTATCTGAAGCATACCTGGCATGTTCGGGTCATCAGGCCAATGAACTTTAAAAAACCACTCATCTTTTTTTAAAATTTTAAAACCTTTGGCACTTTTTCCTGGAATAACCTCGGAAGCCTCATCAATGAGTAAATATGGTTCTCTATTTTGCTGATATTCATATATCAATTTTTTGTTCAACTTCAACTTCATCGTATATCGATTATTCGAGTTAATGTTTTATTTAGGTCATACCCATCCCAAACTAAATCAAGATTTAATGCTTGACCTATTGGAACGACCCTATCTATTCCTTCTAATAAGTTGTTATTAAAAAATTTTTGAAAAAATTTTTTTTGAAAACCATAATATGTTAGAGTTTGAACTTTCTTATTTATAACTTTGTTTAAAAACTTAAGATTTTTTGAGTTTATCTGATAAAAAAAACCATAATTCCCTCTTAAAAGATCTATGTCTTTTTTTATATCTCTAAGATTTAATGTATAAACATTATTTTTGTATTTTTTAAAAGATCCTAACTTATTTGAAAAAGCCTCTTTGCAAAATTTTGTATATTTATCCATACTCATATCATCTGTTAGATCATATTTTTTGTCGACAACATTGCTTAAATTTAACCAAAATTTATCTTTAACTATTTGATTGTTCTCACCAAACCAAATAATTAGATGTGGCGATGAGCAAGCATTTTGGTCTACTAAATAGGTATCATTATAAAATTTTTCTGCGAGTCGTCTTGCTTCAAAGGATTTTAAAGAAATTAGTTTTTGTGTATTAATAATACTAAGAGAGTATCTATCAGCAAATGATAAATCAAAAGCTCTAGGATTAATTTCAAAACTTCGAATTTTTTTTATTGTATTATCTCCACCCCATATAATTCGTACGTCACAATTTAGAGATGCAATTTTCGTAAATTCATCGTTATCTTGATATCTAACTATTTGAATCATTTTTTTAATATTGTTAAATCCTTTTTTTAAAACTTTATTTATAGCATCACAAATAATCTTTATTTGTACGAAGTTTTGAGATGGAACTTTGATGATATTAGAGTTACCTGTAAGAAGACCAAATATTAGAGAATATGCAAAATTTATTGGAACATTAGAGGGTGTGATATGAAAGACCAAACCTAAACCTGATCTCAAATCAATATTATTTTTAAAGAAATTTTTTTTAAATTTTTCTATATTTTTTGCTCTGCAAAAAAAGGACAGAGTTTTTATATCTGGATATAAATTTAAATTTTTTACTTTATTAAGCTCACTTGAAAACGTTTCTAGAAAACTACATATTTCTTTATCATAAGGTTTCAAAAGTTTTTTTTTGAAAGTTTTTTTACCTACTAAAAAATTAATATTATTCATATAGTATCACTACAACCCCTAAGTTCAGATTTAAGAACTCTTCCATGTATTATAAATTGAGTGCCTTTAAAAAAACATTCACACTCTTTATTAATTTTAATTTCACCTATGTCATCAGTAAGTATCGAATGACCTGGGTAGCTTGAAGGTAATAAGGATAATAATTGAACAAATCCTTTTTTATTTTTACCAAGAATTTTAAAATGTCTATCTCTTATTAAAATTTCAGAATATTTAGTTGTTACAAAATTTGAACATTTTTCACATTCAAAAAAAATTGAACCAGTTTGCTCAACTAAACCATAATAATTGTAAATTTTTTTTAAACCATAATTTTTTTTTAAAGTCTCTTTTAATTTATAATTACTTATTTTTAAATTTTCCATTTTCTTCCAACCACCACCATGTATCAGAATTCCTTTTGAAAATTCTTTATTCATGTTCTTAATAATCTCTTTTTGAATGAGGTGCTCATAAACAATACTAGTAAAACCAAACATTAAAAAATCTTTTGATTTATTTTTCAGTAAAAATTTATCAAGTTCATGAACTTTAATGTTATTCTTTTCATCAATTAAAAAAAGAGGATCTTTACCAAATAAAGAAAATCCATGTATTGCAGCTAATCGTGCATTAAAATTACTATCATTTCGATTGGGTTTTTTATCAAAAATTAACATTGGTAATCTTTTTTTACTTTTAAATATTTGTTTAAAAATTTCATTAAGCGCAATTATTTGATTCCTTGAATTTTCCTCATCTAGAAAAATTTTGGATGGCTTTGATCCAGTAGTCCCTGATGATTGTAAGACTCTTACAATTTTATTATTATCAACACTCATCAGTTCTTTTTCCTTAAAAATTCTTACAGGTAAAAAAGGGAATAGTTCAAGTTTCTTATTTTTAAGATCATAATTAGTTTTTTTTATAAAATTTCCATAGTCAATTGAATTTTTTGAGTGATACTTAATAAGTGAATACATTTTATTTTGGAAAATATATTTCTTTTTTAATAAGTCAGGAGATTGATTATGATTTTTAAATTTACTCATCTATTTTTACTGAAAAAATAAAGTCCCCATTATTTGCAAGATCTTTTTTTAAAAGATCATAAGCAACTTTAATATTTATGATTTGTACTTCCGAGGAATTATTTAGAATTTTCAATTTTTGAAATGCATTATTATTTAACAAAATTTTATCAAACTTTTCGCTAATAAGAGTTGCTCCAATATTTTTTTTTAGATCCCTTACATACATTGAATAAGTTTTTTTTGTTTTTTTTTTATCTTTATCAGTACAAAAACCTGTAAAGTTTTTCATATATCTATAGCTTACCCCAACTTCTTGTTCTACCACATGTACAAAAGGGAAACCTCTAGATCTATAATGTAAATCTATAAACAAATTTTTTGCCTTTTTACTTATTAAATAACCAAAAGGTGAATTTAGGCTAAAACAATCTTTATGTTCTAATTCGGATATAAATTGCATATCTTTGCCTGTAACTACAAATGAATAAATCGGATTTTTTGTCCTCAGAAAATCATTCCTTTTTAAAGCAATGTTTGAAAGGGTACCACAAAATGATTCTGTCGTTTTGTAATGATAATCGTTTCCCTTACAAAAGTCCCAATTAAAAGTTGGAAATAATAAATTTCCATTTTTTCCAATTTTATCTTTAAGCATGTCTATTATTTTGTCTGGTGATATTACATTTTTGAAATTTCTATTATTTATTAATATTCTTAGGATATCTGATGATACAAGAACTGTATCTCCATCATTAATATCAATTTTAGAAAATATATTATCCATTAATTAATTACACCAGACTTTTTTAATATTAAATATTGCTCTAAAAGATTATTAAGAGATACATTGAGAATATTTGAAATTTCAAAGATGCTTCTTTTGCCATTTGAATAGGCAAGAAGATTTTTTCTAATGTACAATTCTTTTTTATAAGTATTTTTCTTAGAAAATTTTACAGTATAAAGATTTCTTCGACCTAATTGTGGCTCACATAGATATTTAAACTTAGGGTATAAACCGATTTCAAAGGCATCTATAATACTTTTCATTATTTTAAATGATTGAGCTAAACCTTTCTCCGTAACTAAATTAAAATCATCCTTACTGGTGTGGTATTCTGGGTAAGTTTTAGATTTAGAAAAGGAACAAACTGGTAAATCTACTCCTGGAGAACAATATTGTCTCTCATCACTTCCTCTATCGAGAAAAGTATACTTATGTACATTTTTAAAACCATTAAGTGCTGCGTTTAAAGAAAAATCTGCGATAGTATTCTCATCGGGAGTGTGAACTATGCTATATGACCTTTCATCTCCAACACAAGTTAATACATACCCGCTTATGACTCTTTTTTTTAGTAATTTTATTTTTTTAGAAATATAAGCAATAGATCCAATTGTTTCTGGAAGTAAAACAAATCTATAAGTATAATTACTTCTTTTATAATTCTTTTTTATATATAAAAGTAATGCATTTAATAATACAGGTCCAGATAACTCATTATTTGCCATTGAAGGATGGCAGATATAGCTACTAAAAAAAATTTCTTTTTTTGATTTTCCCGGTAAAACTGCTTCGGCTACCTCTAAATGACCCTTTTTAAATTTCGAGTCTATGAAAGCACGATATTTTCCATCTGGAAGATCTTCTTTTTCTTTTTCAGATAAACAAAATCCCCAATCTTTATTATAATATGATGTTACGTAAGGAATTGCGTCAGGCATAGATTTTTCAGTAAAAATTTTTTTTAGAATATCTTTTTTATTGAAAAATTTGTCAATTGGTTGAGAGTAGCTAACAATATGTAGGTTAGATTTTTTAAACTCAGCAAATTTTTTACCATTCTCATGTTGTAAATACGCCTCATTAATTATCCACTCATCAGGGATTATCCAGTCCAAAACTTTTGTTCTAGATTTAAACTTAATAATTTTAAATTCAGGATTTATTTTTTTAAAATATTTTATTGTTTCTCTATTTCCCTTTCCAATTAATGATCTACACAAAGGATATAAATCTTTAGCCCATTTAATCATATTATTTTTCATTTATTTGATTTTTTCTAAATAAACATCTGGTTGATAGTTTTTTTTTAAATATTTTTTTTTAAAATTTTTTCTATTGTCGATTAAAAACTCCTTTAATGCTCTGGATTCTCCAGATTTTTTAAGATCTAAATTTCCCTCATCAAAAACTATTAATCCACCTTTAGACATTCTTGTGCTTAATAATTTTAAAATTTTTTCAGTAGTAGAGTACAAATCACAATCGATATAAATAAAACTTAATTTTTTAAATTTTTTAAGATGAATATCTAGATTCAAAATGTCATCATTTATTAATTTAATATTTTTGAAATTATAAAACTTAATAATTTTTTTTAAAAAATTCAAATCACCCGTAAATGAATTTCTTTTAAAATCTCTTGAATTTATTGGCATTCCTTTAAAATGATCATATCCTATGATCTTTTTATTTAATTTTAAATAATCGTGAATTTTTTTTATACCTAAAAGATTATTTCCATTCCAAACTCCGAATTCAATTATGTCACCTTTTACATCCTTAACTTTTTTTAATAACTCATAACAAGTTAAAAATTTAAATAGAGATTTGTCTCCAACAAAAGATCCAAAATTTTTAAGTATAAACTCATTTTTTAAATTTTTTTTTAAATTTATAACATTAAGATATTTTCCTGAAGATAGTTTATTACTATAGAAGTTCATTTGGACTATTTGATAGCACCTCTATCTTTGCCAAATTGGTCTCTGTATATTTGACCAACACTAACACTGTCTTCTTGTTGAGTTGGATCAATATCTCTTATTGCGAGTAAATATTTTTGAGCATCATTTAGTCTATTTTTAGTTGGAATACTTAAAAATTTTTTGTAATTTAAAAGTTGACCTTCATCTCTATTTTTAATTTGAATAAAAATAGTCTTTCTTGGTTTTCCATTTTCATTTTTTGCTCCAGCGTGCCAAGTGTTTAAATTTAAAATCACAATACTTCCTGCCTCTGTTTCAGCCCTTATCTCATTTTTTTGTTGCTCATTGGTGTTAATATAATTATCAGGCCATCCAATTTTTTTATGAGACCCGGGAATAATTCTGGTAGCACCATTTTCTTTTCTAGACTCGTCTAAATAAATATAACAAACAACACCGTGAAATTTTTCTTTTTCGTATTGCCTCGGTATACAATCAATATGAATTGCTTGTTCACCGTAGCCTTTATGTGGATTTCTAAAATTTAAACCTCCAACTTTAATATCGTCTTGAATAACCTCATGTGCAGCACTCAAAATTTCGGGTATTAATATAAGCTCACCAAAAAGAGGATCTTTGTCTATTAAGTTGCCAAGTCTATCACAATTATTTTCAAATAATTTTCCTTTTTTATAATTTTTTTCTTTTCCTTCCCATCCTCCTTTTTCTCCTTCGGATTTAATTAAATCACTTGTAATTTTATTCAACTGTTTTAAATTTTCACGAATAAATTTGGTTGGTGGTAAAATTAAATAACCTTTTTCGTTTAGAAATAGTTTTTGAGTACTAGTTAAAGTAGTGTTATTAATTCCTAACTTTTTAAAAACATCTTTTGTATCTGTTATTTGATGAGTAAAATTGACCATAATCTAAGAATTTATATCGTTCATTTATTGAACAGTAAAGTTAAAAAAACTATAATATTACTTATAGATGAATTTTTGTGAATATCTTTTAAAAGATAAAAAAGGATTAAAAAAAAGAATTTTTGTTAATAAAGATTACACTTATTTGCAACTTTTGAAGGATGTAAATTTAATTTCAAAAAGCCTTAAGAAATTTAAAAGACAATTGATAAGTATAAGTTTTGATAATTCTTACGAGTTCATTATTTATTATCTCGCAATTATTAAAAGTAATAATATAGCTTTAATTTTAGAAAAAGGTTTACCACTTAATAGACATTTAGAGATAATTGAAAAGTACAAAATAAATATCTTTTTTACAGACTTTTTTATCGATAAAGACAATTTCAATAAAAATTATGAAATTGTCCCAGAAATAATTAATTTGGGTGGAAAAAAACTTTATAAAATTTCAAGAAGAAATAAATTTAAAAAAAAAATAAATAAGAAATATTTTTATGATGTTTGTTTAATCTTATTTACCTCAGGATCATCGGGTAAAAAAAAAGGTGTGATGTTAACAAATAAAAATTTGATATCTAACACCAACTCAATTATCGATAGTTTACCAATTAAAAAGAAAGATGTGGTAAATTTAGTTTTGCCATTAAGTTACTCTTTTGGTTTATCTGTTTTGAATTCTCATTTAAAAATTGGTTCAAGCTTTTTTTTTCACAGTTCACCTTTTATTGGTTCTATAATTAATGAGATTAAAGAAAATAATTGTACATGTTTTTACGGTGTACCATCTACTTTTGAAATACTAGTAGATAAAACAAATTTTATTAAAGAAAATTTCAAAAAGATAAATTTTTTAGCTCAAGCTGGTGGAAATTTGAATATCTTTTACAAAAAACAGCTTGAGAAAAAGTTTAAAAACAAATTTTTTGTAATGTATGGTGCTACAGAAGCTTCACCAAGATTATCATGTTTGAGACCAAAATTCCTTTCTAAAAAAATCGAAAGTATTGGAAAACCAATAAAGGGTGTAAAATTTAAACTATTTAAAAATACAACAGATAATTTTAGCGAATTAGGTGTAAGTGGAAAAAATATAATGAAGGGATATTTATTTGATAAAAAACTTACAATTAGATCATTCAAAAAAGATTTTTACCTAACGGGAGATTTGGCCTACGTAGATAAAGATGGATTCTATTATATTATCAAAAGGAAAGATAAAATTATAAAGAGATTTGGCTTTAAAATTCAACCCTCAACAATTGAAAATAAAATCAATACTTTAAATTATGTTAGAAAAAGTAAGATTCAATTTTTTGAAAAAAATAAAATGATTTTAAAAGTATTTGTTAATAAAAAAGATAAAAAGACTCAAATCCGAATAAAGACAGTTTTAAGAGAAAATTTTGCTAATTATGAATTACCAGATGAAATTATTATTATTGAACCAAAAGACCAAAAATATAATATAAAAGATTAATCTGTTCAGATATTTATAAAAAAAAAATTTTTTTTATTCATTGCAAATTTATTGTTATAAGACATAAAAACCTTTTTTTTTTTGTTATTATTTATGATTTTATAATTTTGTGATTGCTCACTTTTCCATTTAAATAATTGAAAAAATTTTTCATTTTTATGATTACAAAATAAAAATGATGGTAACTTTTGTTTTTTTATTAATTTGTTGTTAAACTTCATTAATTCTCTTCCATACTTTTTTTTTTAAATTTTTTTTTAATTATTATTGCATCAAGCAACATATAATTAATTTTCTTTTTTAAGAGGAAAAATTCTCTCAATCTAAAGCAAGTATATCCAACTAATTCTTTTTTTTGAGGGGATTTATATAATAAAATATGAATATCGGTCTTTTTAATGTTCTTTTTAAAAAATTTTTTTTGAGAAAAAATTCCAAATTTCCACTCTTCATCTTTTATTTTTAGGATACTTAAAAGATCTTTTTGATTAAGATGTTTAGTTTGCTTTAAATCAAAAATCACTTATTTATTTTTAAAATTTTTTTTGCAATATTTGATATTTTTTTATCATCTTTATAGATTTTTGAGAGAATTTTTGAAGTATTCTTAGGATCTTTTTTTAATGCTAATTTTAAGATTGCCATCCAACTTTCATTATTATTTGATCTGATTTTTTGTATTTGATCTACTAATTTTAATGTTTTTTTATAATTAACCATAATAAGTTTTTGTTCAAATATTGAACATAAAATAAATTTCAAATATATTTATTTTATATAATGGTTCGTAACAAAATAGTAAAAAAATTTATATTAGGTTCAGCTCAATTTGGCAACAAATATGGCATTGATAATCCTAACGCCTCTAAATCAAAAAAAAAATCTCTGAATATCATTAAGCACGCAAAGTTTTCTGGAATAAATACAATTGATTTAGGGGACAAATATAAAAGTTATAAAAATATCTTTACTAATTTTAAGTTACAAGATTGGAAAATTTCAATGAAGATATCTAGCAACGTAATAAAAAAATATTCTTCTAAAAATAAATTTCAAGAATTTTTTTTTAATATGTTAAATCATTTAAATAAAAATAAAATAGAATATTTTTTATTTCATAATTCAAGCGATTTACAAAAAAAAAATGGGAAAAAAATATTTAATCATCTTTTAATTCTTAAAAGAAAAGGTTTGATTAAAAAAATAGGTGTTTCAGTTTATTCACCTAAGGAACTTAATAATATCTTAAAAAGTTTTGAAATTGATGTGGTTCAATTGCCACTTAATGTTTTCGATCAAAGATTCAATCAAGCTAAAATTGTAAAAAAATTAAAAAAAAGAAAAATTGAGGTACATGCTAGATCAGTTTTTTTGCAGGGATTACTATTATCAAATAAAAAAAGATTAAAAAAAAAATATTTTAAAGATAATAAATTACTAAATAGTTGGTTTGACTATGTAAAAATAAATAATATCAATGCTGTCAATGAATGTTTAAATTTTGTTTTAAAAAAAAAATTTGTGAGCAAAATAGTAATTGGCATAAATAAATTAGAACAAATAAAATTGATTCTAAAAAAAAATAAGTCAAAATTGAATTCAGAAGATCTTGATATGTTTCATAACCATGATATTAAATTGATCGATCCAAGAAAATGGAAAAAAATAAAGTAATTTGTATTGTACAAGCCAGATATTCTTCCACAAGATTTCCTGGAAAAATTTTAAAAAAAATAAATAGCAAACTTACTGTTTTGGAATTTTTAATTGAAAGATTAAAGAAAAGTGAATTAATATCAAAAATAGTAGTTGCGTGCTCAGAAAATAAAAAAGATCAAAAAATAATTAAATTATGTCAAAAAAAAAAGATTTCTTATTTTATTGGATCAGAAACAAACGTACTAGATAGATATTATAAAGCTAATCAATATTTTAATGGTGACATCATTATTAGAATTACGTCTGATTGCCCATTAATGGATCCAAAGCTAATTGATAAATTCATTAATCTTTTCTTTAAGAAAAAAGTTGATTATTTGACTAATATTATTTCAAGAACTTATCCAGATGGTTTAGATGTGGAAGTTTTCAATAAAAATGCACTACATATTGCATGGAAAAATTCTAAACATGCTTACGATATAGAACATGTTACACCTTATTTAATAAGAAGTAAAAAAATTAAAAAGTTTAATGTTTCTTTAGACAAAGATTTTTCAGATAATATATGGACATTGGATTTTAAAAAAGATTTATTACTAATTAAAAAAATTATAAAATACTTTCATCCTCGCATTAATTTTACATGGGAAGAAGTTATCTTTTTGATGGAAAAGAGGCCCAAATTATTTAAAGCAAACAATGATTTTAAAAGAAGTATAAATATTTACAATAATCCAGGCCAAATACTTTGGCATGAGGCTAAAAATTTTATTCCGGGTGGAAATAATTTTTTATCTAAAAGACCTGAAATGTTTCTACCTTCAAAATGGCCTACATATTTTAAAAATTCTAAAGGTTGTACTGTAACTGATCTACAAAATAAAAAATATTTTGATTTTAATATGGGAGTGGGCACAAACTTTTTAGGGTACTCAAATAAAAAAGTTGACCTGGCAGTTAAGAAAGCCATTGATTCGGGGAATATGACCTCTCTAAATTGCACGGAGGAAGTAACTTTAGCAAAAAAGCTTGTTGAATTACATAAATGGTCAGGAGGCGTAAAGTTTGCGAAAACTGGTGCAGAGGCAAATGCAATCGCGCTTAGAATAGCAAGATGTTATAATAAAAAATTTAAGATTGCATTTTGTGGCTATCATGGATGGCAGGATTGGTATTTATCATCAAACTTAAACAATAGAAACAATTTGGATGAACATTTACTTAAAGACTTAAAAACTAATGGTGTGCCTGAAAATTTGAAAAATACAGTTTTTCCATTTAAATATAAAAATTTTGATGCATTAAAAAAAATTGTAAAAAACCATAAAATTGGGGTAATAGTTATGGAATTTTCAAGAAATCAAAAACCAGATTTAATTTTTCTAAAAAAAATAAGAAAATTAGCTACTGAAAAAAAAATTGTATTAATATTTGATGAATGTACCTCTGGATTTAGGCATTGTTTGGGAGGATTTCATAAAATTTTTAATATAAATCCAGACATCGCTACATTTGGAAAATGTTTAGGGAATGGTTATTCAATCACAGCTATTTTAGGTAGAAAAACAATAATGAATTCTGCTCAAGATAGTTTCATTAGTAGCACCTTTTTTAGTGAACGAATAGGTTTTGTAGCTGCACTTAAGACAATAAGTATTCTGGAGAAAGACAAACCATGGACCAAAATTAATTTAATTGCCAAATATTACAAAAAAAAATTAATCAAAATTGCAAAAAAACAAAAAATAAAAATTAAAATTTCTGGTTTACCTGCAATCATAAATTTTTCCGTGGAGAATGACACAGATAACGTTATTAAAACCTACATCACCCAAGAAATGCTTAAAAAAGGCTTTATTTTTAACGGCGCAATATATTTGTGCATAGATCATAACAAAAAAATATTGAACAAATTTTTTTATCATTTAAATACCATTTTTCACTCAATAAATATCAATAAAAATACCAACAATTTAAAAAAATTATTAGATGGGCCGGTTAGCCACAATACATTTAAAAGATTAAATTAATTTTTTAAAAATCTCTTTACAGTCGCTGGATTTATTTATAATGTTCAAAAGTTGAACAATACGCAATAATGAAAATTTTAGACTGCACACTTAGAGATGGCGGATATTACACTGGTTGGAATTTTTCAAAAAATCTTTTTGAAAATTATCTTAAAACAGTATCAAAACTAAATATATCAATTATTGAGCTAGGATATTTATCAGATGTAAAAGATGAAAATGGTCTTTTCTATCATCTAAATAAAGAAATCTTAAAAAAAGCAAAATCAATAATTCGTAAAGATCAAAAAGTTTTTGCTATGGTTAATTTTAAAGAGATAAAAAGTTTTCAACAACTTGACAAGCTTCTTTTTGATAAAAATAAAGTTTTGGATGGAATTAGATTTGCTGTTCCACCATCAAAAATAAAAGATTTAAATAAAATGATCAATAAAATTTCAAATAAATATAAAGACCTGAGTATAAACGTTAACTTAATGTATCTAAGTAAGTGGATTCATAATGAAAAAATGATTGTAAAATTATTTAAAAATATTTCAAAAAATATTGATATCTTATCTTTTGTTGATAGTTATGGTGCTCTTACTCCTGCACAGATTGAAAAATTTTTACACCAAGTTCAAGATAAGAATTTATATAAAATTAAAATTGGAACTCATTTCCATAATAATTGTGGTTTAGCTTTAGCAAATTCTTTAGCAGCATATGAAGCTGGAAGCGATGTAACCGATACTACATTCACTGGTATGGGGAGGGGTGCTGGAAATGCTGAAACAGAATTACTTTTGGCAAATTTCTCGGATAAAAATAATAAAATCTCTGGTTTTGAATTAAGTAATTTATTGGAAATTTTTTATGAAATGAAAAAAAAAATGAATTGGGGGAGTTCTTTTGCATATGCTTTCGCTGCAATGAATGGTTTTTCACAAAGTCAAATGATGGAGCTTATACAAAATAGGAGATTGGACCCCGGAACAGCTGTAAAGGCTATATCAAATCAAACAAAAAAGAGGGATCAAATCAAATTAAGAAATATTAAAAACTTAGTCAAACTAAAAAATTCTAAGAAAAATTCTCCTATATTAATTGGAGGGGCACCAAGTCTTTTAGATTATGGCGATTATTTTTTTGATAAAGTAGATAATTTGAGGCCAGTTATTTTAAGTGGGAGCAATGCTCTTTTTAATTTTATAAAATTAAACAAAAAAATTAAGAATCCATTAATTTTAATTCTAAGTGGAAATGAAGTAAAAAAAATGAGTGTCTTCAAAATTAAAAATATATTAAACAAAATAAAACTTTATGGAATTATCGCTGAAAAAGAATTTCTTCCTAAAAATTTCAAGTTTTACAACAAAAAAAACCTGGTGACTTCGAGTAGTATTGCATTAAATCCTTTGCACTTAACTGGATTGGTTCTGGAAAGTTTAAAAATAAAAAAACTTTCTCTTGCATTTTTTGATGGAAATCCTGAAAGTGAAAAAGGTAGAATAGTAATGCAGGACACTCAAGACAGCGTAGAAAAAATTAATCAAATAGGTGTTAAGGTTCATACCCTTACTAAAAGTTATCTAAAAGTAAAACAAGAAAATTTTTGGTGATATGATTAGTATATTTTTACCAATCAGAAAAGGAAGTAGGAGAATCATCAATAAAAATTTGAAAAAATTGCCCTACTTTAAAAATGGTCTTACTGAATTAAAAATCAAACAATTAGAAAAGTTTAAAAATGTGTCATTTAAATTAAATCATAAATTTGAGTATATAGTGTCTACTGATAACGATAAAATAATAAAAATACTAAAAAAATATTCTTGGATAAAATTGCATAAAAGACAAAAAAAATTATCAACTGATGACTCACTTGATAAACTTATCAAACATGTACCTAAAATATGTAAAGGAGATTTTATATTATGGACTCATGTCACTAGTCCATTCTTTAATCATATTGATTATTTTAATTTTGTGAAAAAATTTTTAATTGAAGCTAAAAAAAAAAATTTTAAAAGCGCTTTCTCAGCAGATAAAATTCAAAAATTTATATATCGGGAGGATAAAAAATGGATCTCTCACAACTATAATAAAAAAAAATGGCCCAGGACTCAAGATTTATTAAATTCATTCGTTTTAAATAGTGCTGCTATTATAGCTAGAAGATCAATTTACATTAACCATAATGATAGGCTTTGTAGAGATCCATTACCAATTGTTAGTAGATCTAATTCAGGTTTTGATGTAGATGATTTGGAAGATTTCAATTATGTAAAAAAAAATCTAAAATCATATGGAACTAAATTTACAAAATTCAGAATTTAAATTAATTGATGCACCTTACCCAATAGGTTTCATAGATAAATTTATAAATGAAGAAAATTGCGAGAAGCTTTATCAGGAGATTTTGAGTATTTCTAATTTTGATGACATAGTTATGGACGGCCGTCAAAGAGTAAATAAAGGTTCAAAAAATTTTAATGAGTATCTTAAAAAATCACCTTATCTTTTATCACTTTATGGAAAAATGAATAATGAAAATTTTTATTTAAGTATGAAGAATATTTTGGATAAACTACCAAGTGCTAATAAATGGATGGCACAGATTAATAATTTCTATTATTCAAAAGAAAATTTTAGCGAACAAAGTTTTAATCTAATCAAATATTTAAGGAAAACAGAAATTATTTCAAGTTTTTTTAAAAAAATTGTCAATCTGGATATGGACTTCTCCAAGTCTAAAAATGGATATTTTAGAGATGCACACAGAGATAGGGATACAAGGATAATTTCTTTTTTACTTTATTTAAATTCCATTGATGAAAAAGATGGAGGTCAATTCGAAGTCTATAAATTAAAAAAAGAGGAAAATGATATTAAAAAATTAAAGAGATTTCCAGAATTGGAAAAAACAAAAAAGATTTTTAATTTTCCACCAAAAGCTGGTCAATTGTTTTTTTTCATGTCTACACCAAATTCTTATCACGGGGTATCGAAATTTTTATCTAAAGAAAAAATGAGAGTTTTTATTTATGGAAGTTATTGCTTAGATAGAAATGTGAAATGGAAAAATTTCAGTGCGAATAATTAAAAATTACTTTCAACAAATTTTAAGAAAACTTGGTTACGAAATTATAGGTAGAAAAAAAATTGTAAAACATAACTCTTTTGATGCTATTCATATTTTTTTAATTAAGAACTTACTCAAATTAGAAAAGGAAATTACAAT
>CACLSR010000003.1:125000-139044 GCA_902609685.1 uncultured Pelagibacteraceae bacterium
ACCCGGGAACGCATTCACCGTGGCACGCTGATCCACGATTACTAGTAATTCCAGCTTCATGCACTCGAGTTGCAGAGTGCAATCCGAACTGAGGTATCTTTTAAGGATTTGCTTAACATCGCTGTTTCGCTTCCTGTTGTAGATACCATTGTAGCACGTGTGTAGCCCAACACGTAAGGGCCATGAGGACTTGACGTCATCCCCACCTTCCTCCAGCTTATCACTGGCAGTTCTTTCAGAGTGCCCAACTAAATGATGGCAACTAAAAGTGAGGGTTGCGCTCGTTGCGGGACTTAACCCAACATCTCACGACACGAGCTGACGACAGCCATGCAGCACCTGTGTTTCGTCCGGCCGAACCGAAAACTTTAATCTCTTAAAGTCGCGACGAACATGTCAAGTGTTGGTAAGGTTCTGCGCGTATCTTCGAATTAAACCACATGCTCCACTACTTGTGCGGGTCCCCGTCAATTCATTTGAGTTTTAACCTTGCGGTCGTACTCCCCAGGCGGTGTGTTTATCGCTTTCGCTGCGACACTGAAAATAAATTTCCAACGTCTAACACACATCGTTTACGGCATGGACTACGAGGGTATCTAATCCTCTTCGCTACCCATGCTTTCGTTCCTCAGTGTCAGTAATGATCCAGAAAGCTGCCTTCGCAATTGGTATTCTTTCTAATATCTACGAATTTCACCTCTACACTAGAAATTCTGCTTTCCTCTATCAAACTCTAGCTGAAAAGTTTTGATGGCAGTTCCAGAGTTAAGCTCTGGGATTTCACCACCAACTTTTTCAACCACCTACGAACTCTTTAAGCCCAGTAATTCCGAACTACGCTAGGTCCCTTCGTATTACCGCGGCTGCTGGCACGAAGTTAGCCGGACCTTCTTATTCGGGTACAGTCATTTTCTTCCCCGACGAAAGAGCTTTACAACCCAAGGGCCTTCTTCACTCACGCGGCATCGCTGCATCAGAGTTTCCTCCATTGTGCAAGATTCCCCACTGCTGCCTCCCGTAGGAGTTTGGGCCGTGTCTCAGTCCCAATGTGGCTGATCATCCTCTCAAATCAGCTATTGATCACAGTCTTGGTAGGCCATTACCCCACCAACAAACTAATCAAGTGCGGGCTCATCCAATGGTGCATAAAGCTTTCTCCGTAAAGACTTATCCGGTATTAGCACAAGTTTCCTCGTGTTATTCCAGGCCAAAGGGTAGATACCCACATGTTACTCACCCGTCTGCCACTAAGTATTGCTACTTCGTTCGACTTGCATGTGTTAGGCGTGCCGCCAGCGTACGTTCTGAGCCATGATCAAACTCTCAAGTTTAAAAACGGCGCACACTAGCTTCTATATAAATTTTAAGAATAAAATTTATATAATGTTGAAGTGTGTACGACAAATTTTGGTAACCTTAACCGTCCACACTTCTCTTCTTAAATTTTTACATTTTAAATAGCTAATTGAGCAAAAAGGCTCAATAATCCTCACTAATTTTATTGTTTTACAATAATTTTTATTGAGAAGATTGATGCTTATAGGCTAAAATTATAGGAAATCAAGCATTTAAGAATAAAAAAAGTGTTAAAAACACCCAATTTTAAAGGATTTTTTTGATATTTATCAATTCCTAAACTATTAATATGAACCTCGATAATTTTAAATGTTCAAAAAAGTTAAACTTAATATTAAGAAAAACCTTGAGATATTTGCACTAGGCTTACTTATTATAATAACAATAACATTCACATCTTATTATAATTACAACAAAAAAAAGATTTTTAATAACTACTCAAGTTTATTAGATAATGTCTACTTCAAAAAATCATTCAACCAAATATTAGACAACCTAGAACCAAGATTTAAAAAAATTGAACATGAGATAAATGTAGGTGAAACATTCGATAAAATATTAGAAGAATACTTAGTAGAAAAGTCTGAAATAGAACAGATTAAAAAAGAGTTAAGTAAAAAAATAAATTTAAATAAACTGAATATTAATCAAAAGTTTAGTTTTACAATAGATCAAACAAGCTCCGTAATAAAAGAATTTGTATTTCAAGTATCGAACACAGAAAAGATTTACCTTACTAGAAAGAAAGAAACGGATAAATTTGATCAGAAAATTTTAGTAACTAAACTTAATAAAAATATAGTTTATGATGAAAGTATTATTTTAGAAAGTCTTTATAAATCAGCTTCAAATCAAAAAATTCCAGCTGGAATTATAGTCGAGTTTGCTAGAATTTATGGCTTTCAAGTGGATTTTCAAAGAGATGTTAGGAAACGAGATAGTTTCCAAATTATGTATGAGGTTTTTTTAGACGATAAAAAAAATATAATTGAAACAGGTAATATTCTTTATGCAAATCTAAAACTAAGTGGTGAAGATAACTCTTTATATTACTTTGACTCAAAAAACAGTGAGGGACATTATGATAAAAGTGGAAAAAGTGTTCAAAAGGCATTAATGAAAACACCAATAAATGGTGCAAGACTATCTTCACCTTTTGGAATGAGAAAACATCCAATTGATGGTTTTAATAAAATGCACAGAGGGACAGACTTTGCTGCACCAATGGGAACGCCTATAATGGCATCTGGTAATGGAGTGATAAAAAAAGCGGGATGGTGTGGAGGTGGTGGTAATTGTGTTGTAATAAAACATAATTCTACTTATCAAACTGTTTATGCACACATGTCAAAATTTGCTAAAGGAATAAGAAAAGGAACAAGAGTAAAACAAGGACAGACTATAGGCTATGTTGGGTCTACTGGGAAATCAACTGGACCACACCTACATTATGAAGTGATAGTCAATGGAAAAAAAATAAATTCTCAAACATTAAAGTTGCCATCAGGGAAAATTTTAAAAGGAGATGAAAGAAAGATTTTTGAAACAAAAAGAATCAAATTGGACGTATTAAAGTCCGAAAAAATAATTGGTTTAAATTAACTAATTTCTGAATGTTTATCTTCAGCACCATCTGTTTCATTTGATATAGAGTTTTCTTTATTCTCTCTATTTTCATTCACATCGGTGGTTTTCTCTAAATCCTTATTTTTAAAACCCATTTTTCTTTGAATTCCTTTCTCATTCAATATTCTCGTAAAATGATCTGCATGCTGAAAGTAATTTTCTGATAAAATTTTATCCCCAGTTGATAAGGCTTCTCTAGCTAGGTTATTATATTTCTCAATTAATTTAGGTGCATTGTGATTATTTCTCCCTGGTGATTTTCTTTGAAAATTATCAGAAGATGAGAAACTATTATTAAATTTGTTTCTTTCACCATTAGACTTAAAATTTCTATCATTTCTTCGAAAATTGTTTCTTCGTCCATTATTGTTTCTAAATGTAACCATCTTATTAAATTTTAATACTTGCTATGCAGCGATCATGATTTGATAAATCTTTAACAGTTTTTTTAATATAAAACCCCTTATCGCGTAATATTTGTTTTACTTTATTTTTTTGATCAAAACCTATTTCTATTATGAAATGACCACCTCTTTTTATCAGTTCAGACGATTTATTTATAACTTTCCTGATTTCTGATAAACCATCTAATCCGCCGTCTAATGCTTGTTTAGGCTCAAAACCAATATCTTTTTCCAAACATTTTAAATCAGTTTTTTTAATGTAAGGAGGATTAGATATAATTAAATCATATTTGCCTGTATTAAAATTGTCAATATTTGATTTAAATAATCTAAATCTGTTACTTAGTCTCAATTTTTGACCATTAACCTTACTTATTTGCAATGATTTATTACTTATATCAATGCCAGTTCCAATGAAATTTTTCTTTTCTTTCAAAATTGACATTAAAATGCAACCAGATCCAATTCCAATATCTAATATTTGCAACCTATTTTTATTTTTTACTAATTTAAGAGCTTGTTCAATCAAAATTTCTGTATCTGGTCTTGGTATTAATACATTATTGTTTACGATAAATTCATATTTCCAAAAATCTTTTTTTTTTATGATTTGCGCTATCGGCTTACTCTTAGCTCTTTCTTGAATTAAATTGTCAAAGCAGTCAAGATCCCTTTTTTTTATTAGTTTATGTAAATTTAAAATTATAAATTCTTTATTCTTTCTAATTGCTTGAGACATTAAAATTTCACTATCTAGTTTGGCTGAAATGATATTATTATCTGTTAAAATTGATTGTCCTTTTTTTAATGCACTGTGTATATCCATAATTTAAAGTTTGCTCAAACTTTCCTCTTGTGCTTTTAAAGATAAAGACTCAATTATTTCATCAAATGCTTCTCCCTCCAAAAATTCTTCTAACTTATGTAAAGTTAGATTGATTCTATGATCTGTGACTCTTCCTTGCGGAAAATTATAAGTTCTAATTCTTTCAGATCTATCTCCAGTGCCAATCTTACTTTTTCTATCCGCTGATCTTTCTTGATCAATTCTGGTTCTCTCTAATTCATATAATCTTGCTCGCAATATTTTCATTCCCTTTGCCTTATTTTTATGTTGAGATTTTTCATCTTGCTGTGAAACACTCAAGCCAGATGGTATATGGGTTATTCTTACTGCACTATCAGTTGTATTAACAGATTGACCGCCAGGACCACCGGCTCTGAAAACATCAATTCTTAAATCCGTCTCATTTATTTTTAAATCAACCTCTTCTGCCTCAGGTAACACAGCAACGGTTGCAGCTGAAGTGTGAACTCTACCTTGAGTTTCTGTATCTGGGACTCTTTGAACTCTGTGTACACCACTTTCATATTTTAAAGTTGAATAGATGTTGTTACCCTTAATAGACGCTATAACTTCTTTTAATCCACCTGCATCGCTTCTAGAAATAGATATTAATTCTAGAGACCATTTTTTTTTATTACAAACTTTTTCGTACATTTTGAATAAATCACCTGCAAATAAACTTGCTTCTAAACCACCAGTTCCAGCTCTTATCTCTATAATAGCATTTTTTTTATCAGCCTCATCTTTTGGTAGTAAAAATAATTTTAATTTCTTTTCATTTTTTTCAAATTGTGAGTTTAGCTCACTTAATTCATTATGAGCCATCTTCATTAACTCCTCATCAGAATTTTTATCATTTAGAATTTTTTCTAGTTCAATTTTATCATTTTTATATGAAGCATATTTCTTTGCACTATAAACAATTTCATTTAAATCAGAATACTCTTTTGATTTTTCTGCAAACAATTTCTTGTCTACATTTCCTGATGCTAAATCTTTTTCTAGAGAAGAATGTCGAGTAATTAATTCCTCGATAGTTTTTTCTGGTATCATTTTAAATTATTTTCTAATTCGGAAGCTTTCTTTTCAACTTCACGAATCACTCTGGTTATGATTTCATCTGTCATTACTTTTTCACTTTGAACACCAGAGAGGTAAAGCATATTACTTCCTTTTTGCCCACCTGTTATTCCTACATCTGTCATCGCAGCCTCCCCAGGACCATTAACAACACATCCGATAATTGATAGAGTGATTGGTGTCTTGATATGTGATAATTTTCTCTCTAAGACCCTTACTGTATCAATTACTTGAAAACCTTGTCTTGCACAGGACGGACAGGAAATAATCTTTACTCCTCTATTTCTAAGACTCAATGATTTGAGTATCTCGTTCCCAATCGCCACCTCTTTTACTGGATCATCAGAAAGAGATACCCTAATTGTATCTCCAATTCCTTCTTTAAGTAGAATTCCTAAGCCAATCGAGGATTTAATACTCCCTGAAATAAAACTACCAGCTTCAGTGATTCCCAAGTGAAGTGGATAATCTATTTTCTTTGAAAGCTGACGATATGCTTCTACTGATAAAAAGACATCAGAGGATTTAACGCTTACTTTTAAATTTGAAAAATCCATATCTTCTAAAATTTCAATATTTCTTATTGCACTTTCTACCAGTGCTTCTGGACAAGGTTCTTTAAATTTTTCTAATATATCTTTTTCTAATGAACCAGCATTAACGCCCACTCTAATCGAACAATTATTATCTTTAGCAGATTTAATTATTTCAATAATTTTTTTTTTATCTCCAATATTTCCAGGATTTATTCTCAAACAACTCGCTCCATTTTCTGCAGCTTCAATTGCTCTCTTGTAATGAAAATGTATATCTGCAACTATTGGAATGCTAACGTGTTTTGTAATTTCTTTAAGTGCTTTAGATGACGACTCATCAGGACAAGAAACTCTAACAATATCAGCTCCTTCAGATTGTATTTCTTGAATTTGTTTAATTGTACTCTTAACATCTGATGTTAAGGTATTGGTCATTGATTGCACAGTTATAGGATTTTCACCCCCAACTTTTACATTGCCTACATTTATAGTTTTGGTCTTTCGTCTTTTAATATCTCTAAAAGGTCTGATGCTCATTTTTTTATTATTGTAATTTAAATTCTTTATGTAAAGTAATTAGAGCTTTTTTAGCATCTTTTTTATTAATCAAAACAGATATTTTAATTTCAGATGTTGATATAACTTGAATGTTAATTTTTTTATTTGCTAAAGCTTGAAACATTCTAAAAGTAACACCAGGAGTTGTTATCATTCCAACGCCAATTATTGATATTTTAGAAACCCCTTTTTGGAATAACACTTTTTTAAATTTTATACGTTTGTTTTCTTGAATTATCTTTTTTGTTTTGTTGAGATCTTCAGCTTTAATCGTAAAAGTTAAATCAGTTTCTTTTCCATTCGGTGAAATATTTTGTACCACCATATCAACGTTAATAGAATTGATTGATAGTGGTTTAAAAATTGATGCTGCCACGCCTGGTCTATCTTTTACACCAACTAAAGTAACTTTTGCATCATTATGCGTTGAGGAAATTCCTGTAATAATTCTATTATTATCTAAATTTGTTCTTTTTGTAATTAATGTTCCAGGTTTTTTTATAAATGATGATTTTACCTCAATATTAATTCTATTTAATCGTGCATCTTGAATTGAAACAGGCTGCATAACTTTAGCACCCAAAGATGCCATTTCTAACATTTCCTCATAAGAAATTACTTTAATTTTTTTTGCTTTTTTTAATTTATTTGGATCTGTTGTGTATACGCCTTCTACATCTGTATAAATAATACATCTTTGTGCTTTAAAGGATTTTGCAATCATAATTGCACTTGCATCTGAACCTCCTCTACCTATAGTGGTTACTCTCTCATTCATATTTATCCCTTGAAAGCCGGTAATAATAGGAATCCCTCCCTCTTTAAGGAATCTTAATAATTTATTTTTATTCACTTGTTGAATTCTTGAATTTGAGTAAGGACCGTTAGTAAAAATCGGTATTTGCCAACCTAGCCAAGATCTTGATTTGAAACCTTTATGGTTTAATCTTCCAGCTATCAAGGAGCATGCGACCTGCTCACCTGATGATACTAAAACATCATATTCGGAATCTATGAAATTGTTACTAATCTGTTTTGATTTTTTGATCAAATCATTTGTCACACCGCTCATAGCTGAAGAAACAACTATTACTTTGTTTTTTTTCTTTTTATGTTTAATGATAATATCAGTAACTTTTTTAATTTTTTCAATTGTACCAACTGATGTTCCACCAAATTTTAATACTACAATTTTCATGATAAATATTTTTAATTAAAATTTATTGATTAAATACATCTTCAATATATTGTTAATCTTGTAATGAAAACTAGCACAATAAATAAAAAAGAAATAGAGAAATTTTCTAGAATCGCAGAAGAATGGTGGGATCCTACTGGTAAATTTAAACCATTACATAAATTTAATCCTATTAGAATTTCATATATAAAGGAAAAAATAATTAGTAGTTTTAAACTTGAAAATTCAGATAAGCCATTACAAAAAATTAGATTATTAGATATTGGGTGTGGTGGTGGTTTACTATCAGAACCTATGAGCAGATTAGGTGCAGAAGTAACTGGCATAGATGCATCAGAAAAAAATATACAAGTTGCAAAACTTCATGCAAAAAAGAATAATTTAAAAATTAATTATCTAACTGCCTCACCAGAAAATTTAAAAATAGATAGAAAATTTGACGTAATTTTGAATATGGAAATTATTGAACATGTTGAAGACGTTGATATTTTTTTAAAATCATGTTCATCGCTATTAAAAAAAGAGGGTATAATGTTTGTTGCAACAATAAACAAAACTTTAAAATCTTATCTATTTGCAATAATAGGTGCGGAGTATATTTTAAGATGGCTACCGATTGGGACACACGAATGGGATAAATTTATAGATCCAAATGATTTAATTAAAATTTCTAAAAAATATAATCTTCAATTACAAAATTTAGACGGAATGAAGTTTAATATTATTACCGACAAATGGTCGATAAGCTCAGATAAATCTATTAATTATATTGGAAAATTTAATAAAGTTTAATTACTCTTATCTTCAATCCATGGTATCATTTCAGCTTCAACTCCTTCTTCCTTAAGTTCTTGAATCTCATTTTTTGTAGCTGAGCCATAAATACCTTTTTTCTTATTTTTTTTATTATAGTGTAACGATCTTGCTTCGTAAGCAAAATTTTCACCCACATAATCAAAATTACTTTTGATAAATTTTTGATACTCTTTAATCTTGTTTTTTATCTCATTTAATTTCGTGTTCTTTTTTTCAAGATTATCGATGCTATTTCTATTTATTAATTGGGGAGCCATTAAAGTTTTTTCAACTTTTTTAGAATTACATTTATGGCAATTTAAAAAATTTTTGCTTTTGAGTTTTTCATACTCTTTAGATGAAGCAAACCAACTATCAAATGAAAAATCACAATTTTTGCATATCAACTTATATTTGATCATGATAATTATTTAGTAATAGTTCTATAAATTTCAATAGAACAAATCTAACTTCGATAATCTCCATTAATCTCAATGTATTTTTTTGTCAAATCCATCGTGTAAACTTTGAAACTTTTGGAACCACAGGAGATATCAACATTAATATCAATGCTATCACTTTTCATATATTCGGATACTTCATCCTCATTATAATTAGAATTCAGCTTTCCGTTGGAAACAACACTTATCTCACCAAATTTAATAGACAATTTTTCATGTTTAATTTGTACACCTGCTTTTCCAATTGCCATAACAACTCTTCCCCAATTAGCATCTTCGCCTGAGATAGCTGTTTTTACTAAAGGTGAATTTGCAATCGAGAAAGCTATTTTTTTTGCATCATCTTCATTTTTACACCCCTGGATATTAATAGTTATAAATTTTGAAGCACCTTCACCATCAGCTACAACTCTTTTAGCTAAATTTAATAAAACTTTATTTAAAGCAATATCAAAATTTTTAATTTTTTCATCATTAGCATTTTTAATTTTAGGATGTTTTGATTTACCTGTTGAAAAAATTGAAACCATATCATTAGTGCTAGTATCACTATCACAGCTGATAGCGTTAAAAGTGTTAGAAATATTTTTCTTTAAAAGTTTTTTAAGTATATCATTTGGTAAATCAGCATCAGTAAAAATATATGCTAAAGTTGTAGCCATATCAGGTTGTATCATGCCTGAGCCTTTAGCAACCCCAAATATCTTTATATCACTTCCACCAATTGAACATTCCTCCATTGCCATTTTAGGCTGAGTGTCGGTAGTCATTATCCCTAATGCGGACTTCATCCAGATATACTTGTTTTGTGTATATTTTATTTTTTCAATTAGTTCAGGAATTTTACTGATTATTTTTTCCTCAGGAAAAATCTCACCAATAGTTCCAGTACATCCAAAAATTATTTCCTTTGAATTAATTTTTTTTGGTTGATCTTCATCCTCTTTCTGTTTTTGTGTTAATTTTTGAGAGATAATTTCTGCAATTTTTTCGAGACTTTTATAACCTTGTTTTCCAGTGAAACAATTAGCATTTCTTGTGTTCACTATTAATGAAAAAATTTTTTTAGCTTTTTGATTTAAGTTCCATTTTATATTTTCAGAAACTATTTTGGATTGGGTATAAACAGATGCATAGTTAACTCCATCTCTAAAATAAAACATGACTAAATCATCTCGAGAACTATTATATAAGTCAGCACTAATCGTAGAAATTGCTACACCATCAATATGATCAAGATCTTGAAATTCGTTTAATCTCTTGCTTTTTGATTTAGACGATAGAAAATTTGTTAAATTAATACCCATTCTATTTAAAATAATTATTTAATGATTATATAAATGGTTATAAGTAAATAATAAATCAAAAACTGATGCTAAATCCACTTAACTTTTTTTCAAAACTAATTAAATCCAATAATCAAAGAGAACTTGATAGAATTGCTAAAATTGTAAACAAAATTAATTCATTAGAGGAAGAAATCAAAAATTTAAAAGATGAGGACTTTCCAAACAAAACTATCGAATTTAAAGAAAAAATTAAAAAAGGAGAAAAAATTGAGCAGTTATTGCCTGAGGCTTTTGCATTAGTCAGGGAGGCCTCGAGAAGAAAAAGAGGAGAAAGACATTTCGATGTACAGTTAGTGGGCGGAATAGTTCTACAAGAGTCTAAAATTGCTGAAATGAAAACTGGTGAAGGAAAAACGCTTACTATTACTCTTGCTGCATATCTTAATGCTCTTCATGAAAAAGGGGTTCACATCGTGACTGTAAATGATTACCTCGCTAAAAGAGATTCTCAAGAAATGGGTGAGATTTATAACTTTTTAGGATTAACATCTGGTTACATAAACAATGATCAAGACGACTCTCAAAGAAAGCGAAATTATAATTGTGATATTACTTATGCAACTAATAGTGAATTAGGTTTCGATTATTTACGAGATAATATGAAATTTTCAAAAGATGAAATGGTACAAAGGGAACACTTTTTTGCTATAGTTGATGAAATAGACTCCTGTCTAATTGATGAGGCCAGAACACCATTGATTATTTCTGGAGCAGCAGAGGATAGAACAACCCAATATTTGGCTATAGATAAATTAATCAGATTTTTAAAAGAAAAAGATTACGAGATTGATGAAAAGGACAAAAATGTACTTTTAACCAATGATGGAATAAACAATATTGAAAAAGTTTTTTCAAATGCAGGAATTTTAAAAAATAATAACTTTTATGATCCTGAAAACTTAAGTTTGGTTCATCATGTAAATCAAGCTTTACGAGCAAATCATTTATTTCAAAAAGGTAAAGATTACATCATTCAAGATGATGAGTTGAAAATTATAGACGAATTAACCGGTAGAATTCTTGAAGGAAGAAGATTTGGTGATGGGCTTCATCAAGCCTTGGAAGCAAAAGAAAGAATTCCAATAAAAGTTGAAAATCAAACTTTAGCTTCAATTACTTATCAAAATTATTTTAAATTATATGATAAGATTTCTGGTTGTACTGGAACAGCAGTAACAGAATCTCAAGAATTTTATGAAATATATAATCTTCCAGTAGTTGTCATTCCAACTAATAAAAAAATGATAAGAAATGATTTTAATGACCAAATATTTAGAACAGAGACAGAAAAAAATGATGCCATTATTAGAAAGATAAAAGAATGCCATCAAAAAGGTCAACCTTTATTGGTGTTTACTTCTAGTATTAATAAATCTGAAATATATTCAAATCTATTAAACAAAGAGAGTATTAAACATGAAGTACTTAATGCTAAAAATCATGAAAATGAAGCTGAAATAATCGCAAACGCTGGCAAAGAAAATTCTGTAATTATAACTACCAGTATTTCTGGAAGAGGAGTAGACATTCAGCTTGGTGGAAAGAAAGGCTCAATGCCAGATGAAGAATTAAAGTTTAATAAAGAAAAAATTAAATCAATTGGCGGATTATTTGTAATTGGAACTGAAAGAATGGAGTCTCGAAGAGTTGACAATCAAGCAAGAGGTAGATCAGGACGTCAAGGTGATGAGGGAAATTCAATCTTTTATGTAAGTCTTGAAGATGATTTAATGAGAATTTTTGGATCAGACTCAATGAATAATATATTACAAAAACTTGGTCTTAAAGATGGAGAAAGTATTGATCATCCTTGGATAAATAAAGCTCTAGAGAGAGCCCAGCAAAAGGTAGAGGCTCGAAATTTTGACATAAGAAAAACATTAATTAAATTCGATAACGTTTTAAATGACCAAAGAAATGTAATCTTTAGTCAAAGAGAAGATGCCATGAATAGTGACACAATTTTTGATTATTCTAATAGTTTTTTAAACGAAATAATTGATGACCTTATTAGACTTAAAATAAAGAAAAAGTCCAATCCTAAAAGTACTGATTTTGAAAATAAACTTAAATCAATTTTAGGTAAGAATTTTATATATTCATACCTAGAGGAACTTACAAATTGTAGTGATAAAGAATTAAGGGAGTCATTAAATAAGAAATTTCAAGACTCCAGGGAGGAAAGAATAAAATTGTTAGGTAAAGATCAATCTCAGGATATAGAAAAAAGAATTTTTTTACAAACTATTGATATAAATTGGAAATCCCACATTCAGTATTTAGAACAACTTAGACAAGTTATCGGGTTAAGATCTTACGGTCAAAGAGATCCTTTAGTGGAATATAAAAAAGAAGCATTTCACTTGTTTGAAAGTTTGTTAAGTAGATTGAAACTAGATTTTACAACAATATTAATGAATCTAACTTTAGTTCAATCATCAACTAAAAACGTGGATAATGATGAAAAAAAAGAGAATTATAAAAAAGCATTTGATAAAAAAATAAGTAGAAACGAACCTTGCCCGTGTGGTTCTGGTAAGAAATATAAGCGATGTTGTGGAGCTTTATAAAAAGTAAAGAATCAATCCTATAACAAAAATTGTAAATCCAACACCTACAACAAATATTTTTTTGGATTTTAAAAAGTGATTAAAATTGCTTTTTTCTAAATTTAACGAACTTAATTCATTTACATTACTCATAAATCCTTTACTTCTGCCTATTTTTAAAAATTTATTTTTTCTACCATCAAATATTTCCTCTGGGGACATTTGTTTAAAATTTTCTAAATTTTTATTTAAAGCATTTCTAACATTTTCTAGTATCAAATCTTTGTCTCTATGCGCACCTCCAGACGGCTCTGGTATAATTTCATCTATTATCTCAAGCTCTAGTAAATCTATTGCCGAAAGCTTCATTGCTTTAGCTGCATCTAGCATTTTTTTTGGATCTCGCCATAAAATTGTTGCACATCCCTCAGGAGAAATAACTGAGTAAATTGCATTTTCTAACATTAAAACTTTATTGGATGATGCAAGAGCGATTGCACCTCCCGAGCCACCTTCCCCAATAACAATTGCGATCGTTGGAACTTTTAATTTCATACAACATTCTATTGATTTTGCGATGGCCTCTGCCTGGCCTCTTTCCTCTGCACCAACACCAGGATAAGCGCCCGGAGTATCAATAAATGATATGATTGGTATATTAAATTTATCAGCCAGCTGCATTAGTCGAATAGTCTTTCTGTAACCTTCTGGTCTCATCATGCCAAAATTTCTTTTGATTCTTGAATCTAAATCCTCTCCTTTTTCCTGTCCAATAACTAAAACTGATAAACCATTAAACTTCGCAAACCCACAAAGTACTGAAAGATCCTCGCCATAAAAACGATCCCCTGATAAAGGGATGAAATCTTCAAACAAATTATCTATAAAAAATTTTGACTTCGGCCTATCCTCATGTCTAGCTACCATTGTAGTTTGCCAAGGATCCAAGTTTGCATATACCATTTTTAATTTTTCATCTAACTCGTTTTGTATCTGAGAAATTTTTTGTGTATCTACTTCTGAAAGTCCACTTTGATTATATGGATCTTTCAGTTTGTCTAATTCATCTTCTAAATTCTTTATATCACTTTCAAAGTTTAGATAATTTTTCATATTTTATTATATTAACTATGGAAATTGACAACAAAATGTCAATGCTACTATTAATTAATTGACTTAGTTTTATGGGAGTTTTAGAAATTATTCATGTCTAAAAATTATCAAAATGTTAACAATTTAAAAATTTCGGAAGAATTGCTGTCATTTGTAAATAATGAGTTGCTAA
>CACLSR010000004.1 GCA_902609685.1 uncultured Pelagibacteraceae bacterium
TAATTAAATCATTTAAATTTGTAGTTGGATAGTTGCCAATTATAGGGTTTTTTATCAAATTAATTCCAATTCCAAGTATTAAAAATTTTTGATTTTGTTTATTTATTATCTCTTGGAGAATTCCACAAATTTTTTTTCCTTTAATTAGCAAATCATTTGGTTTTTTATATACAATTTTTTTTTTGTAATATTTTGAAATTAGTTTTTTTACTAATATACAATTTATTTTTGTAATTTTAGTTAAATTTAAATCTATATTTTCTAAATTATAGAAAAAACTTACAAACAAATTTCCTTTAAATGAAATCCATTTTCTTCCATACTGCCCACGTCCATTACTTTGGCTCTCAGCAATTATCATTCCACATTTTAAATTGGAACTTTTAACTATTCTTATGGCTGTATCATTCGTGCTTCTTAATTTTTTAAATCTTAAAATTCTAAATTTCATTAAATTATGTTAATTCTGGATACTACCTCTATTAATTGACTTGGAAATATGAAGTATATCAGAATTAACAATGTAGATGCAGTTAAAGAAAATTTTAACCAAAAACCATGATCAGTATCATACTTTTCTTTTTGCTCATCAAAATACATTATTTTAATTAACCTTAAGTAATAAAAAGCTGCAACGACTGTTGATAATAAACCTACGATAGCTAAAAAATACATTGATTGTTCAATAACTGCTTTAAAAACATAAAACTTAGCAAAAAAACCAGCTAAAGGAGGAATCCCAGCTAGTGAAAATAAAATTATAAGTAATGATAACGCTAGCATTGGATGATTTTTAGACAAACCTGACAAATCATCTATTTTTTCATAATAGTTATTATCTCGTTTCAACATTAACAAACATGAAAATAATCCTAAATTCATAAGTATATATATAGTTATATAAATTACTGAACTTTGAATGCCATCATTCGTACCTGCTGCCACACCAGCTAGTGCGTAACCAACATGACCTATGGAACTATAGGCAACAAGTCTTTTCAAGTTTGTTTGTCCTATGGCTGCAATAGCACCAAATAGCATTGATGCGATCGATAAAAAAATTAAAATCATTTGCCACTGATCAATCAAATTTAAAAATGGTACATATAAAAATCTTATAAATACTGTCAGTGCTGCTATTTTTGGAACCATTGTAAAAAATAATGTCACCGAAGTAGGTGAACCTTCATAAACATCTGGAGCCCACATATGAAAAGGAACAGCAGAAATCTTAAAGGCTAGCCCCACTAGAATAAATACGATACCAAATGTCAAAACATACTCATTTGAATTTAATTGATCTGCTATTACATTAAAATTGGTAGAGCCAGAAAATCCATATATTAAAGAGCAACCATAGAGCAATAAACCAGAGGATAGAGCACTTAAAACAAAATATTTAAGTCCCGCTTCAGAAGATTTTATTTCATCTCTATTGAAAGTAGCTAAAACATATAATGCCAACGACTGAAGCTCAAGACCCATGTAAAATACAATTAAGTCATTAGAATTAATCATAACCATCATTCCTAATACAGAACTTAAAATTAATATTGGATACTCAATCTTAAAAATTTGAAAAGTTTTAAGATAGTTTGATGAAATAGTTAAGACTAAGAAGGCAGCTAATAAAGTGATTATCTTCATCAAAGAGGATAGATAATCAATAATAATACTATTATTAAATAATTTTGTTTCATTAATACCAATCGTTTCATTAAAAGTAATAACAGCGGTTACAATCAAAACAGCTAAAGAAAGACTCTGCACAAGTCTTGAGCTATTTTTTTTAAAAACACCTAATATTAATAAAAACATTATCGACAATGATAAAAATATTTCAGGTAATACTAATTGTAAATTTTCCATTAGGTTTTACTTGCTAGTTTAAAATTATATTGATCAATTAAATCCGAGATAGATACCTCAATTGTGTTAATAAGAGGATCTGGATAAAATCCAAAAAATAGAGTTGGCACAGCTAAACAAGATAAAATAAATAACTCAGATCTATTTAAATCGAACATCTGTTTTAAATCTGTATTTATTAATTTTCCAAAAACTACTCTTTTATATAACCAGAGCATATATGCAGCACCAATAATTACTCCTAAGCTAGCAATCACAGCTACTAAAAAATTATCCTTAAATGCACCCATCAAAATTAAAAACTCCCCAACAAAACCACTTGTTCCAGGTAGGCCTAAAGCTGCTAAAGTAAATAACATAAACAAAATAGAATATTTTGGAATAATACTCACGATTCCACCATAGGTATTTATAAGTCTTGAATGCATTCTGTCATAAACAACACCTACACATAAAAAAAGTGCTGCAGAAACTAGACCATGACTGATCATCTGAATAATACTTCCCTCAATACCTTGTTGCTGAATAGTAAAAATTCCTAAAGTAACATAACCCATATGGGCAACTGATGAATAAGCAATTAGCTTTTTCATATCTTCCTGCATTAAAGCTATGAAAGAAGTAAAAATAATCGCAATTACACTGAGTGTATAAATCAATGGGGTGAAGATTTCTGATGCTACCGGAAATAATCCAAGAGAAAATCTTATAAAACCATAACCTGCCATTTTTAATAATATAGCTGCTAATAAAACAGATCCTGCTGTTGGTGCTTCAACATGTGCATCTGGTAACCATGTATGAACTGGCCACATAGGAGTTTTAACTGCAAAAGAGCTAAAAAAAGCTAACCATAAAAGATTTTGATACTTTATATCAATTCCAGAATTGTAAAGTTCAACTACATCTGTAGTTCCATTCAGCCAATAAATTGTAATTATAGCTACTAACATTAAAACGGAACCAAGCAAGGTATACAAAAAAAATTTAAATGCTGAATAAACTCTTCTGGCACCACCCCAGATACCAATAATTAAAAACATAGGAATTAAACCTGCCTCAAAAAATAAATAAAAAATTACAAGGTCTAAAGAGCAGAATACACCGATCATAAAAGACTCCATGATAAGTACAGCTATCAAAAATTCACTTAGTCTCTCTTTGATTGAATTATTTACAGATACAATACAAAGGGGTGTAATAAATGTTGTGAGTAAAATAAACAAAATTGAAATACCATCAACACCTACCTTATAATTTATTAAATCTTTAATCCAAATTCTTTCCTCAACAAATTGAAACTCAGAAGTTGTTGGGTCAAATAATATCCATAGATAAATTGATAAAAAAAAATTTACTGCTGAAGTGAATAAAGCAACATATTTTCCGGTAAAATTATTTTTTTTATCACTTTTAGTAAAAAATAAGAACAAAGCTCCAATTGATGGTAATAAAATCAAAGAGGAAAGAATAGGAAAGTTCATTATTTTACAATTAAGAATGTTAATAAAGCAGAAAAACCAAGTAACATTACAAAAGCATATTGATATATGTATCCACTTTGAAATTTATTAGCTTTTATTGAAAATTTTTTGATCATCGACGAAATACCGTCTGGACCAAACCCATCAATAATTTTCAAATCAAAGAACTTCCATAAAAATAAACCTAATTTTTTTGATGGTGTAACAAATAAAACATCATAAAGTTCATCAAAATACCATTTATTTAATAAAAATTGATAAAGCGGTTTATTTATACTAGCTAATCGTTCAGGTAAATTTCTATTTTTAACGAATAAATAATATGCTAGTGGAATAGATAATATTACCAAAGTTGGAGTAAGCAACAAAAACCATAGTGGTGGGTGATCAGTGCTTAATGGTTTTAGAAAAAATAATGAGTCACGCCAAAAATTATTTAGACCTTCATAACCGATAAATAATTCTTTAAATAAAAATCCTGCAAATATTGCACCAATTGATAATAAAATTAGAGGTATCAACATCACGATAGGAGACTCGTGCGTCTCATCTATCTTAATCTCTTTATTATTATACTCACCATGAAAAGTTTTGAAAATTAATCTCCAAGAATAAATTGATGTAAGAAATGCTGTAAAAATACCTATACCAGCAGCATAATAACCTGTTGTATTTCCTTTCAAATATGCAAATTCAATTATTGCATCTTTAGAATAAAAACCAGACAAAAATGGAAAACCCGTTAAAGCTAGCGTTCCTATAATCATTAGTGAATAAGTGTATGGAAGTTTTCTCCACACTCCACCCATATTATTTATATTTTGTTCATCTTTAAAAGCATGAATAACTGAACCAGATCCTAAAAATAATAATGCTTTAAAAAACGCGTGAGTAAATAAATGAAACATTGCAACATTATATGCTCCCACTCCGGTAGCAAAAAACATGTAACCTAATTGGCTACAAGTAGAATACGCAATTATTTTTTTAATATCATTTTGTACCAAAGCTACTGTTGCAGCAAAGAATGCGGTACTCATACCAACAATTGTAATGATATTTAAAGCTAAATCAGAGTATTCAAAAATTGGTGAACACCTTACAACTAGAAAAACTCCTGCTGTTACCATAGTGGCGGCATGAATTAAGGCAGAAACAGGTGTTGGCCCTTCCATAGCGTCTGGTAGCCAAGTATGAAGTAAAATTTGTGCTGATTTACCCATTGCACCAATGAATAAAAGTAAGCAAATCAAATCTACAGCATTAAATGTGATACCTAAAAATACCAAATCTTTATCTGTAATGTTTGGAATTTTAGTAAAAACCTCAGAATAATTTACTGTTCCAAATAAATAAAAAATTAAAAATATTCCTAGAGCGAACCCGAAATCACCCACTCTATTCACTACAAATGCTTTAATTGCAGCTTTGTTTGCCGACTCTTTTTTAAACCAAAATCCTATTAAAAAATACGAACATAAACCTACACCTTCCCAACCAAAAAATAATTGAATGAAATTATCTGCAGTAACTAACATCAGCATTGCAAATGTAAATAAAGATAAGTAAGCCATAAATCTTGGTTTGTGCGGGTCGTGAGACATGTAACCAATTGAATAAATATGAACTAAGGCAGAAACTGATGTAACAACAACTAACATCACAGCAGATAATGAGTCAATTTTCATTGACCAATTTACTTCAAGCGATCCAGAGCTAATCCATGTCGCAATTATTATGTTCTCTTGATATTGATTAACAACAACCTCATACAAAACAAGGACAGAAAAAATTGCTGAAATAGATACTAACAGGCTAGTAATAATTTCTGAGCTTCTATCTCCTATTAATTTTCCAAAAAATCCTGAAATAATTGAAGCAACTAATGGTAATGCTATAATTGAAATTTCCATTTTAACCTTTTAGTTTATCGATCTCCTCTACCCGTATAGTTCCAGAGTTTCTAAAATAAACAACTATGATCGCAAGACCTATTGCAGCCTCAGCCGCAGCAACAGTTAGTATAAAGAGGGTAAACACTTGACCAGAAAGATCTCCTAAATAAATTGAAAAAGATACTAAATTAATATTTACAGCTAATAAGATAAGTTCAATACTCATCAAGATTACAATAATATTTTTTCTATTGAGAAATATACCAATTATTCCAATACTAAAAATAACAGCACCTAAAGTTAAATAGTGACCTAAACCTATATCAATCATCTATTTTTACTCCTTTATTAGATGCAACTTCAAGCACTTCCACACCTTCAGTCCTTTCTCGAGATATTTGTTTTAAATAACTTTGTTTTTTAACACCCTCTCTTTGCCTAAAAGTAAGGACTATTGCACCTATCATAGCAATCAAAAGTATCATCCCACTAATTTGAAACACATGTATATAATCAGTGTATAAAACCTGACCCAGTGAATGAGTGTTACTAACCCCATTTTCTAGTGATGATTTTGTAGAATTAAATAAATCAGGTTTATATTTCCAGCCACCTATTACAATTATCAATTCAAAAAATATTATTACACTGATTAATAATCCTATAGGAATATGTCTTGAGCTATCTTTTGAAACAAACCACTGGTTTTTTTGTTGAGCAACATTGAGCATCATTACAACAAACAAAAATAGCACTGCAACTGCCCCAACATAAACTATCAACATAATCATCCCCAAAAATTCAGCACCAATCATTATGAAGAGGCAAGATATACTTATAAAATCAAGAATTAAAAAAAAAACTGAATGAACTGTGTTTTTAGAAACAGTTACCATTATGGCAGAAACAACTGCAATGACAGAAAAGACATAAAAAAATATTGCATGTGCAATCATAAATTATCTGTATGGATTGTCTGATTTAATATTTGCTGCTAAAACATTTTCCCATCTATCTCCGTTATCTAGGAGCTTTTCTTTTGTATAATAGAGTTCTTCACGAGTTTCAGTTGAAAATTCAAAATTTGGTCCTTGGACAATTGCATCTACAGGACAAGACTCTTCACATAATCCACAATAAATACATTTCATCATATCAATATCATAGCGTGTAGTTTTTCTGCTTCCATCAGCTCTTTCTGCAGATTCAATTGTAATTGCTTGAGCAGGGCAGACTGCTTCACACAATTTACAAGCTATACATCTTTCTTCTCCATTAGGATATCTTCTCAATGCGTGTTCACCTCTATATCTTGGGCTAATTTTGCCTTTTTCAAATGGATAATTTATTGTTTTTTTTGATTTGAAAAGTTCCTTTACAGCAATAAAAAGCCCACTGATAAAATCGGTCATTAATAATGTTTTAAAAAATCTTGATATTTTCATTTATATTGTAGGTAAAAGATTAAAGTAAAAAAGATAACTCGCTGTCAAAACAACATAAGTTAAAGATAATGGTAAAAATATTTTCCAACCTAGTCTCATTAATTGGTCATATCTATATCTTGGAACAATTGCTTTGACCAACGCAAAAAGAATAAATAAAAATAAAATTTTGAAAATTAACCAAAGAGCACCCGGTATTAAATTAAAAGGATAAAGATCGATTGGAGATAACCAGCCTCCTAAAAATAAAATTGACCCTAGTGCACACATTAACAAAATATTTGCATACTCTCCCAACCAAAACATTGCATACATCATCCCAGAATATTCTGTTTGGTAACCCGCAACTAATTCGGCCTCTGCTTCTGGTAAATCAAAGGGTGGTCTATTCGTTTCAGCTAAAGCTGATATAAAAAAAATTACAAACATTGGAAATAATGGTATTACAAACCACATTTCTTTTTGAGCAACTACAATATCATTCAAGTTTAGAGATCCAACACATAATAAGACATTAATTATAATGATACCAATCGATACCTCATAAGATACCATTTGTGCAGCAGATCTAATTGCTCCTAAAAAAGGATATTTTGAATTCGATGCCCATCCACCCATTATTATCCCATATACACCTAATGATGAGACAGCAAAAATATATAAAATTCCAACATTTATATCTGCTAAAACTTGTTCAACTCCAAAAGGAATTACAGCCCATGCTATTAGAGCTAGAGTCATAGTTATTATTGGAGCAAGAATAAAAATTACTTTGTTTGAACTAGCAGGTATTATAATTTCCTTGAAAATATATTTTAGGGCATCTGCTAGGGATTGTAATAAACCAAACGGACCAACAACATTTGGACCTTGTCTTTTTTGAACAAAAGCCCAAACTCTTCGATCCAACCACACGATCATAGCAACGGAAACTAAAACAGGCACTAATAAAAATAAAATTTTGTAACTTTCTTGAAAAATTATATTTAAGTATTCCATGAATTAACCTTCTGTCCCTGTTTTTTTTAAATCAATTTTTGCATTATTACATTCAAGCATAGTTTTTGATGAACGTGCAATTACATTAGAAAAATAATAGTCTTTATAATCAACTTTTAAAAATTCATCAGCAAAATCACTTTCATTTAATTCATAATCTAATTCTGAAGTTTGCTGATCTTTATTCATTTTTAAATAGTTAAACATACTACTTTCGAGTTCATCTTTATCATTGAAAAGTTTTCTATTATTCATAACCTCAGCTAGATCATTTATAATTTGCCAATCCTCTTTTGCATCACCTGGTGGGTAAGATGCTTTATAAGCTTTTTGTAATTTACCTTCCAAGTTAGTGTAATGTCCAGATTGTTCCGTATAAGTAGCGCCTGGTAAAATTATATCTGCAATTTCTGCACCTCTATCTCCATGACTTCCTTGATAGATAATAAATTCATCTTTCTTTTTAAAATCTAGATTATCTTGGCCAAGTAAAAAAATAATTTCAAATTTATTTTCATGAAGTTCATCTAGAATTTTACCATTTTTATCAATGATATCTAAATCTAAATTTCCAACTGTAGAAGCATCCACTGATAATATGTTAATTGGGTTCCAATCATCATTCAATTTATTATTCTTGGATAAAAATTTTTTGGATAAATTAAATAAATGACTTGCTGAATTTATTTTAAAAAAAGACTCTCCAAATATAATCATTGGTTTTTTTGACTCGATAATTTCTTTTGACAATTCATTATTATTTTCAAATATGTCTTTGATAGTTTTTATTTTCCCATTTAAACTTTGATAGTTGTAAGTTAGGTCTCCAAGATCATTTAAAGAAATAACTTTGGTATTATTACTTAAATATGCTTTTCGAATTCTCGCATTAATCATTGTTGCTTCAAATCTAGGATTTGTGCCTATCAATAAAATTAAATCTGCTTCTTCAATTCCATTTATCGATGAATTAAATAAATAATTTTCTCTTTTAGAACTATCGATAAATCTTTTTGTAGATCTAAAATCATATTTTTTCGTATCAATTGTTCTTTCTAAAAATTCTTTAAAAATAAAACTTGTTTCCATATTTGTTAGATCACCAACAAACCCACAAATTTTATCTTTGTTTGTATTTTCTATTTTTGATTTGATGATTTTGTAAACTTCATCCCAAGAGGCTTTTTCAAATTTATTATTATACTTTATATATGGAGTGTCTAATCTTTGATTTAATAATCCATCACAAGCATATCTTGTTTTATCTGAAATCCACTCTTCATTTATATCTTCATTGATAATAGGCAAAACTCTTTTCACTTCCCAATCGTAGGTATCAACTCTAATATTTGAACCAACCGCATCCATTACATCAATTGTCTGCGTTTTCTTTAATTCCCATGGTCTTGCTTCAAAAACATAAGGCTTAGATGTTAGAGCTCCTACTGGACAAAGATCAATTACGTTTCCTGACAATTCTGATTGAACTGATTGCTCTAAATATGTAGTAATTTGCATATCCTCACCCCTTCCAATTGCACCTAACTCAGGAACTCCAGCTATCTCGGTTGCAAACCGCACACACCTGGTGCAATGAATACATCTTGTCATTTGAGTTTTAATCAGTGGACCCATATTTTTCTCAGGCACTGCTCTTTTGTTTTCTTTAAATCTTGACTTATCTATTCCATAAAACATCGATTGATCTTGAAGATCACATTCCCCACCCTGATCACACACTGGACAATCCAACGGATGATTTGCTAATAAAAACTCCATCACACCTTTTCTTGATTTTTCTATTTTTGGGGTATTAGTTTTTATAACCATTCCATCTGTAGCGGGCATTGCGCATGATGCTATTGGTTTTGGAGATTTTTCCATTTCAACTAAACACATTCTGCAGTTACCAGCTATTGATAATTTTTCGTGATAACAAAACCTTGGTATTTCTGCGCCTGCTTTTTCACAAGCTTGAAGAACAGTCAACCCTTCCTCAACCTCTACTTCAATATCGTTAACTTTTAATTTAAGCATTTTTATCCAATAAGTGTTGATCTACCAAATAAGGAATATTTTTATTTTCTTTTACAATTGGATCAAATTTATTTCTTTTTTTAATTTCATCTTTGAAATGTCTTAATAAACCTTGAACTGGCCAAGATGAACCTTCACCAAATGCACAGATCGTATGACCTTCTATTTGTTTTGTAACATCACCCAACATGTCTATCTCATCTTTAGATGCTTCACCTTTTGCCATTCTTTCAAGCATTCTCCACATCCAGCCTGAACCTTCTCTACAAGGTGTACATTGGCCACAACTTTCATGTTTGTAAAATCTCGCTATTCGAGCCATACATTTTATGATGTCTTGATCTTTGTTAATCACAACTACACCAGCTGTTCCTAATCCACTTTTTTCAGCCATTAATGAGTCAAAGTCCATAGTTAAAGTTTCACATTTATCTTTTGGTATTAATGGCATTGATGATCCACCAGGTATGACAGCTTGTAAGTTATCCCAGCCACCTATGACACCACCAGCATGTACTTCAATTAGTTCTTTTAATGGAATATTCATTTCTTCCTCAACATTGCAAGGATTATTAACGTTTCCCGATATACAAAAAATTTTGGTACCCGTATTTTTTTCTCTTCCTAAAGATGCAAACCATTTCCCACCTCTTCTTAATATAGTTGGTACAACAGCTATAGTTTCCACATTATTAATTATTGTTGGGCAACCATAAAGTCCAATTAGTGCTGGAAAAGGAGGTTTTAATCTTGGTTGACCTTTTTTTCCCTCAATACTCTCGAGTAATGCAGTTTCTTCTCCACAAATATATGCTCCAGCTCCATAGTGAATATAAATATCCAGATCCCACCCAGTGCCTGCAGCGTTTTTACCTAACAGTTTTTTTTCATAAGCTTCATCGATTGCTGCTTGTAGCTTTTGTCCGTCTACAAAATATTCCCCTCTAATATAAATGTAACAAACATGTGCTTGAATTGCGTACGATGCAATCAAACAACCTTCGATTAATTTATGAGGTTCAAATCTCAAAATATCTCTATCTTTACAAGTGCCTGGCTCAGACTCATCTCCATTGATGACTAAATAATGGGGTCTAGAGCCAACCTCTTTAGGTGCAAAAGACCATTTTAAACCTGTTGGAAAACCTGCGCCACCCCTTCCTCTAAGTTGAGAGTCTTTGATTTCATTTATAATCCAGTCTCTGCCCTTATCTGTTATTTCTTTAGTATTAACCCAATCACCTCTTTTTTGAGATGAAGTAAGGTCGGGTCCTAAATCATTGTATAAATTTTGAAAAATTCTATCTTGATCCTTAAGCATTTTTTAAATCCATTAATGTTTTTCTATTATTTTCTGGTTCATTATTTATTCTTCCTCTATAGGAACCAGGTGTTGGTTTTTCTCCATTTAGAATTTTATCTAAAATTTTTAAAGTTTTTTCTTTATCAAGATCTTCATAATAGTCATCATTAATTTGCATCATCGGTGCATTGACACATGCACCAAGACACTCAACTTCCATCCATGAACAACTTTTATCATTTGAAAGGACTGACTCATCCTCTGAAATTTTTTCTTTACAAGCCTCGACTAGTTTGTTTGCACCTCTTATCATGCATGGGGTTGTGGTACACACTTGAACAAAATATTTACCTACCGGTGATAAATTATACATGCTATAGAAAGTAGCAACTTCATATACTTTTATGTATGGCATATTTAAAAATTTTGCGATGTATTTCATTGCAGCTAAAGGTATCCAGTTATCATTTTGTTTTTGAGCAATGTATAATAATGCCATCACAGCACTTTGTTGTTTACCTTCTGGATATTTGGCAACAATACTTTTTGCAGCCTCTAATGAAGAAGGGTTAAATTCAAAATTTTCAGGTTGATTTTTTGCAGGTCTTCTTAAACTCATCTATCGACCTCCCCAAAAACTATATCAAGTGAACCAAGAACAGCAGGTACATCTGCTAACATGTGACCTTTGATTAAATAATCCATTGATTGTAAATGTGAAAATCCTGGCGCTCTTATCTTGCACTTATAAGGTTTACTTGATCCATCTGAGATTAAATAAACACCAAATTCACCTTTAGGTGCTTCAACGGCAGTATAAATTTCATCTTTTGGTACACGATATCCCTCAGTAAATAATTTAAAGTGATGTATCAATGCTTCCATAGATTGTTTTATTTCTGCTTTAGATGGTGGAGATATTTTACCATCAAAAGTTTTAATTGGACCTTTTTCCATCCTCGCTAAACATTGTTTTATAATTGATACACTTTCTTTCATTTCCTCAATTCTACATAAGTATCGATCGTAACAGTCACCATTTTTACCTACTGGAATTTTAAATTCTAATTGATCATAGCAATCATAAGGTTGAGATTTTCTTAAATCCCAAGGAATCCCTGAACCTCTAATCATTACACCACTAAAAGAGTAATCTAACGCGTCATCTTTGGTTACCACTCCAATATCTACATTTCTTTGCTTAAATATTCTATTATCAGTTAAAAGATTCTCGAGATCATTTATTATTTTTGGGAAAGTTTCACAAAATTTTGCTATATCATTTTCTAAACCAGCTGGTAAATCTTGATGTACTCCACCAGCTCTGAAATAATTTGCATGTAATCTTGATCCAGATGCTCGTTCGTAAAAAGTCATTAATGTCTCTCTTTCCTCAAATCCCCATAATGATGGTGTCAATGCACCCACATCTAAAGCTTGAGTAGTAACATTTAATATATGACTTAATATTCTTCCGATTTCACAAAACATAACTCTTATATATTGTGCTCTTATTGGAACATCGATTTCTAGAATTTTTTCTATAGCTAAAGCAAAAGCATGTTCTTGATTCATTGGAGCAACATAATCAAGTCGATCAAAATATGGGACAGCTTGCATATATGTTTTATTTTCAATCAATTTTTCTGTTCCTCGATGCAATAAACCAATATGCGGGTCTGCTTTTTCTACAACCTCACCATCCAGTTCAAGAATTAGTCTTAACACACCATGAGCAGCGGGATGTTGTGGGCCAAAATTTAAATTTAGATTTTTAATTTTTTTTGTCATTAGTTTCCGATATTTCTTTTATATATTTTGTTCCTTCCCAAGGACTCTCATAATCAAAATTTCTATAATTTTGTTCTAGTTTTACAGGTTCATTGATAACTTTTTTTTTCTCTTCGCTATATCTAACTTCAGAATGGCCAGTCAAAGGAAAATCTTTTCTTAATGGATGGCCTTCAAAACCATAATCAGTCAAAATCCTTCTTAAATCAGGATGATTTTTAAAGTTTACACCATACATATCGAAAACTTCTCTTTCCATCCAATTTGCTGATGGAAATACATTTGTTAAAGAGGAGATAAGCTCATTTTCATTGATAAAATAACTTAGGATCATTCTATGGTTAAACTCGTGACTTAAGAATAAATACACAATTTTAAATCTTTGAGTTTCCTCAGGATAATCTACAACTGTAATATCAATAAGCTGTCTAAACTTAGTATCTTTGTTTGTTTTTATAAATAAAACGACATCAATTAAATCTTCTTTATCAATTTCAACATAAATTTGATTATGTTTAATTGAAGTCTTATTAATTTTTGTCGTAAGTTCTGAATTTATCTTTTTCTCTAAATCAATTAAATTATTCATTTTACCTATTAAAAGATCCTTTATTTCTAATTTTTTTTTGCAATTGCATTATTCCATATAACAATGCTTCAGCGGAAGGCGGGCAACCTGGTACATAAACATCAACGGGTACAATACGATCACAACCTCTTACAACAGAATATGAATAATGATAGTATCCTCCACCATTAGCACAACTTCCCATTGATATAACATATCTTGGTTCTGGCATTTGATCATAAACTTTTCTTAATGCTGGTGCCATCTTATTTGTTAAAGTACCTGCAACTATCATAACATCAGATTGTCTAGGTGACCCCCTTGGAGCAGCACCAAACCTTTCAAGATCATATCTTGGCATGGCTGTTTGCATCATTTCAACCGCACAGCAAGCAAGACCAAAAGTCATCCAATGCAAAGATCCAGATCTTGACCAATTTACTAAATTTTCCAATGATGTAGTTATAAATCCATTCTTGCCAAAATCTTCAGCAAGTTGTTTAAATTCATTAGGTACTTGATCTAATTTATTATTCATTTAAAAAAATTTTATTCCCAGTCTAAGGCACCTTTTTTCCATTCATAAATAAATCCAATTGTAAGTATGAATAAAAAAATCATCATCGACGTAAAACCCAAGATACCAATATTTCCTAAAGAAATTGCCCACGGAAATAAAAATGCAATTTCAAGGTCAAAAATAATAAATAAAATCGCAACTAAATAAAACCTCACATCAAATTCCATTCTTGAATCTTGGAATGGTTCAAATCCACATTCATAAGCTGATAACTTTTCTGGATCTGGATTTTTTGGAGATAAGATAAAATTAATTACTATAAAGGCACAACTAAGTCCTAATGCTATAATTAGAAATAGTATTATAGGTAAATAATCTTTTAAAAATTCCGCTGTCATGGTGGAATATATATCATTTTTTAAAGCCAGATGAAGTGGTGTTAGGTCACATTATTCAAAATATACAGCTCATTTGATAACGATTATCAGCTTTAAATTAAATAAGTGGCGGGAGTGAAGGGACTCGAACCCTCGACCTATCGCGTGACAGGCGATCGCTCTAACCAACTGAGCTACACCCCCACTTTTGATTCTTTTGGTGGGCAGTAAAGGACTCGAACCTTTGACCCCCTCGGTGTAAACGAGATGCTCTACCAACTGAGCTAACCGCCCAAAACCAAAGTGTTGGTTATATCTTTTAGTAAAATAAGGTCAAGATTAATTAGTTGTTATAAATAAAAGATATTTTTTTAAAATCCACCTCTCCAATTATTTTTGGAGTTAAAATTATCTTTCTCACTTTTCGATGTTGGTCTTGTCAAATAATAAGTGACAAAAACTACGATTAATAAAATTATATACAATTCCATAAATAAATTTTTTATTGAATGCTTGCTTGAGACTTGTCATCTTTTTTAGAAATATCAACTTCAACCCACTCTGTTTTTTTAAGTTCCTTAGTTAAAGCAATCTTTAAAACTTCATCAGCATACTCAACAGGAGTTATTTTAATTTCATCAATTATCTTTTTTGGCATATCAACTAAATCTTTTTCATTTTCTTTTGGAATTAAGACTTCTTTGATACCTGCTCTGTGTGCTGCAATAAGTTTTTCTTTTAAGCCACCTATAGGTAATACTTGACCTGTTAAAGTAACCTCACCTGTCATTGCAACATCTCTTTTAACTGGAATGTTTGTAATAGAAGATACTATAGAAGTAACCATTCCGATTCCAGCAGATGGACCATCTTTTGGTGTTGCTCCCTCTGGAACGTGAATATGAAAGTCTTTTTTCTCAAACAATGGAGGTATGATTCCATACTCTAAACATTTAGATCTAACAAAAGACTTCGCAGCTTTGACAGACTCTTGCATTACATCTCCAAGCTTACCTGTTATTTGCATTCTTCCTTTACCTGGCATTGTAGCAGTTTCAATTTTCAAAATTTCCCCGCCATATTCAGTCCACGCCAATCCAGTAACTATTCCTACTCTATTTTCAGTTTCTAATTCACCTGATTTGAATTTAGGAACACCTAAAAAATCTGACAAGTTTTCTTTACTAATCTTGACTTCTTTTTCCTCACCAGAAACAACCTTCTTTACTACTTTTCTAGCAACTTTAGAAATTTCTCTTTCTAAATTTCTAACACCAGACTCTTTTGTGTAACTTCTAATAATTTCTTGAATTATATCATTTTGTAAATTCATCTCTTTATCTTTGACACCATTATCTTTAATTTGTTTTGGTAATAAATATTTGTTTGCGATATTAATCTTTTCATCTTCTGTGTAGCCAGCGAGTCTTATAACTTCCATTCTATCTAATAGAGGTGGAAGTATATTTAAAGTGTTAGCTGTCGTTACAAACATAACATCAGATAAATCATAATCAACTTCAAGATAATGATCATTAAAACTTGTGTTTTGTTCAGGATCTAATGCTTCGAGTAATGCTGATGATGGGTCACCTCGATAGTCATTACCAATTTTATCTATCTCGTCCAAGAGAATTAATGGATTTTTTGTACCAGCTTTTTTCATCATTTGAATTATTTTACCAGGTAGAGAACCTATGTATGTTCTTCTATGTCCTCTTATTTCTGCTTCATCTCTCATACCACCAACTGACATTCTTACAAATTCTCTGTTAGTGGCTTTTGCTATTGATTTTCCTAGAGATGTTTTTCCAACACCAGGAGGACCAACCAAACATAAAATAGGTCCTTTTATTTTTTCCATTCTTTTTTGAACAGCTAAAAATTCAATAATTCTCTCTTTTACTTTTTCCAAACCGAAGTGATCCTTGTCTAAAATTTCTAAAGCTTTTTTAAGATCAATATCTACTGCACTTTTTTTATGCCATGGAAGTTCTGTCATCCAATCTAAATAATTTCTAACAACGGTAGCCTCTGCTGACATTGGACTCATATTTTTTAATTTTTTTAATTCTTGTAAGCATTTTTTTTCAACTTCTTTTGGCATTCTTGCTTTTATTATTGCTTTGTTGAGACTAGTATTTTCATCCTTTCCATCCTCAATTTCACCCAACTCTTTTTGGATAGCTTTCAGTTGTTCATTTAAATAATATTCTCTCTGAGTTTTTTCCATTTGTGTTTTAACTCTGCCACGAATTCTTTTTTCAACACCAATAATGCTAGTCTCGTTCTCCATTATCTTGATTATTGAATTTAATCTTTTCTTAACATCCACAGTTTCGAAAATTTGTTGTTTTTCTGAAATCGTTGCAGTTATATGAGAAGCAATATTATCTGCAATATGAGAAGGATCTTTTAATTGTTTAATGGAATTGATTGTTTCATTTGAAATTTTTTTGTTAATTGATGTTAATTTTTCTAATCTTCTTAAAGCTGTTGCTGCTAGCGGATATAAATCTTCATCTTTAGTTAAGACATCATTATAGTGAGTAAATTCACAGGTAATGAATTTTTCATTGTCCTTGAAATCTAAAATTTTAACTCTTTTTATTCCTTCCACTAAAACTTTTACAGTTCCATCTGGTAATTTTAAAAGTTGAAGAATACTACCTTCACAACCATACATGAAAATGTCTGTCTTTTTTGGATCATCTATTTCTGAATTCTTTTGGGTTACTAAAATAATTTTTTTATCTTTTTTCATTACTTCATTAAGAGCAGAAATAGATTTATCCCTCCCTACAAAGAGAGGTATCACCATGCTTGGGAACACCACTATGTCTCTAAGTGGTAATAAAGGTAATGAAATTTTAACGTCCATGCATATTAATATGGATATTATAAATTATATTGCAATACCTTTTTCTTATTTATTAAGGATATTACGCCGCTGAGGTTTTGTTGGGCTTAGATTTATCGTCCGTTTCAGAATGAACTATTATTGGTTGTGATTGTCCCTTTACAGACGCCGCATCGACAATCACTTCTTTAATATTTTCTTGACTCGGTAAATCATACATTGTCTTTAGTAGAATATTTTCTAAAATTGACCTTAAACCTCTTGCTCCTGTTTTTTTTCTTATTGCTTTAAGAGCAATTTCTTTTAATGCACTTTCTTTAAAACTTAGTTTTGCACCATCAAGTTTAAACAATTCTTGATATTGTTTTGTTAAAGAATTTTTTGGCTCCTGTAATATTTTAATTAAAGATTTTTCGTCTAAATCATCTAAAGTAGCAATCATCGGTAATCGTCCAATAAATTCTGGAATAAGTCCATATCTTAGTAAGTCTTCAGGTTCTAGACCTTTCATCCACTCACCAGTCTTTTTATCTTGAGTATTTTTTACGTCAGCACCAAAGCCGATTGAAGTTCCCTTATCTCTTTGTGATATGATTTTATCTAATCCTGCAAAGGCACCACCGCAAATAAATAAAATATTTGTTGTATCAACTTGTAAAAATTCTTGCTGAGGATGTTTTCTTCCTCCTTGTGGTGGAACACTAGCAATAGTCCCTTCCATAATTTTTAATAGAGCTTGTTGTACACCTTCACCTGAAACATCTCTAGTTATAGATGGGTTCTCAGATTTTCTGCTAATTTTATCAACTTCATCTATGTAAACAATTCCACGTTGTGCCTTTTCAACATTATAGTCTGCGGCTTGTAATAACTTTAGAATAATATTTTCAACATCCTCACCAACATAACCGGCCTCGGTCAATGTAGTTGCATCAGCCATAGTAAATGGAACATCTAAAATTCTAGCAAGTGTTTGTGCTAATAAAGTTTTTCCACAACCTGTTGGTCCAACTAATAGAATATTTGATTTAGCAAGTTCTACATTTTTACTTGTCTTATTTTCATAATTAAGTCTTTTGTAATGATTATGAACTGCAACAGATAAAACTTTTTTAGCATGTGATTGTCCAATTACATAATCATCTAAAACTGAACAAATCTCTTTTGGTGAAGGTAACCCATCTTGATGTTTTACAAAAGTATCTTTACTCTCCTCTTTGATGATATCCATACAAAGTTCAACACACTCATCGCAGATAAAAACAGTTGGACCTGCAATAAGTTTTCTAACTTCGTGTTGACTCTTTCCGCAGAAGGAACAGTATAAAATATTTTTGTTATTTGTATTCATAGTTTCTATAACGAATCAATTTAATTACTTTATTATAAGAGACTTATGTTAATCAAGTTTCTAATAATTTGATGTCAATATCTTGTGTATTAAGATCTTTTTTCTACCACTTCATCTATTAATCCAAATGACTTGGCAGCACTAGCAGTCATGAAGTTATCTCTTTCTAGAGCAGATTTGATTTCGTCTACTGATTTACCTGTATGTTTTGAATAAATTTCATTTAACCTTTTTTTTAAAGATAAAACTTCATTAGCATGAATTTCAATATCAGTTGCTTGTCCTTGAAAACCTGCTGATGGTTGATGAACCATTATTCTAGAATTTGGTAATGAAAATCTTTTACCCTTTTTTCCAGCTGAAAGTAAAAATGATCCCATCGATGCAGCTTGACCTATACATAATGTTGAAATATCTGGCTTTACATATTGCATAGTATCATAAATACCAAGACCTGCAGTTACTAAGCCTCCAGGACTATTAATATATAAATAAATTTCTTTTTTTGGATCCTCTGCCTCCAAAAATAAAAGTTGAGCAGTAACTAGAGAAGCAACATTATCGTTAATTTGACCTGTTAGAAAAATTATTCTTTCTTTTAATAGTCTAGAGTAAATATCATATGCTCTTTCACCCTTACTTGATTGTTCAACAACCATAGGAACTAACGTGCTCATGTGATCTGATATTTTATTTGTCATAAGTTGATTCGCTTTACTTATACAACTTGAGATTACTTTTTACTAACTTTTTTTGTTTTTTTAACTGGAGACTTTGTTTTTGAGGTTTTTGTTTTAGTTTTGTTCGTTGAGGGTTTTTTAGCCTCAACCTTCTTTTCAGTTTTTTCTTTGCTCTCATTTGCATGACTATATTCTTGCATTTGAGATTGTTTTAAAATTTTTTCTGCCTCTTCTTTTGAAACTTCTTTTTTATTCGGTTTTGCTTTTTCTTTAATCAATTTTAAAATTTTTTCCTCATAAACAGTACCTCTTAAACTAGCTAAAGCTGAAGGATTCTTTTGATAAAAATCCATAACCATTTTCTCTTGACCTGGCATCATTCTTATTTGTTTTTGAACTTCAGCTTGTAATTCTTGTTCTGTCACTTTAATTTGATTTTGTTCACCAAACTCATTCAAAACTAATCCAACTTTAATTCTTTTTTTTGCAATTTCTTCAAAATTCTTCCTACTTTTTTTTGCATCTTCTTCGGACATTCCTTGAGAGAGAATTTTTACTTCTTCATCAATCAGATTCTCAGGAATTTCTGTAATTTTAAATTTTTCTATCTCTTTTAAAATTTGATTTTTAGAGAAACGCTCAAGAGAATTTTTATATTCATCATTTATTTGTTTTGAAATTAATGATTTTAGGTCTTTCATATCTTTTGCACCAAAATTTTTTGCAAACTCATCATCAATTTTTACAGGTTCAGGATTTTTTAATATTGTTATTTTACATTTAAATTTTGCTTTTTTGTTTACTAATTCTTTTTCAGGAAAGTTTTCAGGCAAAGTAGCTTCAACAGTTTTTTCGTCACCTACTTTGACACCCATTAATTGTTTATCGAAACCTTTTAAAAATAAATCTTTACCTAAAGTTAATTGTGTATTTTTACCTTCTCCACCTTTAAATGGCTTGTCATCAATAGTGGCGTTATAATCAAAGGCTACTAAATCACCCTCTTTTGCAATTGTATCTTTTGGAGCTTCTTTAAAGTTTGGTTGATTTTTTGCTATTTCTTTTATTCTTTTATCTGCTTCAGCGTCATCTATTTTTACAGAATACTCATCAAACTTAATATTTTCTATTGGCTTTACTTCAACCTTTGGAAGCTCTGTAACAGAAATAATGTATTCGAGATCTTTATCTTCTCCATAAGTTTTTAGATCTAATTTTGGTTGACCCGCAGGTTTTATATTATTTTCTTGTAATGCTTTGGTTGAAGTGTCTTTAATAACTTTATCTAAAACTTCGCCAAAAACTGCTTTTCCAAATTGTCTTTTTAAAATTTCTTTTGGTACTTTTCCAGGTCTAAAACCTTTAAGGTTTACAGTTCCTTTAATTTCTTCATACCTTTGATCCATATGAGTACTCATAGTTTTTTTATCTATGAATACTTTTAAATCCTTGTTTAGACCTTTTTTATTTTCTATCGTTACTTTCATAATTAATTAATGGTAGGGCGAAAAGGACTCGAACCTTCACAGATTGCTCTATCGGTTCCTAAGACCGACGCGTCTACCAATTCCGCCATCGCCCCACAAATCTTGAAGTTTTATATATTATTGAAACTATTTGTCCAATGACATTTGTTGTAAAATTTATAATTTTTCCTCTATAATGATTATTATGATTGTTTCGCCGTGTATAAGTATTTGTAAAACTGATCCTAAAACTGGATATTGTTATGGCTGTGGCAGAAATAATGATGAAAAAAAAATTTGGAAACAAGAGGATACTTCAGATCAATGGAAAATAGAAAATCTTAAAATAATTAAAGCTAGATTGTCTGGATGGCAATTAGAAAGTTTTGAAGAGTCCTATACATATAAAATTGAAAATGGTATCTCTCTTTTTAAAAAAAATTTAAAAAATGAGTAGAACTACAATTGTATCAATAATTTACATAATTGGCCTTATCTTTGGAGCTTTGTTTCTAAAAATATGGAGTGCAGACACCAATGTATACAAAGGTCTTTTGGGACTGGGCTGGACAGCTATATTTTTAATAAGTTTATTTTTTGCTGACAAACATGAAAAAAGTTAAATATTTTATCATTTTTTTATTACTCATTTCACCTATCCAAAGTTTAAAATCTGAGATCATAGTAATGAGTTCTTGTAACGATAAACAAGATGAGTTTTTAAAAAATGAATACATACTTAATTTGAATGAATTGATCATGGTCAGAAATTATGTGTACAAAGAAAAAACTTATCAAAAATACAGATTAACAGATCTTAGTGTAAAAAAATCTAACTCATATGTAAGAAATATTTACGAGGAAAATGGAAAAATTTTAACTCACAAACATGGATATCCACAATTTTATACTCAAATACTTTTTGAAAAGGGCAAACAAGAAGTTTATATGAAAACTGTTTTAAATGATGAAGAAGGAATTTCTAAAATTTCTACATGTAAAAAAATTGAAAAATTTGATAGTGAGAGTTAATTTTTCTTACCTTTTTTTGCAAAGTTTCTTTTTTTTTGACCAAATCGACTTTGAGTAATGTTACTTCTGTGTCTAGCATAAGCTTGTTTTTGTGCTTGTTTCATTGCTCTCTTTGAGGACATAAACTTTAATAATTAATTTCTATACTATTCAATTTTTTAAAATTTTTATCAGCAATCACAATTTCTCCTGAGCTTGGCGCATAATTAAGTGCTTCCGATATTACTACATAATGAGTGACTAACACTAAATTTTTATCACCATTCCAACTTTTTACGTAATCTTTAAGCTTTTTCATTTGCATTTTTCTATTTTTTGCAAATTTTGCGCTGTAAAAAGAATTGAGAAAATTTTCCGTTTCATAATTTTTAAAAGCAATCAAAGCCGTTTCTTTACATCTGCACCATTCACTTGAAATTACTGATTTAACAGGAATATCATTTTCTTTAAAAAAATTTCCAATTTTTTTTGATTGCAATCTCCCTGATTGACTTAAATTTCTTTGGGTATCGCAATTATTGATATCAAAGTTTTCTGGATCACCATTACCTGGGGCATAAGCATGTCTGATAAAAATTAAATTACCACCTTTTTGAAGGTTGTTTAAAATTTCTTTTTCTGTATTTGCTTTTATTTCAATTGTTAAAGCAAGAAATATAATTATTATAATCTTAAGTAATTTCATCAATGAACATTAAATTCAAAAAATTAAATAACTCAATAATTAAATGTAAAAAATGTCCACGTTTATTTAATTTCATAAAAAAGATTTCATTAGAAAAACGAAAACAAAACATTGGTGAAAAATATTGGGGAAAGCCTGTTACTGGTTTTGGTGACATTAATGCAAAATTAATGATCATAGGTTTAGCACCTGCGGCACATGGTGGAACTAGAACTGGAAGAGCTTTTACTGGAGATAAATCTGGGGATTTCTTATTTAAAAGTCTCCATAAGGCAAATATATCAAATCAAGATTTCTCAAAAAATAAAAATGATGGGTTAAGATTAAAATCGACTTATATAACTAACATACTCAAGTGTGTTCCTCCAGGAGATAAACCAAAAAATAGTGAATTAATAAAATGTTCTAATTATTTTATTAGTGAATTAGATCAATTAAAAAAACTTAAAGTAATTGTAGCGTTAGGTAAAGTTGCTTTTGATAATTGTCTAAAAATTTACAAAAAGAAATTTAATATAAATAAAAAATTTGAATTTAAACACGGAAAAAAATATTTACTACCCGATAATAGAATATTAATTGCCTGTTATCATCCTAGCCCTAGAAATGTTAATACTAAAGTTATAACACCTTTAATGATTAACAGTTTATTTAAAAAAGCAAAAAAATTTGCTATGCTTTGATTGTATCACAAAAGTAAGGTTTAAATTTTGAGTATATATCCTCAGGAATTTTAACAGGCTTACCGTCTTTATTAATAAAAACTAAATGAACTTGTGCTTCAACTATAATTTCTTCACCTTTTGTAATAATTTGGTTCATAAAAAAAGAGGTTTTGGTTATAGATTTAACAAAAGATCTAATAGTTAATTCATCCTCTAAAAAGGCTGATTTTTTATATTCAATGTTACAAGACTTAACGATTATTAACGAACCAAATTGTTCCTGAACTTTTTTATTACTAAAACCTATTGAAAAAAGAGCCTCTGTTCTTGCTCTTTCTAAATACTTTAAATAATTTGCATAATAAACCACTCCACCAGAGTCTGTATCTTCATAATAGACTTTTAATTTATGAAAAAAATTTTCATGCATAAAAAAATTATATCAAATAATTATCTAATTTGCCGAAAAATAGATATTTTGAAAATAAGCTATAGCTTTCATTTTAGAATTATCGGTATCAGACATTATAGCTAACCCATCTAATTCATTAACATCTAAATTGTGGAATTTTTTAAAATCTTCTTTGACATTTGCTTTAACAGTGACCCATTGATTGAGATTATTTTTGGTTGTAGATAAAACATTATCTATAGATTTTTTGGTATAAGGGCTTGGTGAAATAAATCCAATCTCGTTGTTACTTGAAAAGACATAATTTATTGCTCTATTAGAAAGTGGTGTTGCACCAGTCTTTTTTACTGCAAATACTCTGGCTGCAAAATCATGTCCTTTTTTTGTATTTTCTTTTATCCCAGATAAATCTTTTTCAACTTTCCATGTAATATTAATAAAAGGTGTCTTATTGAGGTCAATTTTAACCTCTTTTCCTAAACCAGAAGCAGCATTATCGGCAACAGATTTTAGAAAGTTACCATTTTCATTAGATCCAACCGAATAATTTGTCTTATTGTCCGCACCTCGCACCTTTCTGACCTCAAGCTGTGAAAGTTCAGCCTCGGTAAATTCAAATACTTTTATTTCACTAGCTACACCTATCTCAGTAAATAAAAAGAGACTGATTAAAAGTTTTAAAATTATTTTCATAAATTTTTAAAAAAAATTTTTAATACATTATTTTGACAAAATTTAAACAATCAAAAATCAATTTCTATTTGTATATATTAATTATGAAGACAATTTCCATTTTTATTTTATTAATTTACTGGTCAATAATGATTTTTGCTCCAGTTATGTCAAAAGATGTAAAATTTGGCAGGGCTAAACTAAATCAAACTAAGATAGTAGAGATAAAACCAAGAAGTTAATAGGTCGAACGACCTCCACTGATATCAAAAACAGCAGCAGTTGAGAATGTATTTTCCTCAGAAGATAACCAACAAACTAAAGAGGTAAACTCCTCAACCTCAAGAAATCGTCCTCTTGGCACTTTTGATAACATTCTTTGGACGTGTTCTTTGGTCATTTGGTCCAAAATTCTAGTTTTAGCACCTGCTGGAGTAACGGCATTTACCGCTATATTCTTATCTGCAAGCTCTTTCCCAAGTGATTTTGTTAATCCAATAGCCCCTGCTTTTCCAACACTATAAGCACTAGCGTTAGCATTGCCATCTTTACCTGCTACTGAGGCAACATTAACTATCCTGCCATAATTATTTTTTATCATATTAGGCACAATTGTTCGACAACAATTAAAAGTGCCCATTAAATTTATATCAACAACCTTTTTCCACATATCAATATCATATTCCCACAAAGTTGCTGTTGGACCAGTAATACCAGCGTTATTAATCAATATATCAATATTTTTTTTTTTAGTGATTTCTTGCACACATTCTTCAACTTTAGAATAATTTGAAATATCAACAATATTAAAACTTAGATTGGGACTTTTAATATCTTCAATCGCTTTTTCGACCATTTTCTGATCATTATCCCAAATAATTACAGTCGCACCTGACCTTATTAATCTTTTTGTGATGTCTAAACCAAAGCCTTGTGCACCACCAGTAACAATTGCAGTTCTGCCTTTAAAATCAAAAGAAATTTTATCCATAAAACTACTCTCTAGCTAAGAGGTAATAAACAAAAGCTGCTACAAAAGCACCAATAATCCATGAGTAAGATTGTAAAAACATAAAATTTGTATTCCAAATTGTTGAAGCAGAAAAAATAAATCCTAATATTAAAGAATAAACTCCTTTAAGGTGCCATCCTCCCGAATAATAATAAGTACCATTAGTTTCAAGAGAGTATATATCTTTGTTTTCTAATTTTCCTTTTTTAATCATATAAAAATCAGTAATCATTAATCCGAATAGAGGACCAAAAAAAGCACCAATTGTATCTATATAAGATAAGACCCCAACCTGGCTTAAAAAAGTTAACCAAAAAACTCCTATAATAAATCCAAAAATAGCAATTACATAACTAGCACTTTTTAAAGAAAAAGATGAAGGGTCAAAATTAATCAATGTATATTGAGAGGGAACAAAGTTTGCTATCAAATTTGTTGATGCAGAAGCAATAATAATAAAAATCAAGGCTAAAGATACTAAAAGAATATTATCTAATTTTCCAATTATATCTGTTGGGTTAGTTAAAATCATCTCTACGTTTTGCTCATTTAAATTTTGAAATGCATCAGCACCTGTAACAATAAATAATGCAAAAAATGAAAAAATTATTAGATTTAAAATTAAGCTTAAATTACCTTTTTTTAGCTCTTGTTCATTTTTAACGTATCTTGAAAAATCACCAAATGATAAAATTATAATTGAAAAAAAAGTAAATGTAGTCCCTGCAACTGTAATTATTGGACCAACATTATTTGGATTAAAGATATTTTGAAAATCTAAAACATCTATGAAAGATTGAGCAGTCAGTTTTACATCGGATAACAAAACAATAAAGAAAAACATTATCATTGCAACGTATATAGTTAATGCAGAAAACTTGATTAATTTTTTGTTATAATTCATTCCAACACTAAATAAGTAAGTTTGGAGTATAATTGAAATCAATATAGCAGCCCAATCGATAATGTTTAATCCTATGAAAAAAACTAATAAAATTTCTTTTTGTAAAATTGAATTATCTACTGAGTACATTAAAACCCGAATTAAGAAACCAATCGCCTTTGATAAAAAGTATGTTTGGATACCAAACATAAATATTCCAACAATACTTCTCAACAATCCAAAAAATTGGGCGCCTCTAAATCCTAATGACGATCTTAATAAGACAACAAATGGTAATCCAAATTTCTGGGATGGTTTTCCAATTAAGTTACAAAATATATAAACAAAAAAAGTTCCTAAAATTGTTCCAAAAAGAACTACTGCAGTATTTAAATTATAAATTAAATACAAAGATGCAATTAGTGAAAATCCAATAACACTTTGAATATTAACCCCCCAAAAACAAAATAAATCCTTCCAATCCCAGGTTTTATTTTTAGGGTTTACGGTTACTAAATCCCAGTTAATGAGAGTTTTTTTTGTTTTTTGCTGACTCACTTAGACAATATAAAACTTTAATATTCTACTGTCCATATAAGAGAGTTGGTAACCAAAGTGCAATTTTAGGAAATATTATGATCAAAACTAATCCTATTACCTGAAGGACCATAAACTGCATCATTCCATAATAAATATCTTTTAAATCCCATTCAGGAACAACCCCTTTTAAAAAATAAGCTGAGAGCGCTACTGGAGGTGAGAGCCAGGCGGTTTGTAAATTAACTGCAACTAAAATTGCAAACCAAGTTAAATTAAATCCTAATGCCTCTACTAGTGGTAAAATTATTGGAATAATAATCATTACAATCGGCACCCATTCTAATGGCCAACCCAATAAAAAAATCATCACCATGATCATTGCTAGAATCAAATACTTGTTCATCTCTAAGCCTAATAGAAATTCAGTCAAAAGAGTTGGAGTTCCTAGTCTTGCAAAAACTGCACCAAAAAAATTTGATGCTGCAACTAACACCATTATTAAAGCAGTAATCTCTAATGTTTTTACTAATGCTTCTTGAAGTTTTGAAAGAGTTAATTTTTTATAAGCTAATGAAAGTAATAAAGCGCCCATAGCTCCACAGCCCGCTGCTTCTGTTGGAGTTGCAAATCCAAATAAAATACTACCTAATGCAGCAAATACTAAAGCAGCTGGAGGAACTAAACCTAAGAAAAATTCTATCCATACTTCTTTCATGCTTGCAGCCCTCATATCATCAGGTAAAACAGGTCCAAGTTTTGGATTAATCATGCATCTGATTGTTGTGTAAGCTGCATACAAACTAGCAAGAAGAATTCCTGGTAAGATTGCAGCTGCAAACAAATCTATAACCGGAATTTCCATAATAGGTCCCATTACAACAAGCATAATGCTTGGTGGAATTAAAATTCCTAAAGTGCCTCCAGCAGTAATAGTGCCAGCAGCAAGTTTTACATCATAACCAGATCTATTCATTGACTTAGCAGCCATAATTCCAAGAATTGTGACTGATGCACCAACAATTCCTGTTGCCGCAGCAAATATAACTGAAACAAATAAAACTGCGTAATATAAAGACCCCTTAACTTTTGCTAGCATCATTTGAAATGCTGAAAACAACCTTTCCATCAATCCAGCTTGTTCCATCATAATACCCATAAAAACAAAGAGCGGGACGGCTGCGAGCGTTTGTTCGGTCATGACCATTGAAAATTGAAGGGTCATTAAATAAAAAACTAATTTTCCAAAACCAAGATAACCAAATACGAATCCTAAAAATATTAAAGTGAATGAAATGGGAAATCCTATAAATATCGCAAATAGCATCACACCAACTAAAATGAAACCTAAAATAGCCGGATCAATAAATTCTGCTATCATTTTTTCTCTCCTGGCCACTCACCTTTTTTAGCTGCCCAATAACTTTTTAGTAATTCTGAAAAACCCTGAATTAATAAAAAAATAATTCCAAGTAACAAACACGTTTTGATGGGCCACATATAGGGCATCCAAGTAGTATCCATCCCTCGTTCACCCCTTCTTATTGACTCTTCAACAAAACCTATAGTCATATAAAGAAAAACAATTAATCCTGGAAAATAAAATAAAAGATATAACCAGAAATCAATAAGACCTTGTGTTTTAGTTTTAAAATTTCTGTATAAAAAATCTGCTCTTATATGCACTCCTCTAGAAAGAGCATATCCTGCACCAAGCATAAATAATGCACCATAAAGAAAACGGCTTATGTCGTAAGCCCAAATTGTTGGTGCTAAAAATAATTTTCTTGCAAGAACTTCATAGGTCATTGCAAAAATGAGTGGCATCAATATCCAACAAACAATACTACCAATCCACTTACTGAATTTATCAATATTAACAATAGATTTAGCCATCCATGATGGCATATCGGTTGGCATTTTACCTGATCCACCTCGCCTTTCGGCAATCATTTCATCAGAGATATCTAGTTTACCAGGTTTGTCTGCCATAAAATTTTAGTTAAAAAAATTAGAGCGGACTTTAAAAGTCCGCTCTAAAAAATCAAGATTGATTACTGATTACTTTAATGTTGCTGCGTGAGCCATTCCTAGCTTCGCATTAGACATTTGAGCACCACTCCAGAAAGGAACAGCAACATCAGCAAAATTTTTCATTGAAGTGTAAACTTCGTTAAAAAATTTATTATCTTTAGCATTCTTATTTAAAGATGCTTTTGCTGCAGCCATATATTCTGTGAAATAATCTGAAGGTGTATCTTCTAGAATTACTCCATGTTTAGTAGTTAGCTCTCTTAAAGCTTTACCATTCTCATAGATTCTGTAACTTAAAGATTTTGCTAATGAAGCATTAGCAGCTACTTCAAGTGACTTTTTCTCATGAGCACTCATAGCATTGTATGTTTTTCCAGTAATATAAAAGTCAGCATTTACGACTACTTGGTGTAAACCTTGTAAGTAATAGTGCTTTAACACTTTTTGAAAACCAAATGTTAAGTCTGGTTTTGGACAACACCACTCAGCAGCATCGATAGTTCCTGCTTCAAGAGCTGGAAGAATATCTCCACCACCCATTGCAACAGACGCTATACCAATGTCTTTATAAGTTTGTCCTGGAATTCCTGGAGGAGTTCTGAACTTATATTTTCTAAAGTCAGCCATATCTTTAATTGGTTTTGGAAACCAACCTAAAGCTTCTGGGCCAACTGGTTGAATCATAAATCCTTTGATATCTCTTCCCATTTCTTTCCAAAGTTGGTCGTATAACTCTTTACCACCACCATATTGGAACCATGATAGGAATGCGATATTGTCGATACCTACTCCACCACCAGCTACTGGCGAACCAAATAACATAGCAGCAGGGTGATCACCTGACCAATAGTGAGTCCATGCGAAACCACAATCAATCAAACCTTTATCAACAGCATCTAGAGTTTCTTTTACTCCTACAACTGCACCAGCTGGTAATATTTCAAATTTTAACGAACCACTCGTTAATTCAGTTACTGTGTCAGTAAAGTCCTTTAACATTTTTACCTCATCAGCTTTAGTGTTAAGAACAGTTTGACACTTTAATGTTTTTGCAGCATTAGCACTTGAAGTAAATCCAAGAACTAAAATTGTTGCAAATAACATTGAAATGATTTTTTTCATTATTTATCCTCTTGTTAGTTAAATTTAACTTCTTTAATTCAATCAGAAAAACAAACCTGACACAAGTGACAATTGATAAATATAAGTGTAAAAACAATAAAAAGCTTAAACTAAAAAACGATTCAACTGTTGATGGAAAATTTTGATTACATAATTATTGGAGCAGGATCAGCGGGATGTGTTCTTGCAAACAGACTTTCTGAAAATCAAAATAATAAAGTCGTATTAATTGAAGCTGGTGGAAAAGATAATTATCCATGGATACATATTCCTGTTGGATATTTCAAAACCATGCACAATCCCTCTGTTGATTGGTGTTATAAAACCGAGCCTGATTCTTCAATGAACAATAGGTCAATTCGTTATCCAAGAGGTAAAACATTAGGTGGTAGCTCTTCGATCAACGGACTACTTTATATAAGAGGACAAAGCAGAGATTATGATATTTGGCGACAATTAGGAAATACTGGTTGGGGTTGGGATGATGTTCTGCCATATTTTATAAAAGCAGAAAACCAAGAAAGAGGAAAAAATGAATTTCATGGTATTGGTGGGCCTCTCTCAGTTTCAGATCAAAGAATTCAATTACCATTATTGAATGAGTTTCAAAATGCTGCCGAAGAGTTTGGTATTCCCAAAACAAAAGATTTTAACACCGGCAATAACCATGGATGTGGGTATTTTCAAGTTACTGAAAAAGATGGCTTTAGATGTAGTACTTCAGTTGGATATCTAAACCCGATAAAAAACAGACAAAATTTAAAAACAATAACTAATGCCCATGTTAAAAAAATTAATTTCAAAGGCAAAACTGCAATAGGAATTGAATACTGGCAAGGTGATGAGCTTAAAAAACTAACTTGTAATAAAGAAATAATTTTATCATCAGGCTCAATAGGTTCACCTCAGATATTGCAAACTTCTGGAATAGGAAATTCTCAAAAATTAAAAGATTTAGGTATAGATGTAGTGCAAGAATTAAAGGGTGTTGGTGAAAATTTACAAGACCACTTGATGTTTAGACCTATATATAAAATTCAAGGACTTAAGTCGCTAAATAAAAAAGTTAATAGTTTATTTGGAAAATTAATGATTGGTCTAGAATATGTTTTTAATCGAAGTGGACCAATGACTATGGGAGCAAGTCAAATGTGTATGTTTGCTAAAAGTGATCCCTCGTTAGAATTACCTGATCTACAATGGCACGTCCAACCAATGAGTATGGACACTCTAGGAGCAACTAAAAATCATGATTTTCATGCTTTCACACCTACTGTTTCAAATATTAGACCTACAAGTAGAGGCCATGTGAGTATTGTAGATAAAGACTCTAGAACATATGCAAAAATAAAAATGAATTATCTTTCAACCGATCATGATCGAATGATTGCAGCTAGAGGATTAAAACTTACGAGAAAAATTGTCATGGAATCTGAAACATTTAAAAAATATAAACCTGAGGAATATAGACCAGGTATTGACATTAATGATGATGAGGAACTTGTAAAAGCAGGTTCAGATTTTGCACAAACAATTTTCCATCCAGTTGGTACATGTAAAATGGGTCAAGATGATATGGCTGTAGTTGATGAAAAACTAAAAGTAAAAGGAATTGAAAATTTAAGAGTAATTGATGCTTCTATAATGCCAAACATTACATCAGGTAATACTAATGCACCTACAATAATGATTGCAGAAAAAGGTGCAGATATGATACTTACCCATTGATGTTTGCTGAATTATTTACTCCAGAACAATTAACTATATTAACTCAAATTATTCTAATCGATTTAGTGCTTGCAGGAGACAATGCAATAATAATTGGTATGGTTGCATCAAAATTTCCCTTAGAGCAAAGAAGAAAAATTATAATTTTTGGAATTGGTGGTGCAGTTGTTTTAAGAATTATTCTAACTTTACTGACTGCATATTTACTTCAGATAACTGGGCTAAGACTTTTTGGGGGTTTGCTTCTTCTTTATATTGTCTACAAATTATATGTAGATGTCATTAAAGGCTCTGAAAATCATGATGATATAAAAGTTGATAATTCTAGTTTTTTCAAAGCGATTTGGACAATCCTCTTAGCAGATTTTACAATGAGTTTAGATAATGTTTTAGGAGTTGCTGGGGCAGCTGGTGATCATTATGGATTATTAGTATTTGGTTTGGTTCTATCAATAGCCTTAATGGCCTTTGCGGCAACTTTAATATCAAATTGGATTAAGAAGTATAAATGGATTGCTTGGGCAGGTTTGATTGCAATATTAATTGTTGCTATTGAATTGATTTACACAGATATTAAAATATTGTTTTTATAATGTATTTAAAAAATTATAATTTAAAGAATAAAACCGCTGTTGTCACTGGTGCTGGCAAAGGGCTTGGAAGAGCTTGCGCAATAGCACTTGCAGAAGCTGGAGCAAATTTAATTATAATTAGTAGAACCAAAAAAGACCTAGATGAAGTTTCAAAAAAAATTAAAAAATTAAGGTCAAAATGTAAATCTTATGTTTGTGACATTACAAATTATAATGAAATTAAAGAAATTATTAATAAACAACCAAAAATAGATATTTTGATTAATAATGCTGGTAATAATATTCCAGAGCATTTCACAAAAGTAAAAACTAAAAATATGGAATATCTTGTAAAGATTAATACGATGGCAACGTTTAACCTTGCTCAGCTGTGTGCTCTTAAAATGATAAAATCAAAAAATAGAAAAAAAATTGGTGGTTCGATCGTAAACATGTCATCACAAATGGGACATGTTGGAGGTCCTATTCGAAGCGTATACAACATGACAAAATTTGGTTTGGAGGGATTAACAAAAGGTATGTCTATAGATCTTGCAAGATACAACATACGAGTAAATACAGTTTGTCCTACATTTGTAGTTACTCCAATGACAAAAAAATTTCTAAAAAGTAAAAAATTTAAAAAAGAAGTATTAGGAAATATTCCATTAGGAAAATTTGCTGAACTTTCTGATGTTTCAAGTGCAGCTGTTTTTCTTGCCTCTGATGCTGCAGCGATGATTACAGGAACCTCATTATTGGTTGATGGTGGATGGACTGCAAGATAATAACTAGATTATTTTTTTTTATTTTTTGTTTTTTACCAACGCATTCAATAGCAATAGAATTTACAGGAAAATTTCTACAAGGACATTTTATTATTGGACAGACTGATCCAACGGCAAAAATTATAATAGATAAAAAACAAGTTAAAGTATCAGAGGATGGTTTTTTTGTTTTTGGTCTAGATAGAGATAGAAAGTTTGATTTAACAATTACAAAAATTATTAATGGTAAAAAAGATAAGATAATAAAGAAAGTTCTTAAAAGGAAATATAATATTCAAAGAATAGATGGTTTAGAAGAAAGTAAAGTCACACCTCCAGAGTCTGTTTACAAAAGAATAAAAGAAGAAAATAATAAAATAGGTGAAGCAAGGGCAATTAACTCAAATTTACCTTTTTTCAAAAATCAATTTATTATGCCAGTCGAAGGTATTATCAGTGGTGTGTATGGAAGCCAAAGAATTTTAAATGGTAAACCTAAATGGCCTCATTATGGAATTGATATTGCTGCTAAACAAGGAACTATGATCAAGTCATCTGGATCGGGTATTGTTACCATGGCAGAAGATGATCTTTATTATACTGGTGGAACAATAATTATGGACCATGGTCATGGCATCTCAACTATTTATTCACATCTTGAAAATGTAATGGTGTCTGTAGGAGATAAAATTAATCAAGGAGATATAATTGGGACTGTGGGTTCAACTGGAAGATCGACTGGCCCACATCTCGATTTTAGAGTTAATTGGTTTCAGACTAGACTAGACCCTATGTCAGTATTAAATTAATGTTATAGATTGAAATTATATTAAATCTCATGGAAGAAAAAATAAAACATAGGGTCCAAACTTATTCAGAGTCTAAAAATTCTTTATTTTATAGTCTCATAAAAAAAATCATATTAGATGCACGTGAAAAATTTTTTGACTATTTCAAAAATTTAACAGAGTATAATGATAATAAATCTTTATTAGATATAGGAACAACACCTTCACTTGATAGTGAACAAAACGTAATTTTAGAGAAAATCAAAAATAACAAAAACATTACATGTTTATCAGATCAGGATTGTAGTATTTTAGAAAAAAAATATCCGAATATTAAAAATTTTATAGTTGGAGACGGCACAAACACTAATTTTAAAGATATGTCATTTGATATTGTACATTCAAATGCAACGATAGAGCATGTCGGATCATACAATGATCAAATTTCTTTTATAAAAGAAGCTTCTAGAATATCTAAAAATCATGTTTTTATTCAAACTCCAAATAGATTTTATCCAATAGATTTTCATACTAACTTACCTCTTATTCACTGGTTGCCTAAAAAAATTCATAGGAAAATATTAAAATTTATAGGATTAAATTTTTACTCAAGTGAAGAAAATTTAAACTTGTTATCTGAAAGCAATTTAATTGATATTTGCAAAAAATTAGATATTAAAAACTTCAAAATAATTAAACATAAGCTTCTTTTTATGACTTCAAATTTAATATTGGTAATTACAAAATCCTGATAAATTTATGCAAACATTAATTCTATTAGCTTTGGTAATTGTTATTGGGTGGATATTATTTAGACCTATAACTAAAAGAGAACTTGATAGATATAATGATAAAAACTGGCCTGATTTAAATTAATCTAATTCAAATTCCTTAGTGTAATCTTTTTTAAGACTAGGGTCTTGTTTAGATTTATCCAAAATACAATTACCTATAACTAAATAATCTAAATCTGTCCCCATAAAGCAATTAAAAGCATTAGTTGGGGAATTTACTATCGGTTCTCCCCTCACATTAAAAGAAGTATTTATTATTACCGGGCAACCAGTCTTTTCTTTAAACTTTGAAATTAAATCATGATAAGGTTTATTATTTTGTTTGGTAACAGTTTGTATTCTTGAAGAGTAATCAACATGAGTTACGGCTGGTATTTCTGACCTTTTAATATTTAATTTATCTATACCAAAGAGTTTTTTTTGTTCCTCATTCATTTCAATTTTTTTATTAGAATTGACATTTGCTACTAACAACATGTACGGGCTATCTGTATCTATGTCAAACCACTCTGATAAATCTTCTCTTAAAACTGAAGGAGCGAAAGGTCTAAAGCTTTCTCTATATTTTACTTTTAAATTCAAATTTTTTTGCATTTTATCAGATCTTGGATCACCTAAAATAGACCTACCACCTAAAGCTCTAGGACCAAATTCCATTCTTCCTTGAAACCATCCTACAGCTTTTTGTTGAGATAAAAAATCTGAAGTTTCGTTTATTAAGTCTTCATAACTTAGAATTTCAAAATTTGCTCCTAGAGATTTTAATTCTTTTTCAATTTCTACTTGAGAAAATTCTGGCCCCAGATAAGAACCATTCATATCATCATTTGGATTAACATATCTTTTATTTTTCTTTTCAATGTGCCAAAATGCTAAAGCAGCTCCTAAAGAACCACCTGCATCTCCAGCAGCAGGTTGTACCCAAATATTATCAAAAATGTTTTCTTGATGAATTTTTCCATTAGCAACACAATTTAATGCTACTCCGCCTGCTAAACACAAATTTTTTATCTTATATTCTCTTTGTGCAGATTTAGCTAAATTGATCATTATCTCTTCTGTTACCTTTTGTATCGATGCAGCTATATCCATATGAAATTGGGTTATTTCATCAGTTTGAGGATTTCGAGGTTTTTGGCCAAATAAATCATTAAATTTGTTATTGGTCATTGTAAGTCCAGTTGCGTAATTGAAATATCTTTGATCAAGTCTAAAGGTTCCGTCGTCTTTAATGTCAATGATTTGTTTAACTTTATCTAGGTACTTTGGAGTTCCATAGGGTGCTAATCCCATCAATTTATATTCACCACTATTTACTTTAAATCCTATATAATAAGTAAATGCAGAATAAAGCAGTCCAAGAGAATGCGGGAAATGTATTTCTTTTTTAATTTCTAAGTTATTATTCTTGCCAATAGCCAATGTGGTTGTTGCCCATTCACCTACACCGTCAGCTGTTAAAATTATTGCCTCATTAAAAGGTGAGGGAAAATAAGCACTAGCTGCATGACTATAATGATGTTCAGAAAATTTTATTCTTTCAATATCAATAAAGTTTTCATCATGTTTCTTTAGTTTATCAAAAAGAAATTTTTTTTGAAATAATTTTTCTCTTAACCACAACGGTACAGACATACAAAAAGATTTGAAACCTGATGGAGCAAATGCCATATAAGTTTCAATTAATCTTTCAAATTTTAGAAAAGGTTTTTCAAAAAAAACTACTTGATCAACCTGATTTAATTTCAAACTAGCAAATTTTAAAACAAACTCTACAGCATTATACGGATAACTTGGATCGTGTTTTTTTCTAGTAAACCTTTCTTCCTGAGCAGCGGCTATTATTTTTCCATCTATCAAAATACAGGCTGCACTATCGTGATAAAATGCAGAAATTCCCAATATAGAAGTCACTTTAAAAAATAGTGTAAATAAATGGAGCTACTGCTGAGCCCTGACTTAAAACTATTATTATTCCAAACAATGCAAGAATTAAAAAAATAGGTATTAACCAATATTTCTTTCTATATCTCAAAAATTCAATAAATTCTTTAATAAAACTCAACATCAGTATTGTTTATCCATCGAACCAAGTTTTGTTTCTCTTTTAATCCAATAAGAATTTCTTTTTTTTGAAAAATTTATATTCAATAGATCTTTTTTAAAAACCCTCACAATTAAACTTAAAGGTGTCAATATTAAAAAGAAGATAATAAACATAATTATGGGAGAAATGAAATGTCCAAGTATTTCACCAAATCTTATCCATTTTTCATTTAAAGGCTTTAGTAATGAGGGGTTTGTTAGAGATATCAATAATAATATTGTAGCAATTAATAATGACCATAGTCTTATAGGATTTGATGTCAATAATGGCCATAAAGCAATTATCAAAAAAATTATAAAAAATAAAAAACCAAATTTTTTTTCAGAGGAAATTTTCATAAATAGTAATATATATATAAGTCTTATATATTATACAAAAATATATGTTAAAAAGAGTCAGCTTCATAATAATTTTAAACATAATCTTACTAACTTTGATTGAATTAAGCGTTAGATTATTATTAAAAATTAATAACCTGCCATTAGTTTATAAAACCAGTAATATTGGAGATAACAAATATGATTTTTTAACAGGGTATTATAACCTGCCTAATCAAAAAGAATTTTTTGAAAAAAATAATTATTTTCAGGCAACAGATAAATATGGTTTTCACATAGATGGTAAAAGAAGCCCCAGCAACTTAGAGGAAAAAGAAGAGAGCGAATTTAGAATTTTTATAATTGGGGGTTCCACGGTACAAGGCCAAAATTTACAAAATAAATTTGATCCAATTTCTGCTAGAATAGAAAAAAAATTAAACGAAAAATTAAATTACAAAAAAAAATTTCTTGTTATAAACGCAGGATCAACAAGTTTTATCTCCTCCCAAGAGTTAAGTATGACTCAAAATAGAATTATGTATAGCTTTAAACCTGATTTGATAATTGTCTTGAATGGTACAAATGATAGCACACAAGGACTTGGTAAAGATTTTTATTTATCAAATAGTCATGCTTATCAAAGAAATTTTTACTTTAATGTAAATAAAAACTCAAAAAGTTTTTTTTATTTTTTTGATGATTTATTATCAAAGAATATATCAACTTATTTTCTTTTCAAAAAAATTATAGAAAAAACTACTGGAGTTTTTTTATTTGAGAAGAATGAAAGACTTTACTCGAAAATTTCTAACTCAATAGAAAAAAAAGTTTATAGATATTTGTTCAATATAAAAATTTTATCAAACATTTCTCGTAAAGAGACACCAATTATGGTTTATTTTCAACCTCAAATGTTACCAAGAAATTTTTCTAAACTATCTGATGCTGACAAATTAATTTACAAAAACCATCAAAAAACAAATCCAAATTATTTCAAAGATAAACAATTTTTTTTTGAAAAAGTTTCACAAGAAATTAAAAATGATATTAATTTTAAAAATTTAAACTTCTATTTTAATGATATTAGTAGAATATTAGAAAATAATGAACATTATGATACCTATTATTCTGATCATGTTCACTACAACTCTTTATCAAGAGACATAATATCAGAAAGGATAGTCAAAGATATCGTAAGAGAAATTCTAAAAAAAAATTAATTTAAATTGTGAAATTAAAAAATTTAAATATATAAGGATTTATTTTGTACCTTAAATTTCCAAAAAAATAATTTTTTTTTTCCGCTTTATAAACTTCTTTTATTCTATTACTGTTAAGATTATAAACTAAAGCTAAACGATTATTAATACCGTCACCTTCGTAAGCATGCCATGTTTCTCTTTCTCTTCTTGAAAAAAAAACTGCCCTATTTTGTTTCCAACTTATAGTTTTTTTTTCTTTACCTTTTTTATCATTACTAAAAATAGTTCCTTTATTTTGTTCTGGATGAATGTAAATTACTCCAGACAGAAGTTTATTTGGAGTATCATCATGAAAAGGAAATCTAGCATTCTTATTAGTAACTATTATTACAAAATCGGAATAATCATATAATTTTACTTTTTCTGGACAAAGTTCTTTTAAAATATTAATTGCTTTATCATGATATTTGTTAAGACTTAGAAGAAGATTGTTATCAATTGAAGACTCTAAAATTTTATCACCAACTATCTTGCCATGATAAATTGCAAATTTTTTATTAGAGCTTGTATGAATTTTCAATTTTTTAATTTTCTCGTAGTCTTCTTTTTCAAGAAAATCATCAATCACTTTTATTTTATAATTTAATTTTTCAATGTTCATTATTTTCTTTTGAATTCTCATTGATTTGTAAAGTTTCATTAGTATAATCAAACCTGTTAAAGGTATTTTTATTTTCTTTTTTTAATATATAATCGTACCAATCTCTCATAAATTTTCTCAAGTTTTCTGGAAGTAAAAACTTTATAGTTTAAATCATCAAACTTCATCAAAAAATTTAGCAAATGATTATGGGTTTTTTATTCAATTCTTAAGAATTTAATGAAGTCTGTTTTTTCATATCTTCTTTTTTAATACCGGCTACTCTTACTGGTTTTTTCATAGCATCTCTTCTAAAAGGTTCACCTAGCTCTTGATTTAGAATTACTTCTATAAATGTAGTAACACCTTTTTTTTGATCCTCACAAGATTGTTTAATTGCTACAGTTGTCTCTTCCATAGATTTAACTGTAACACCTTTTAAACCACAAGCATCAGCAACTTTTGCATAACTTAGCTCTGGATCTAACTCTGTTCCAACAAAATTATTATCAAACCAAAGGGTTGTATTTCTTTTTTCTGCACCCCATTGGTAATTTCTAAAAATCACCATTGTTATTGCTGGCCATTCTTCTCTAGCGCATGAACTCATCTCGTTCATACTAATTCCAAATGCACCATCTCCTGCAAAACCAATGACTGGTGTATCAGGGCAACCTATCTTTGCACCCAAGATCGATGGAAAACCATAACCACAAGGACCAAATAAACCTGGCGCTAAATATTTTCTTGGCTTTTCAAATGTTGGATAAGCATTACCAATTGCACAATTATTTCCAATATCACTTGATATAATTACATCCTCAGGCATACCAGCTTGAATAGCCCTCCAAGCTTGTCTTGGTGACATTCTATCTGCGTCTCTTTCTCTAGCTTCTTTATTCCAAACTGTTCCCTCATCGTCATCTTCATGATCTAAACTTGATAATTTTTGTAACCATGCTGATTTTGTTTGGTGAATTAAATCTTTTCTTTTTTGTCTATCCGTATCGCCTGCATTTGGAGTCAATTTTTCGAATATTTGTGTTGCAACTAATTTTGCATCACCACTAATTCCAACTGTAACTTTTTTAGTTAATCCAATTCTATCTGGATTCATATCGACTTGAATTATACTTGCTTTTTTTGGCCAATAATCAATTCCATAACCTGGTAGAGTTGAAAAAGGATTTAATCTTGTTCCTAAAGCTAAAACGACATCAGCTTTAGAAATTAATTCCATCGCAGCTTTTGATCCATTGTATCCTAATGGCCCAACTGCTAAAGGATGACTTCCTGGAAAACTATCATTGTGTTGATATCCTGAGCAAACAGGTGCATCAAGTTTTTCAGCAAGTTTTTTAGTTTCCTCAATTGCACCACCAATAACTACACCTGCTCCAGATAAAATAACTGGAAATTTTGCTTTAGATAATAAATCTGCTGCCTTAGCAATTGCTTCAGCACCTCCACCTTGTCTTTCTAACCTGACGATTGGAGGAAGGTCTATATCAATCACTTGACACCAATAATCTCTTGGAACGTTTATTTGTGCTGGCGCTGAACCTCTTATAGCTTTTTCAATAACTCTATTTAAAACTTCAGCCATTCTTGATGGGTCTCTTACTTCTTCTTGATAACAAACCATATCTTTAAATAAATTCATTTGTTCTACTTCTTGAAAACCACCTTGCCCCATAGTTTTATTTGCAGCTTGTGGTGTTACTAATAATAATGGTGTGTGGTTCCAATAAGCAGTTTTAATCGGTGTTACTAATCCAGTTATACCTGGACCATTCTGAGCAATAACCATTGACATTTTCCCTGTGGCTCTTGTGTAACCATCTGCAATCAAACCACCGTTTGTTTCGTGTGCTACATCCCAAAAAGTAATTCCAGCGTCTGGGAAAATATCAGATATAGGCATGAACGCAGAACCAATAATTCCAAAAGCGTGTTCAATACCATGCATTTGTAAAACTTTTACAAAAGCTTCCTCTGTTGTCATTTTAGTCATTTGTAGAACCTTTCTAAATTACTTTTGAGCAAATTTTTTAAAAATTAATTGTTAATTTTTGCGATTAATATATAAGATTTGAGAAAATTCAAACAAACAAATCGACACTATATATATGTCAACTGATATTATAATTCACGACAAAAAAGACAATGTTGGTGTAGTTGTAATAGAAAAAATAACTCCAAAACAGGATTGTAAATGCTGGATAATGGAGAATGACAGCTCAGTAAACATTCAATCAGCAGATGAAATTCCTCTAGGCCATAAAATTGCAATGATTGACTTAAAAGAGGGAGATACGATTTTAAAATATGGTCACGATATAGGTAAAGTAGTCAAAGCAATTAAAAAAGGTCAACATGTGCACGTTCATAACGTCAAAACAAAAAAGTGGTAATTAGATGGAAATTCCAAAAAGTTTTTTAGGTTATAAAAGAGAAAATGGCAGAGCAGGAACAAGAAATCATGTAATTATTTTACCTGTTGATGATATTTCAAACGCATGTGCTGAAGCAGTTGCAAATAATATTAAAGGAACAATAGCTCTTCCCCATTCTTATGGAAGATTACAATTTGGAGCGGATTTAGAATTACATTTTAGAACAATGATTGGAACTGGTAGCAACCCAAATGTTGCAGCAGTAATTGTGATTGGTATTGAGCCTAAATGGACTAAAAGAATTGTCGATGGAATTGCAAAAACTGGAAAACCAGTTGAGGGTTTCCATATTGAACGTACCGGCGATATTGGAACTGTAATGAAAGCCTCAAAAAAAGCTCAAGAATTTGTTATGTGGGCTTCTGAAAAACAAAGAGAGGAATGTCCTATAAGTGATTTATGGATTTCAGTAAAATGTGGCGAGTCTGATACCACGTCTGGTTTAGCTTCCAATCCAACTGTTGGAAATTTAATGGATAAACTTGAACCACTTGGAGTTCATTTATGTTTTGGGGAAACATCGGAACTGACAGGAGCAGAAAAAGTTTGTGCTACAAGAGGTGCCACAAAAGAGGCTTCAGATAAATTTATGAAGACTTGGAGTGCCTATAACGATTTTATTTTAAAAGAAGCAACGGATGACCTTTCTGAAAGTCAGCCAACTGCTGGTAATATAGCTGGTGGTTTAACAACTATTGAAGAAAAAGCTTTTGGAAATTTTCAAAAAATAGGAAATTGTAAATTTGTTGATGTTTTGGAACCGGCTGAAGAGCCAAAAAAAGGAAAAGGTTTATACTTTATGGATACGTCATCTGCTGCAGCAGAATGTGTAACACTACAAGCAGCTGCAGGATTTAATATTCATTTATTCCCTACTGGTCAGGGTAATATTGTTGGTAACCCAATTGAACCAGTTATAAAATTAACTGCAAATCCATTAACAGTTAAATCTATGGGAGAACATATTGATTGTGATGTTTCAAAAATTCTCTCGAGAGAAATAAATTTGTCTGAAGCTGGAGATGAATTAATTAAAACTACTTTAAAAGTTGCAAATGGTAGACTCACTTGTGCTGAGGCTTTAGGTCATAGAGAATTTGTTATGACTAAGTTATACCGGAGCGCTTAAAATTTTTACTTAGCTGGTTTGCTAAAGTGCTTTTTTTTTAAATCAGATAAAAATCTTCGAATAAATGCTGCAGCAACACCTAACGCTATGGCAAAAAATATAGAAAATAAACTATATACAATTGGCATATCTTTTGAAAATTTCTGAACTAAAACTGATAATGGGGTTAAGTCTTTCTGTGTAACCTTGGTGATTCCATTCATAGTATGATCAACAAAAAAAGTATCATACGCAATTGCAATTCCAACTATTAATAATAAAACTGCTAATAACGCTTTAAGTCCAGAACTTTCAATTGATTGTCCAATTTTTTGACCTGTTTGTACTCCAATTATCGAACCAATAACCAACATTAAAACTAAAATTAAATCTATAGATCCATAATTGAATGCATGTAAAAACGTTACGATGACACTTACAAAAATAGTTATAAACAAAGAAGTTCCAGGAACTAATTTAGTCGGCATACCTATTATATAAATCATGGCAGGTACTAGTATGAAAGCTCCTCCTATACCCATAATCGCTGCTATAAAACCTACAAATAAACCAATGATAATTGGTGTGAATGCACTCTCATATAATTTTGATTTAGGAAATCTCATCCTAAATGGAAGACCATGTATCCAATAATGAACGTGTAATTTTCGTTTTACAATAGTATTTTTTCTAGCCTTATCAATCTCACCAAGACTTTCAACAAGCATTAAAGTTCCAATGATTGCCAAGATATACATATAAGCAAGTGAGATAACAGTATCTATTTTGCCAATGTCTTTAAAATATGTGAATGTATAAATTCCAATAATAGTTCCTATTGCACCACCAATCACAATCATAAAACCCATTTTATAATCCAATGTATTTTTAAGATAATGAGTAGTAGATCCAGAAACAGAGGTAGCTAAAATGTTATTTGCTTCATTGGCAACAGCATAAGCTGGTGGAACTCCTAAAAAAATTAGAAAAGGTGTCATTAAAAAACCACCACCTACTCCAAATAGTCCTGATAAAATTCCAACTAAAGCACTTAATAAAATGATTTCAATAGCAGTAACATGTACTTGTGCTATTGGTAAAAATACTTCCATTTAAAATAATTAACTTTTTTAAAAAAATTTATTTAAAAGTTAAAAAAGTTCCAAATAATATTACACCCCAGCAAGCTAATATTGCTGAAAAAATTCCTGTTTTAATTAATGCTGTTTTATAATTTAAGATTTTTTGTAGAAATTTTATATTTGAAAGGTGCATCTATATCCTCAATAGCACCAGCAGAAAAATTGTCAAACTTTAATTAATAAATTGTGGCTCCAAAAATTTTCACCTCTCCATCCTCAACACCAAGCACTAGCCTTCCTAAAAATTCTCCAGGCACCTCCCTGTTAGTCTGCTTAATCAATACAGTAATGTGATCGCCTCTTCTTAATGTTCCGAACGGTTCGTAGGTCTCATTTAAATTGGTGATAATCTTGTTGTTAGCCCATTGCTTTCCAAGCTCTACTTCGTTAGCCCCAAATAGCATTTGGGTAGAGAAATCTCTTGTAAAGCCACCATAATCTTTCATATTTGAGGCTCTTACGAGATTTTCCCAAAAAGGCTTAGCTATCGCGTATATCTCCTCGTCAGATTTTTTCAAAAGGTCCATAAAGAAGTTTGGAATATGGTGCTACGAAGCCTTCTTCTTCTCTTTTTCGTCAACGATGTGATAAACTGGTACTTTCTCCAGAGTAAATTTTCCAGTTTTAGGGTCTCTTCTAGAAACAGTTAAACAATGCCAATTTTCATCATCAAGCTTCATATGATCACCTCTGTAGTAATAACCTGGCCAACGAGTTTCTTCTCTAAATAATGTATGCTCTGTAACACATTGTGAGGTTAGAGCTCTGTGTTTAAGCTCCCATGCTCTCATTAATTGATGATAATCCTCAGCTCCTACGTTTTCCAAATCTTCCTGCAACCATTCTAGAAGTTCAAGAGCTCTCTTAAGCATATTGCCGTTCGTCATGTAATTTGAGGTTATTCCCCCTACATACTCATCCATAATTTTTTGAAGTCTTTGTAGTCCTTGTATTGGAGAAATATAGCTTGGTGAAACAGTTCCACCAGTGATCTCGTTTTGAGCTACTGTATAAGTCTCTAAAGGTTTATAAACTGCCTTTTTAAAATCCTCACATTGTTTATCCGTAACATTAATTCCTTCTGCTTTTTTATCCTCTATATATTTGACTGCTGCTTTTGCAGCTAATCGTCCCTCAGTAAAAGAACCTGATGAAAATTTATGAGCACTACCTCCTACAGTATCTCCAGCACCAAAAAGTCCATCGATTGTAAGCATTCTGTTATAACCCCAGAAATATTCTGGTGGAGATAGATCTTCTGGTCCACTTACCCAAGCTCCAGAGCATGTTGCGTGTGATCCCATAACATAAGGCTCAGAAGTTGTTAATTCTGGATTTGTATATTTTGGATCAATATTTTGAGATGCCCAAACTACAGCTTGACCAACAGTCATACCTAAAAAGTTTTCCCAACCCACAGTTTCTAAATGAGGATCTTGGAAAGCTTCTTTAGTTACCATATGTATCGGACCACCACCTGCAGCAACCTCTTGAATAAAAGCATGGTTTCTCAAACAAGTGGGAGTTGGATGATGATCGATATATTCTCCAACTAACTCTTTAGTTTGTTCATACCATTTTTTTTCATAATTTTCGCCATTAGCATTTTGTGTGTATGTTTTTAAATGTAAAAAATATGCTCCAACTGGTCCATAACCATCTTTAAATCTGCATAATACAATTCTGTTTTCCATTTGAGTCATCTTTGCACCTGCCGCAATAGGTAAAGCATAAGCAGATCCATTACTCCATGGTGCATACCAAGTTCTTCCCATACCTTCACCAACTGCTCTTGGTTTAAAAATATGTGATGCTCCACCAGCTGAAACTATAACTGCTTTTGCTCTGAACACATGAAAATCACCTGTTCTCATGTTAAAACCAACTGCGCCACCAATTCTATTTTCTTGAGACTCATCCATTAACAAATGAGTAATCATTATTCTGTTGTAAATTTTATCTGCGGATTTTTTTGCTGCCTCAGCAACAATTGGCTTATAACTTTCTCCATGAATCATTATTTGCCATTTACCTTCTCTGAGATATCTTCCAGTTTTTTCATTTTTCATCATAGGAAGACCCCACTCATCAAACATATGAACAGTCGAGTCTACATGACGAGCCATGTCATAACCTAAATCTTCTCTAACCATTCCCATTAAATCATTTCTGGCATACCTTACATGGTCTTCAGGTTGATTTTCATCCCATTGCATACCCATATAACAATTGATTGCATATAAACCTTGTGCAACTGCACCACTTCGATCAATGTTTGCTTTTTCAACACAAACAATCTTTAAATCTCTCCCCCAATGTCTGGCCTCAAATGTTGCTCCTGTACCGGCCATTCCACCACCAACAACTAATACATCACACTCCTCATAATGTGTTTTGTGCTTAGCCATTAATAATAAACACCTTTTTTAAAAGACTCTTTTGGAACCGATGGTAATTCTTTATTGGTATTTAATCCTTCTGGCTCACTATACAATCTTTGTGAATTAATTTCTCCTTGGTTAGGAGTATCACCTTCAGCAAGTTTAGGAATAAATTTTCCCCAAGGTTTAGTTGTTATAGGTGAAACAAAGTTTTTCTCTGTTCCGTTTCTAAATTTAATTTTCCAAGAGATAGTTCCTTTTTCTTCTTCTCTTCTAACTCTAACGCTGTGACCCATCGGAGCAAAATCAGCATACCCTCTTACATCAATTGCATGATTAGGACATGCTTTAACACACGAATAACATTCCCAACAAAAGTTTGGTTCAATATTTTTTGCTCTTCTTATATTTTCGTCAATGTGCATGATATCTGAGGGACAGATATCTACGCAATGACCACAACCATCACATCTTGTCATGTATACAAAAGTTGACATAATTTTTATTTTTCTCCTTTTTCTATTAACATATTAATAATGTTTTGGCTCTTCTCTTTTTATACCCAGGCCAAATTGTTCTGGGGCATCAGCTGGTGGAGGTAAATTATCCCTAGATCCATCTGCCTCTGCTAAATTTTTTTGAATAGCTGCTCCAGGTTTATAAAACATGTGAGCAAATTTCGACCAATAAACACCACCGAATAAAATTAAGTTAGATGCAACAAATAAAATTAAAAATAAATAAGACAAACCTATTTGCCCATTAAATTGTGTGAATGACCAAGCTAACCCAAAAGTTGAACACGCAAGTAATGCTAAAACAAATAAATCAGCTTTAATAATTCTATACCAAGGATGAGCTTCCGCTGAAACATCAACTCTTAAAAAAAACCAAAACCAATATCCACCTAAACATGTTAATATTGCTCCTGCATGCCAAATCATTGACCAAGTTTGAGAATTTGGTTTATCAGCACCTGTGTAACAAAAGACTAAAATAGCTGAAGACACCCAAAATAAAATTGTACCATACATTCCCAAAACATGGGCAAGTCTTCTTTTTCCAAAACCTAATTCAGAAGTTGTACCAATATCAACGACTGTTGTTTTAGCAATGACAGAAACTGTTTCTCCAACTCCTAATTTTTTTGTTGCTGAAAGCTTTGCTTTTTTCGCGTTGTTAAAAAAATAAGTCAAATTTTTATGATGTATCATTTGAATAATAGTTCCAATTGCAATCAACAAAACCATAGCAATAATGAAAGATTGCATTGCAAAAGGTGAGATAGTTTCTGATAAAATTGAAAATGGATTGTTACTTAACATTTCCGCCTTTTGTTAAATTTTGAATTAATTTTAAAGTTTTATATCTAGTTGAATTTATAGTTCAACCTCAAACTGGGGTCAATTTGTCTTTTATAACAGGCTAATTATTTCTTTTATAATGTTGTTTGTTTGGAATGACTGATCGTACTCCACCCTGGGGATTGTCAACATCTCCTTCTCTTCGGGGAATCAGATGAAAATGACAATGTAAAATAGATTGACCAGATACAATTCCTATATTTGTACCTAGATTAAATCCTTTAACTAACCGATCTTTATTAGTTATTTCTTTTTTAACAACTTTTATAAGATCATTACATGCAATCAATTCATCGTTAGATAAGTCAAAATAATCCTTTATGTGTCTTTTGGGTATAATCAAACAATGATGTTCTGAAACTGGATAAGAGTCGTAACTTGCGTATGCCAAATCATTCTCATGAGCACATCCACTTTTTTTAACGTCGCAAAATAAACAGGGATTGTTTGGATCTTTCATCTATTAAAATCTATAAGAATTGCATTTGTTTATAACTGCATCATATTCTTTTGACAGAAACTTGAATTTTTTTAGGTTTTTTCTTTTCCATTTAAGCTCATTTATAGTTCTAACTGAGGCGACCCCTTTCCCAGAACCTATCAATAATATTTCATCATAATTTTTTACCTCTTTAAGTAAAATATCTTTCTTAAAAATCTTTCTTATTTTTGTTTTGAAAAATTTATAAGTATTTCCCTCATAATAATCCTTTTTGGGAGTAAAAAATTTTTGATCTTTAACAAATAATAAATTTGAGGTTCCAGTCTCTAACAATTTCTTATTAGATACCAATGCAATATCTGATTGGGAGTTATCCATTTTAGATAGATAAGATAAGATCTTTTTATATTTTAGATTTTTAAACTCTGGTTTTTCTCTTTTTAATTTTACTAATCTCAAATTAAAATTTAACTTCGGTTTAACTCTTTTTCTTAAAGATATTGAAATAACTTTTTTATTTATAGCAATTCTCAATAGGTGATTATATTTCCTCTTTTTGGATAAATTTTTATTTATTATTTTTAAAATATCCGACCTTAATGATTTCTTTCTAATTTGATATTTTTTTAGTGATAAAATTAAGTTTTTTAAATGATTATCAAAAAATAAAATTTTTGCAGGTTTGCCAAAAATCCACATCGTTGTAAAAATTCCATGATCCCCCCAAAGATCTTGGAATTCTATCTGTTTTAAGTCTTTAAGCCGATAAGATTTTTTTAATAAGTAGGTTACCATTGATAGTTAAAAAAGATTCTGGGTGAAATTGAAATCCATAAATTTTTTCCTTTTGATTTTCAAATGCCATTGCAACTTTTGAATTTAAACATCTCATAGTTATCTCAAAATTATTAGATTTGAAAGGTTCTTTTAATTTTAAAGAATGATACCTGCCAACTTTAAATATTTTTCCTTTTTTAAATAAAGATTTATTGGTGATTACTTTTATATTTGATTGAAAACCATGATAAATTTTTTTTTGTTCAACAATTTTTGCACCTTCACAAAATAGAATATGTTGAAATCCTAAACAAATTCCTATGATTTTCTTTTTACCTTTATATTTTTTATAAATCTTTGAAGTGATTGGATAATTTTTTGGATTACCTGGACCGGGTGAAAAAATTATTGTAGATGCTTGCTTAATTTTATTTTCGTTAATTTTATCATAGTTATCGCACTCAACTTTATCAAACAAAGCAAATTGATGAACTACATTGTGAGTAAAGGAGTCGTTATGATCAATTACATAAATCATTTAAATAAATCTATTAATGCTTTAGCTTTAAGAAAATTCTCATTGAATTCATGATTGGCATTACTATCGACGACAACACCTGAAGCAACTGAAATTTCAGATATGTTTTTAAAATTTAAAATTGAACGTATAATTATGTTAAATCTCATATCACCATTGAATTTTATGTAGCCAAAACTACCTGTATAAATATTCCTGTTTTCTTTTTCCTGATTATTTAAAAGATTAAGCGTATTTATCTTTGGACACCCAATAACTGAGCCGCCAGGCATCATTGCTTTAATTATTTCAAAATTATTTATATTCTTTTTTAATTTTCCCTTGATGAGGCTAACGTAATGAAAAAGATCTTTATATTCTTCTACGATTTTTTGTTTAGATAATTTTACAGTACCCACTTTGCAAATTCTTGATAAATCATTTCTTTCCATATCAACAATCATGTTGTGCTCTTTGGTTTCTTTTAAATTTTTTCTAAAATAATTTAATGCCTTCATTTTATTTAAATGCTTCGTTTTTTTTACAGTTCCAGCTATTGGTTTTGTAGATATATCACTCCCCTTTTTTGTGATTAAAGTTTCTGGAGAACAACTAATTATTGAATAATTATGATCTTTAATCATAAAAGCCTCGGGAGCTAGGTTAGTATTAGATAACCTCGAAAAAAAATCTAACGGATTAATTTTCGACTTTGTTTTATATTTGGTGCAAATTTTAATTTGATATGTTTCACCACTTTTTATTTTTTTTTTAAATTTATTGAATATTTTTGTATAATTTTTTCTATTAATATTTATTTTAAAATTACCTGATTTAAAATTTTCAAAATCATAATTCAACTTGTTACTTAGTTTGATCTTTTTTTCTGGTTTATAGAAAATCCCTTTGGGAAAATTTAAATTATTTTGTTTTGGGATTTTAACATCAATCAGATTATTCAATAACTCGTATCCAAAGAAACCAATAAAAAGGTCAGTATCTTTTGATTTCTTTTTATTTTTTTTAGTTAAAAAACTTTTAATATTTTTATTATTTAAAATAATTTTTTTTGAAAAATTAGTGTAAAGATTAAATCCTTTTTTAGATTTATAAATAATGTAGGGTTTTCCTGACTGATGTATCTCTGTTAGTTGATTTGATCTGTTCAAATTATTCTGTTCTTAATCTTAAAACTGGTTCTTCTCTAATTGGTAGATGAATTATTGCTGCAAAAACTGATAATGCAATTGCTAAATACCACGCATAATCATATGACCCATATAGATCATAAAATAAACCTCCTAAATAAGCGCCAAAAAAAGATCCAACTTGGTGACTTAAAAAAACAATTCCATATAGTAGACCTAAATACTTTGTCCCAAAAAGATGAGCTACAATTCCACTTGTTGCAGGCACTGTCGATAACCATAAAAAACCAAAACTTGCACCAAATAAAAATGCATTAATATTACTTGCGGGCATAAATATAAAAAAAATTATAGAAACACCTCTTAAAAAGTAAATTGCACTTAGGATAATTTTCTTACTCATTTTTGCAGAGAGGTAGCCACTTAATAGTGAGCCAAAAATATTAAATAAACCGATCAAAGATAAAATTGCTGCTGCAGTCCAATCCTCAAGTCCTCTATCTATTACATATTTGGGTACATGCGTTCCAACCAAAGTTATATGAAAACCACATACAAAAAACCCTGATACAAGTAAAACATAACTTTTAGTTTTAAAAGCTTCTGAGAGAGCTTCCTTGAAAGATTGATCTGAAGTTTTTTCGACACTTTCCGTTTTAGATGGAGATCTCACAAAATATGCTGCAACTAAACCGGACAACAAAAATAAGCAAAAAACAAATAATGTGTAGTTCCAACCAAACTCTGTGAGAGAAAAATTAGTAAAAATTGGTGAAAGAAAGTAACCAAATGATCCAACAGCAGTAACAAAACTCATTGCAATCGTTCTTGTAGATAATGGAAAATGTTTCCCCACAACTGACATAGGAATACTTATTGCTGTTCCACCAAGACCTATTCCGATTAATAAACCCATATGGATTTGAAAAAATATTCCAGTGTTTGGACCCGTGTATAAAAAGTAAACGCCTAAAGTATAAAAAATAAATGCTCCGATTATAGCTATATGTCCTCCGTATTTATCTGCTATAGCTCCGAAGATAGGACCTGTTATACCCCACATCAACATCTGCATCCCGATTGCAAAACCAAATGCGGTGTTGCTTATCTTTAAACTCTCGTTGAAGTCCATAAAGAACAAACCAAATGTTTGTCTGACACCCAAAGAAATCAAAACAACAAAGCATGCAGCAAATAAAGTTACTAACGCTGTTTTTGAACGAAAAAATTTTTCAGAACTCATCTTAAATGTCTTAAAGCTTGTTTGATATCAGCAATCAAATCATTAGGATCTTCAAGACCTATATGTAATCTTACTAAATGTTCATCTTTTGGTAAGTTCATATATTTTCTTTTACCAGTTTCTCTAAATTCTTGATGAAGCGCTAAACTCTCAAATCCACCCCAACTATAGCCATAGCCAAACAATTTCAGTGAATTAACAAACTTTCGAACAGAATTAATATTCTTAGCTTTTATCTTTAATCCCATTAAACCTGACGCTCCAGAATAATATTTTTTCCACATTCTAAAATTTTGTGAATTTTTTTTGAAAGGATATAACAATTTAATTCTTTTATTTTTTGATAAAAATGCTACAACTTTTTTAGCATTTTCTCTATGTCTGTCTAATCTCACATCTAAAGTTCTTAACCCTCTAGTTATTAAATAAGCATCATCAGGTCCTAATCTAAGACCTGTAATTTTTTCTGCTGCTTTAACTTTAGAAAATACTCTTTTATTCACTGCCAAACTTCCACCCATAACATCTGAATGTCCAGAATAATATTTAGTTGCAGAGACAATTGACATATCAAAACCAAGTTTAATTGGTTTTAAGTAATAAGGGGTACCCCAAGTATTATCAATTGCAGTGTATAGCTTATGTTTTCTTGCAATCGAAATAATTTTACCCAAGTCTTGAAAATCAAAAGTATTACTTCCAGGATTTTCAACAAAAATCAATTTTGTTTTCTTTGTAATATTGTTTTTTAATGTATTGAGGTCATGCGGATTATAAAAAACTGTCTTTATATTAAAATCTTTTAGATAATCTTCAGTTAAAATTCGTGTAGGGCTGTAAACTGGATCTGCAACTAACATTTCATCTCCAGGTCTAACAACGCTGAATATTGCTAAAAAAACGGAGCCAAAACCTGTTGGTGTCGTAAAAACATGATAACTTTCTTCAAGTTTTGTTAAAATTTTTTGTAATATATAAGTAGTAGAAGTCCCTTGTCTGCCGTAATCAAAATGACCACCTGTTGGATTTCGTAGAGCTTTTTTTTGAGTTTTTCTTATATGTTGCATAGACTTAAAAATAATTGTCGATGCTCTAACCACTGGTGGATTTACTGATTGATTATGAAAATCTTTTGCAGTGTGTTTTAAAAATGTCTTAAAAGATTTACCCATAAAAAAATTGATATGATTAAAGGACAATGCTATATCCATATCAAAAATTCAATAAATTAATGAAAAGGATTTAATGAGTTACCCAAAGAAACATAGAGGCCGAAGAAAAATGGGGTCGAAAAAAAGAAGAGCTAGAAAAAAAAATAAGAAAAAATAGCTTATTCTTTTATCCAGCCGCCTCCTAATACTTTATAACCCAAAGCATCTTTATTATAGAAAACACATGCCTGGCCTGGTGATATTCCATCTTCAGGACTTTCAAGGTTTACATTCGCACCATTTTGATCACTTAGGCTAACGTTTGCTTTAAGCAATTTACCAGTAGATCTAACTTTTACAAAAATGCTGGATTTAAATTCTTGTTCATTTGCAAGTAAATTAACATCTTTTAATAAAATATCTTTCTTTCCTAAATATTCTTTTGGTCCAACAATTATTTCATTTTTCTCAGAATTTATTTTAATAACGTATAAAGCTTCTTTATCAGAAACTTTTATTCCTTTTCTTTGGCCAATAGTAAAATTTATAATTCCATCATGAACACCAATAACATTACCTTCAAGATCTTTAATATTTCCTTTTTTAAATGAGTCTGGTCTAAATTTTTGAATTACTGATGCATAATCTCCACCAGGTACAAAACATATATCCTGGCTGTCTGGTTTATCAGCAACATTAAGGTCTAGTTTTTTGGCAATTTCACGTGTTTCATTTTTATGAAGACCACCTAATGGAAACCTTAAATAATCAAGTTGTTCTCTAGTAGTATTGAAAAGAAAATAACTTTGATCTCTATTTTCGTCGATAGCTCTGTACATATTTGTATTATTATTTGAAGTAACACTTTTCACATAATGCCCAGTGATTAAAGCATCAGCGTTTAAATCTTTTGAAACTTCAAATAAATCCTTAAATTTAACTGTTTGATTACATTGAACACAAGGTATTGGAGTTTCACCTTTTAAGTAACTATCAACAAAATTATCTATAACTCCTTGCTTGAACTTATTTTGATAATATAAAATTTTATGTTCTATATCTAATTTTTGAGCGACTCTTTTTGCATCCATGATATCTTGACCAGAACAACATTGCTTTGACTCTGCAACCTGCTTTGCATCGTCATAAAGTTTTAAAGTAATACCAATTACGTCATATCCTTCTTTTTTCATCATGCCTGCAACAGTAGATGAATCTACACCTCCAGACATTGCAACAACTACTTTTGTGTCTGATGGTTTCTTGTTTAATCCTATTGAATTTAATTCTTTATTCATTTGATGGTATTTATACTTATTTCTAATATAAGTTAAATTAAATGATATTAGATTTTGAACCAGGAGACAAAGTTATCAATCCCGCTAATAAAAACTGGGGTATAGGTCAAGTTCAATCAATTATAAAAGAAAAAGTGACAGTTAATTTTGAAAATGTTGGAAAAAAAGTAATAAATACTAAAAATATAGAATTAATAAAGATCAATGAATAATTTGAATTTAAAAGAGATTGTCGAAAATCTAATTGATACATTTATTCATGCAGGAAAAATTTCTTTAGATTTAAGAAAACAAGGACTTATAAAAAAAATTAAAACCGATAATACCCCTGTTAGTAATGGAGATTTAGAAGTTAATAAAATTGTTACTCAAAAAATTAAAGAATTAACACCTGAACTTCCCATCATTTCAGAAGAGACCTCTGATAATAAATCAATAAACAATCTTGAAAACTTTTGGCTAATTGACCCTATAGATGGCACCTACGACTACATAAATAATCTAGAGGAATTTACAATTAATGCTGGATTAATAATTAACAAAAATCCAGTAGCTGGATTGATTTATGCCCCTTCAAAAAAAAGAATGTTTTACTCCTATGGTCCAAATAATGCCTATGAGTTAACAAATGGTGAAACCAAGAATTTAAATTGTTCTGAAAATTTTGATAAAAATGATGTGAAATTTGTATCCTATTCAAACAATATTAAACCTGAAATAGAAAAATTACATAAAAAATTTAATGTAAAGAAATATGTAAGAATGAAAAGTTCTCTTAAATTTTGTGTAATCGCTGCTGGCGAATATGATGGATATGTGGCTGAGCCTAGAGCTTGTGAATGGGATATAGCGGCTGGTCATGCAATTTTACAACATGCTGGAGGAATAATTACAGATTTTAAAGGCAAAGAAATTAAATATGGAAAGAAAAATTTTAAGAATCCAAGTTTAATCTTAAAAAATAAAAATATCTAATATGGATGAGCAATTAAGAATAATACTAATAATTATTGTATCGGTATCTATTTTTGGCTTATTAGTATTTGTATATGTCAAAAATTATATCAGAAATAAAATCAATCAATTAGTTGAAGATGAAAAGAAAAAAAAATCAAAGTAGTTTTATTATTTTTAAATAATCATCTTTTTTTAATTCCATAACTTTTTTTGATGTCTCAAAATCGAAGCCATTTCTCGCCAATAAAGAGATATCCTTTTTATAAAAAAGTGGTCTATTGTCATCTATCCTAGCGGGTCCAATTCTTTTCTTTTTACAAATTTTAATTGCCGAAAAAAAATCTTGATCTGAATTATCTTCATTAATTTTATTGACTGTGTCTCTTATAAATTCATCATTAACACCTTTGCCAATTAAGTAATTTCTGATTTTATTAATCGAACTTCCTCTTCGGATCATACTTTTGGCTTTACTTTCAGAATAAAATTTATCATTGATAAATTTATTTTTTTCTAAATCAGATAAAACAATATCAATTAAATTTGTCACATCCTGTTTTTTTACATTTGGAACAGATAATTTGAGATATTTTTTTAGTAAATATGTTCTTAATTGTTGTTTGGATGGGGCATATTTTTCAACATATGCTAAAGCAAAATTTCTCATTTCATCTACAGTCACCTGTAATGTTTTTCTCTTATTTCTTATAGGAATCATTGTAAGATCTAATATAATATAATTTAAAATGATCGAACAAATTTATGCTTACTTTACAATTGAAATTCTCTACTTCTGGGTGAATTTAGGAGTTTTGCCTTTTTGGTTAGTATTAATATTTTTTCCACAATCAAACTTTACAAAATATTTTGTTACTTCTATTTTTCCAATCACATTATTAGGAGGTGCTTACATATTTGTGCTTTATAAAGCTTATTTAAGTGCTTATGATTTCGATAGTAATTTTGAATTATATTTAAGTATTAGTAATTTATCAGGTTTGTTTTCAAGTAATATTTTTTTAATGTTATTTTGGATCCACTTTGTATCAATTAATTTATTCGTCGGTGGCTGGATCGTAAGAGACTCACAAAAGTTTTTTATAAATAAGGTTCTTGTTGGCATCCCACTAATAATCACTTATTTAATTGGTCCTTTAGGCATCTTTATTTATTGGCTGATTAGAATATTTTACGCAAAAAGTATTAACCTATATGAGTAAAATCATCGATTTTTACTTCGATTTTATTAGTCCATATTCTTACATTGCCTATAAAAAAATTAAATCAATGCAGAATAAAAATGGGGTCGATTTTAATTATAAACCTATTTTGCTAGGTGGTTTACATAAGTTAGGTAACATAACTGCTCCTGCTTTTAATGAACGAAAAATGAAAAATATGAAGAATGATTGCGAAATTATAGCTAACAAAAATAATATATCTTTTAAATGGAACGAAAAATTTCCGATTAATACCCTTTATTTAATGAGAGGATTTATTTCAATTGATGCAAATAAAAAAAGTGAATACTTTGATATTTGTTTTGATGCCTATTGGAAAAATAATATAGATATATCAATCGAAGCTAACGTAAACGAAATTTTAGATAATTGTAAAATTGATAAAAAAAAATTTTTTGAAGATATAAGTAATCAAAAAGTAAAAGACGAATTAAAAAGTTTAACTGACAAAGCTTTTCAAAATGATGTATTCGGTGCCCCAACCTTCATAGTCAACAATAAACTTTTTTGGGGACAAGATAGACTTGAATATGCTTTAGAAGAGTGTATTTCTTAAACAATCTTAAATTTACTATTTCTAATAGCTCCAAACCCACCATCAATGTGTGAAACTTTTTCAAACCCCATATCTTTAAGAGTTTTTGCAGCCAATGCTGATCTCATACCACCAGCACAGAAAAGAACCATTTCTTTATTCATATCTAATTTACCATCTTTAAAATATGGACTATCAGGATCTAACCAAAATTCTAACATGCCTCGCGGAATATGATTTGAATTTTCAACTCGCCCATCTCTTTCAAGTTCTCTTATATCTCTAATATCAATTAGATTACATTTATCTTCATTCATCATTGATAATGCTTCGTCTGGTGAAATTGTTTTAATTTCGTTTAAAGCTTCTGTGACTAATGTTTTTGACGATTTTATATTCATAGAACTAAATTTATTATATAGTTTTTTTTGAAATCACATAAATAAAAATGAATAAAATTTGTATCGTTTATACTCATCATAAATTAGGTGATTTAATCTGGCAATTACCCTACATAAAAGCTATCAGTCAACATCATCAAACAAATATAGATTTAGTTGTCAGAGAAAAAACTCAAGCCCAAAATATTCTTAAAGACCTAAAACATATAAATCAAATTTTTTATAATGATTTCAGAAAGGGTTTACTTTATTGGGTTGATGTATTCAAATTAATTAAAGTATTTAAATCTGAGAAATATGATTTTGTTTATATATTAGATAAAGTCAATAAACCTGCCATCGCAGCTAAAATAGCAAAAATTAAGAATATTATTGGACCGGGATTTAAGAACCAAAAAAAATGGCTTACTATTAAAAATTTTCTTAATGAGGAGGATTTAAAGTTAAATTATTCAGAAAGATCTCAAAAATTACTCAAGATTAATTCGATAAACATAGAGAATAAATATCCAAATTTAGAAATTGATGTTGAGAGTCTCAAAAAAAACAATTCAGACCTTCTTGTTGATGGAAAGAAAATTGCTTTTGGGATTGATTCTTTTGAAGATTACAAAATGTGGTATGAGGAAGATTTTATCAAACTTGCCGATCTTTTGTTCGAAAAAAAATTATTTGATTACATATATCTTGTTTGTAGCCCTGAAAAATCTCACATTGCAAAAAAAATAATTACTGAGTCTAATAAAAATTATTTTATCGATTGTTCTAATAAAGATCTACAAGGAGTAATATTAGCAATTAAAAATTCAGATTTTTTTCTTGGAAATAATTCAGGTCCATTAAATCTTGCAGCGGCCCTTGGAATTAAGTCATTTGGATTAATAGCTAATGACCCAGTTAGTGAGCTAAAATATAGTAAAATTATTCCAATAATTCCAAAGGATTATGTAGATAACGTCTGGCATAGGGATAGAAAAGGGATGAAGAATCTTAAGCCCGATGAAGTGTTTAATCAGATTATTAAAAATTTGTAATCATTAAAGTTTTATGAAAATAAAAAAAGCCCCTTGAGGGAGGGGCTTTTTTTTCGTTTAACTAACTTTAAGAGAGAATTTTAGGGACCCTTCGATGAGTAATCGCGGAGATACACAGAGAGCGAAGAGTCCCTTATTGTTAACAATTAGTCACGTATTGCATATGCAATCACGCCAGTTTCAGTGACATCGGTGCCTTTGGTTTCAGCTTCTTTACTTAACCTTAGGCCAATTGTTGCCTTGATAGCGCTAAACACTATGTAAGCTACAATAAACACAAATATGTTTACTGATAATACACCAATTAACTGGGTACTAAAATTTGCACCAGAATTTGTTGCAGGTACAATTAACGTGCCCCAAATTCCAGCAAATAAGTGGGCAGGAATAGCACCAACTACATCATCAATCTTTAGAGAGAATAATAGTTTTGTACCATACACTACGATTAATCCACCCACAGCACCAATTAAAATTGCAGCAAATGGTGATGGTAATAATGGTTCTGCAGTTACAGCAACCAAACCACCAATACATCCATTTAACATTTGAACTACGTCAGTTTTACCAAAATGCAATCTTGTTATTACTGCTGCACCCATAACACCACCTGCACCAGCAAGGAATGTGTTAATAAATATTTTTGATACAGCAATTGCATCTGTAGCTGTTCCCAATGCTAATTGTGAACCACCATTAAATCCAAACCAACCTAGCCATAAAATAAATACTCCAATTGTTACTAATGGTATCGAGGATGCTGCAAACGGTTTAAGCGGCGCTGGAGCCCCAGATTTAGTAAATCTACCTAATCTTGGACCAATTATCATCGCACCAGCTAAAGCAGCTGCACCACCAGTTGAGTGTACTAAAGTTGAACCAGCAAAATCAGAAAATCCTAACTCTGCTAACCAGCCTCCACCCCACTGCCAACCCATTACGATTGGATAAATAATTCCTGATAAAACTGCAGCAAATGTAAAGAATGGCCATAATTTAATTCTTTCAGCCATTGTACCTGATACGATTGAAACAGTAGTTGCACAGAATACCATTTGGAAATACCAATCTGAACCATCGGAATAACCTGTATCTATTTTACTGCCATCTGCCCATGGAATAAATTTTCCAATATATCCACCTGGACTGATACCATAGGCTAAATTATAACCTACAAGCCAGAACATTATACCTGCAATTGAGAATAACCCTATATTTTTTGCACAAATAACGGATACACTTTTTGATGTAACCATTCCAGACTCTAGCATAGCAAAACCACATGCCATGAACATTACTAGAAATCCACAAATCAAAAATAATAAGGTATTAAAAATAAAACCTACTTCAGCAGAAACTGTTGTATCTGCCATACCTGCACTACTCATGTTCAATAAAAAAATTAAACTAATAAGTGGCGCACTTATTTTTTTTATTAATTTAGTCATAAGACCTCCCTGTTATAGAGAGTGCTTTTATTTTAATAATTCCTAAAAACTAACGCTGATTATGAAAATTGGGTATGCAGATTTTGCATATAGAAACAGCCTTAACGCTTTTTGACGTTAAGGCTGTAAAATTAACTATTTATTGAATACTTCTTTTAAAGCTTTGGCAGGTAAGAATTTAACCTTTTGCGATGCAGCAATTTGAATTTGCTCACCAGTTCTAGGGTTTCTTCCAACTCTTGCTTTTCTCTTAGCCACTTTATATGTACCAAATCCTGCAATTTTGACTGAATCATCAGCTTTTAGTGCATCTAAAATAGTGTTGGTAATCGTGTCAAAAGTTCTTTCAGCATCAGCTTTACTTAGGTTTAAAGCGCCTGATAATTTGACAACTAGTTGTTTTTTGTTCATTTTAGCTCCGGTTTTATTAGGTTATTTACTATCTTTATCAAAAGTATTGATAAATCAAGCCTTTTTTTAGTATCTGGCTCAAAGTTATACACAATATCTAGTGTAGTGAAAAAACCTCTATTTTAAAGGGTTATTTAAAGACTTTAAATTTTTTAACTAAATAAGCCTAGATCTTTAAGATCATTAAATGTTGTAAATATCATCAAAGTTAAGAGCAAAAACATCCCGATTCGAAAAAAACCCTCTTGCGTTTTTTGTGATAAAGGACGTCCTAACACTTTTTCGAAAGCATAAAACATTAAATGACCTCCATCCAACATTGGTATCGGAAATAAATTAATTAATCCTAAACTTATAGAAATGTAAGCCATCATGCTGACAAATGCCAACAAACCAAACTCTGCTACTTGACCTGAAATTTTAGCAATTCTAATTGGTCCTCCAAGTTGTGAGGTATCAGCCTTTCCAAAAATCATCGCACCAATATATTTAAGTGAGGATATACTTACGAAATATACTTCATTTGCTGCGTGGTATATAGCTTGGGCAGGTCCTAATTTAACATGGTTAATCTCATTGTTGTAAGCACTTAATTTAATTCCAACTATTCTTTTGTTAATCTTATTTCCAAGATTATCTTCACTTAAAACCATTTTGGGTTTAACTTTTAATAATATTTCATCGTATGAACGTTTAACCTTAAAATCTATAAAATCATCTGTTGATAACGTTATAAATTTAGAAACATCCATAATACTTTTAACTTCATTTCCATCTATCTCTAAAATAATATCATTTTGTTTTAAACCGCCAATCATTGCAGGACTATCTTTTTGTACCTCATTGATCATTGCAGGAGTAAAATCTTTTCCTGCAAAAGTATAAATGGAAAAGAAAATTAATAATGCGAGTAAAAAGTTTGCTAGTGGTCCACCAAAAACAATTAAAGCTCTTTGATAAAGTGGTTTTAAAACAAATAATTTTTTCCTGTCTTCTTCGTTATATTTTTCTATTAATTTTTCTTGATCAGCTTGTGAAAAAACATTTCGATCTCCAAAGAATTTTACATACCCACCAAGAGGTATCCAGCAAATTTTCCATCTGGTTCCAGATTTATCATTCCAACCAAATATTTCCTTTCCAAATCCAATTGAAAAATCAGTTACTGCAACACCATATCTTTTGGCAAAATAATAATGGCCGTATTCATGAATGAATACCACAATCATGATAAGTATTAAAAATGGTAATATATAATCTATCATCTTAGATGGATTGTTTTTTAATTAGTTCTTTAATTTGATTTATCATCATATCTGGTGATTTCATTGTGGGATATATCTCTTTAGCTTTTTCATAACTCTCAATTGCCTTATTATAATTTTTTAATTGAATATTTACAAGACCTTGTCCAGCAAGAGCGCCGAAATGCCTTTTTTCTAATTCTAAAACTTTATCAATATCTTTTTGCGACTTTTCAAAATTACCAGATAAATAGAATACAGTTGCACGTTTATTCCATGCCTCAGCCCATAATGGATCCAAATTTATTGCTTTAGAAAATATATCTATTGCTTGATTATATTTTGACTCATTTACTAAACTTGATCCTTTATTTAATAATATTGTCAAATTTTTATCATTTGGATGTGTGCTCCATATTTGCCAAATTTCTTGTTCAATTTTATATGCGGCTGAGTAATTTTGAGTTTTTAAATCATCAAACAATTGATTAAGTTTTTTAATTCTTTCATCTGCAATTGAATTACTAAAATTTGAAAAAAAAATTATAAAAATAATAAAAATTTTTTTCATCAGAACTAAAAGTATAACAAAATCAATACTGCTAAGACAAATAATAAGGCTGCAATTAAAATAACTAAATTAATTTTAACCTTAAATTTTTGGTAAATTTTCTCATTAATCTTTTCCCAAAAAAGAACAATTAAAAAGAATATGACTGCAGGAATTATAAATTTAAGCATATTTTTTTAATTTTTATCACCTACATAAACTGAAACGCCTCTCAGATTTATGTCGACATCAAATTTTTTGTGTAAAGGAGGAAAAGCTCTTTGAGAACAATCTAATCTATCGCAGGTTCTACATGACACACCTATTGGAATTTCTGACGACTTTTCACTCAAGTTAACATTTTCAGTATATACAAAATCTTTAGCATATTTAGCCTCACAACCTAACCCAATAGACAAAATACTTTTTGCTCTACCAAATCTTCCAATCCCTTTTTCAACAGTTCGTGCAATACAAACATATTTTTCTCCGTTGGTCATTTTACTTACAGCACTTTGAATAACTCCAGGTCTTGTGAATGCAGAATAAACATTCCATCTTGGACACGCACCTCCATATCTTGGAATTTCAATTCCAGACAAAGAAAATCTTTTAGAAATATTTCCAGCCATATCAACCCTTAAAAAATGAAATGGAATTCCAGGTAGTTTTGGATCTTGCAAACAGGTTACTCTATGGGCTACTTGTTCAAAGGATGTTGCAAAAGTATTTTGTAGTAATTCAAGATCGTATTTAAGTTTTTTACACTCAGAATGAAAAAGTTTGTAAGGCATTAATATTGCAGCACCACAATAATTAAGCAAAGCAATTTTAGTTAATTTTTTAGACTCTTCTGATGGAAAAGTAAATTTAGTTAAATAATCTTCAATTTCTTTAATTGCTCCCTCTTGTGCAATTTGTGCAGCTGCATGAAGTTTTTTAGTTTCAAGAGAACTATAATCACTTAACAGGAGTTCTTTTTTATTTTTGTTATAAATTTTAGAAAAAGGTTTATTTTCCTCTGGAATAACATCTTTGACAATAATGCCATATTCAGATTTTAAATGATCACAAAGAGCAACATATCTTGTACGATTATTTTTTTGAACTTTTTCAAAAACTTTATTGGCAAAATCCTCTAATTTTGGAAAATAGTTTTTATTTTCTTGAAGAAAGTCAGAAATAACTTCACCCGGAAATGAGTTCTTTCTATTATCAACAATTTTTCCGGAAATTTTTTCAATCTTATTTACTAATTCATGATCTTTTTTTTTTAAAATATCTCCTAATCTTACAATTGCTTTTCCAATTTTTGGATTAGTTCCTACAAGATCTTTGACCTCTGGTCCCAAAATATCAAGATCCTCAAATAATTTATCATCTAAAATTTCTGATAGTGTGTTTTCTAAATTTACATCATCTTTTGATGTTAATTGAGAAAGTTCGATATTTAACTTTTCGCAAATTTTTAAAAGAAGATCTCCATCAATTTTTCTTTTTCCTCCCTCAATCAAATTCAAATAACTAGGTGAAATATTAATATCTTGGGCAAGTTTATTGGCTTGAAGACCCAGTTGACGTCTAAAAGCCTTGATTTTTGGTCCTATTTTTAAATCATTTTGACTCATATTTTCTATTTGTAAATTTTGTAAATTTATATTTACAATTATTTTCCTTAATTTACAAGCCTTTTATCCTTTTTTGTAGATTTTGTAAATTTTGTAAATTATAAGATTTACATGACTGATAAACAAAAAAACACAGAAAATGAAGCCCAAATCATAAAAAATGAGGACCTTGCAAGACATAATAGCAGAGGTATTTACATGAGAGATGATCATTGTGATTGGGGTTCAAGTGGAATGAAAGATTTAGTTGAGACACTTAACGACTCTAACTAAACCAAATTTTACTTTTTCATTTTAATTTTAACTTCTGAGGTAACTACCAATTATGAGTGCAGAAAACATCTCATACGAACTAAAAAGATTTGCAGGCATTAAAAGAGATTATACCCCCGATGAAGTTGAAAGACTAAGAGGTTCTATTAAAATTGAATATTCCCTATGTAAACAACAATCAATTAAACTTTGGAAACTTCTTAATACAGAAAATTATATAAGTACTTTAGGATCTTTATCAGGAAATCAAGCAGTCCAACACGCTAAAGCTGGTCTAAAATCAATTTATCTAAGTGGTTGGCAAGTAGCTGCAGATGCTAATAGTGCTGGTGAAATGTACCCAGACCAATCTTTATATCCATATGATAGTGCTCCAAAACTTGTTGAATCTATGAATAACGCTTTACTAAGAGCAGACCAAATTCAACATATGGAACTAAAAGATGGTGATATGAAAAAAGAGAAAAGAATTGATTATATGCTTCCAATTATTGCAGATGGTGAAGCAGGTTTTGGAGGTCCATTAAATGTTTTTGAACTTACAAAAAAGTTTATTAAAGCTGGTGCAGCAGGTGTTCATTTTGAAGATCAATTAGCTAGTGAAAAAAAATGTGGTCACATGGGTGGAAAAGTGCTTGTACCAACTGGGACTATGATTAAAAATTTAAAGGCAGCAAGATTGGCAGCTGATATTGCTGATGTGCCATTAATAATTTTAGCAAGAACAGATGCAAATGCTGCAAAACTAATTACAAATGATTTTGATGAAAATGATAAACCTTTTCTAACAGGTGAAAGATCTCCTGAAGGATTTTATTACGTCAAATCAGGAATTGAACAAGCAATTTCAAGAGGATTAGCATATGCACCATATTCAGATTTAATTTGGTGTGAAACAGCTACACCAAATCTTGAGGAAGCTAAAAAATTTGCAGATGCAATTCATGAAAAATTTCCTGGAAAACTTTTAGCTTACAATTGTTCTCCGTCATTTAATTGGAAGAAGCATTTATCAGATGAAGAAATTGCTTCATTTCAAAAAGAAATAAGTAAAATGGGCTATAAATTTCAATTTATAACGCTAGCTGGCTTTCATACACAAAATATTGCAATTTTTGAATTAGCAGAAAAATACAAAAAAGAAGGTATGGCTGCATATTCAAAGATTCAACAACAAGAATTTGCTCGTGAAAAAGATGGTTACACAAGTGTAAAACACCAAAGAGAAGTAGGTACATCTTATTTTGATGCTGTTTCTAATACTATAAGTAGTGGAAAGAGTTCAACTACAGCAATGGATGGCTCAACTGAGTCCGAACAATTCTAATAAACAATTCCTCTTATATATTAGTCTATTAACTGGCCCAGAAATGGGTCAGTTAAATTTTCTAGTAATAAATCTGAACTTCCATAAAAATAATTTATAAAGTTTTATCAAGATAAAATTGTCATTAACTTTTTTAATGTTTTTTGCCTCTTCAAAAACATCTTTAATTTTAAAAGTACAGACACCTCTAATATCTTTATAATTTTGATTTTTGAATTCAGTAAATTTATCATAATAATTATTAGTTATATGTTCTATAAAACTATCTGGATCTGGTTGATTATTAATTTCAGGAATTAATGTTGCTTTAAAATAATTCATATTAAAAGAATGAAATCCTATTGATGACCTCTCTGTAATACCATAATTAACTCTGAAATTATGGGCTCTTTTTTTAAAAGACCACCATTTTGACTTCAGAAATTTGTGAAATTGATCTTTATTATATATCCAAAAACAACAATAGTTGTCCCAATCATTTACTACAAATCTCTTGCCCTCCAATTCTATATATTTGTTCAATTTCTTAAGTATATGAATACTATAATTTTCTTTGTCTTCGTGGTTCTTCTCATAAATTAGAAAACCAAGATGATAATACTTTTTATTTAATTGATCTTGGTGTTTCTGCCAATATTGTAAATTATTTTCTGAAAATTTTATATCATGCTCCAAATATAAAAAATATTCGTAGTCATTTTTTTGTTCTTCCAATAATGGTCGACATTTCCATGTTAAATAACCTTTATTTAAATCACTATCATTCATATGATGCTTTATTATTTTAGCATCTAATTTTTTATCATCTAGAAAGTCATTATGCGTATGCACAAAAATATCATTTTTAATTGAAAGAGTTTTTAAGTTATTAATATTTTCTTTTAGATAATCATATCGTCGTAAATTTCTATGACCCTCTTTTTTTTCGGGATTTGGATTGTAAAAAGGTATATGAATAGATATAGACATTATTTATTTTAAAATTATAAACAAATTTATAACATTTAATAATGAAAAAAATTCTAATAACAGGTGGTACTGGTTATCTAGGAAGAAATTTAGCTAATTTTTATAAGAAAAAATATAAAGTTTTTCTTGGTGCTCGTAACAATAAACAAAATTTTTTAGTAAAAAATTTAACAAATTGTGAAGTGGTACCTTTAGATGTTTCAAATATTGAGTCGGTGAATGATTGTTTAAATTATACTAAACCAGATATTGTAATTCATGCTGCGGCTACCAAGTTTGTAGATTTGTCAGAAAAGTTTCCATTTGAATGTATCGATATAAATATATTAGGATCAACAAATGTTGTTCGTGCTTGTATCAACAAAAAAGTTCCAACTGTTATAGGTGTCTCAACCGACAAAGCATCGCCGCCAATTAAGAATATTTATGGTTTAAGTAAGTCATGTATGGAAAGGCTTTTTTCGTCGATAAAATCTTATAGTAAAACTAAATTTATTTGTGTGAGATATGGCAATGTAACATGGTCCACTGGATCTGTTTTACCAATTTGGAAACAGATGTATAAAAAAAATAAAACTATACTTACTACTGGTCCTTACATGAGAAGATTTTTTTTCTCAGTCAATGAAGCAGTAAGTTTAATTGATCAAGCTCTAAAACTTAAAAATAAATTAAATGGAAAAATTCTTTCAGCTGAAATGAAATCTGCAAAAATGATTGATTTCCTAAAAGTATGGACAAAAAAATTTGGTGGCAAATATAAAATAATTCAATCCAGAAAAGGTGATCGACAAGACGAATATTTAATTGGTGAAGATGAGTTAAAATATGCTAAAGAGATGAAAATTAAGAACAAAAAGTATTTTGTAATTGATTTTAATAATCTTTTAAAAAAACCACTTAAAGAAATAGTATCTTCTGAAAATGCAAAGAGATTAGCGCAGTCTGAAATTGAAAAAATTATCAAGTTTGGTCTGAAATCTAATGACTTATAGAAAAATAAATCATGCTTTTATAATGGCAGCTGGTCGAGGAACCAGATTAATGCCCCTTACAAAAAAAATACCTAAAGGTTTGGTTAAATTTAAACAAACTTCATTAATAGCAAGAGGTATCAAAAGACTAAAAAAATATATAAACTTTGTTCATATTTCAGTTGGTTATAAAGGACCTATTTTAGCTAAACATTTAATAGAGGAGAAAGTTTCTTCAATAATAAATACAGATAAAAAAGGTAATTCCTGGTGGATATTTAACTCTATATTTAAATCGTTTAACTCACCAATTTATGTCTTAACTTGTGACAACGTCACTAATATTGATTTTAAAAAACTTGAGAAAGATTATTTCAAAAAAGGTCAACCCTTGTGTATGTTAATTCCGACAAAACCAATAAAAGGATTATCGGGGGATTTTATTTTTAGAAAAAGAAATATTGTTCAAAAACTCTCAAGAACACAAAAATCTGATATTTACTGCACTGGTATTCAAATATTAAATCCAAAAAAGATTAATGATAAAGTTAAACCAACTGATGACTTTAATACTCTCTGGAAAAGTTTAATTAAAATCAGACAATTATATGTTTCTGATGTAATGCCAAAAAAATGGTACACAGTTGATAATCTAGATAACCTAAAAAAACTCAAAAAAATTTTTAAATAAATCTCTTTTAAGACTTAATGCTGTAGCCCTTTTTAAGTAATATAGAGACAATAATTACGCAAACTGACAAAAATAAGACCATTAAACCTACACTAATCCAAATGTTAAAATCTGATATGCCATAGAAAGAGTATCTAAGGCTACTAATTAGATAAACAACTGGATTAAAATAAGTAACTACTTGCCAAAATTCAGGTAACATATCTAATGAATAAAGACTTCCACCTAAAAATACCATTGGTGTTATCACAAAAGATGGGATTATTGACATCTGTTCAAAGTCCTTGCTGACTAAACCAACTAAAAAACCAAATAATGCAAATGTAAAAGAAACGAGAACTAATAAAAAAATCATTAAAAATGGATATTGAACTTGCACATCAGCAAAAAATTGTGCTGTCAAAAAAATTACAAAACCAACAATCAGTGTTTTAGTAGCTCCAGCACTTACAAATGCCAATACAATTTCATAAGCGGATATAGGTGCAGCTAAAATCTCGTAAATAGTCCCATTAAATTTTGGAAAAAATATTCCAAAAGAAGTATTACTTATTGATTGAGTTAATAGAGTTAACATCAGCAATCCTGGAACTATAAACGATCCGTAACTGATGCCGTCAATTTTTTGAACGTAACCACCAATCACAGAACCAAAAACAATAAAATATAATGATGTTGAGATTACTGGTGATAAAAGAGATTGACCTAAAGTTCGTCTAAATCTATCCATTTCATGAAAGTAAATAGCTTTAAATCCATAATAATTAATTTTCATTATTTTCCCTTACTAAAGTTACAAATATTTTTTCTAAATTACTTTGTTCTGTTTTTAAATCTCTCAATTTTAATCCTGAGTCTTTTATATCTTGTAAAAGATTTGTAATCCCTGTCTGTTTTTCTTCGAGGTTATAAGTGTAAACAAGTGACATTTTATTATTTCCAATAATTAAATTATATTTTTTTAATGATTCTGGAATATCTTGAATTTCCTCCTGTAATTCAACAGATAAAACTTTTCGACCCATTTTTTTTATTAGTTCTTTCTTTTGTTCTACAATGATAATTTCACCTTGATTAATAACTCCAACTCGATCAGCAATCGCTTCGGCCTCCTCAATATAATGAGTTGTTAAAATAATTGTAACTCCTATTTCTCTTAATGATTTTACTACCTTCCACATCTCTTGTCTTAATTCAACATCTACACCAGCAGTAGGTTCATCTAAAAATAAAATTTTTGGTTCATGAGACAATGCTTTAGCGATTAAAACTCTTCTTTTCATTCCCCCTGATAATTTTCGCAAGATTAAATCTTTTTTGTCCCAAAGACTGAGTTGTTTCAAGACTTTTTCAATATGCTTTGGATCAGGTTTTTTTCCATACAAACCTCTTGAATAAGAAACGTTATTAAAAACAGTTTCAAATTGCTCTAAAGTTAATTCTTGAGGAACGAGTCCTATACGTGATCTTGTTTCCCTATAATCCTCAATGATATCAAAGTCTTCAACCGTAACTTTCCCTGATGATGGTTTTACAATGCCACAAATAATGCTTATCAAAGTAGTTTTGCCCGCACCATTGGGTCCAAGCATCGCAAAAATTTCTCCTTTTTTGATATTGAGGTTTATATTTTTTAAAGCATTAAAGCCATTATCATAAACTTTTGAGAGATTATTAATTATTATTTGATTTTCTGACATTCGGTCAGTTATATAACTATTAATTCACTTAATACAATCAACTAAAATTTGATCTTTTTAACTTTAAGAACCAATAAAGGTAAAAAAGTTGCGATGATAAAAGACAAAAATAATAATGATTGGGATATAAACGGACTAAATATTTCTTTTGATAACAATATTCCAACTAACAAACTCTTTGAGAAATCTGGTGAAGGAAATAACAAAAATCCAGCTATAAACCCAATGATGATTGATATATATGCGGTTTTTTCATCAATCTTATTATAAAAACTATAAAAAACGGTTATCACGAACGCACAACAAAATAAGTCAGCCAGTAAAAACAAATATAAAATATCAAAGCCATAAGATGCAATTACAAAAGATATTACAGATAAAAATACAATTATATATTTTGAAAAATTTATATAATTAATCTTTTTTTTAAATTCAAATGTAGCTTTTCCATCGACTATAATTAAACTTGATATTGCATTAATTAAGGTATCTACTGTGGATATAGTTAATGCTAGACCTAAAATAATAATTACTATTGATAAAAATATTGCTTGTTCATTTAGTAATAAGTAAAAAAAACTTAGATCGGACCTTATTGATGAATTGAGTGAAAAACCAACAAGTCCTGTGAAACCCATAAAAAAAACAATCGGGACAATTATCAAAAAAGATATAATCAAACTTTTTTTTAGAGTTTTATAATCTTTTGCTGCATAAATACGTTGCCAATTGCCTTGGTGAAATAGATTTGTTGCTGCAACAGCAATAAAAAAAGTTAAACCAGAAGTGTAACCAGGCAAATAAGATCCACTTAAAAGATGCGGGTTTTTTTCTTTTACAAAATCAAATGAAAATTTTGATCCTGTGAAAGACAAAATATATATTAAAGAAATCAATAATAATAAACCAATGACAAACATTTGAATGTTATCAGTCAATATTGAAGCTTTTAATCCACCATATAAAGTATAAGTTAAAGTACACAATAGTACAATTAAAGCAGTGAACCAAAGTTCAGTACCTGAAATATAGTTTATCAAAACTGCAACCGCTGTAACTTCAGCACATAAGAAAATAAACATATAAAAAATTGTCATCAGCAAAATAAGTTTAAATAAACTTTTACCAAATTTTTTTCTTAAAAATTCAATGAGCGTGGAACCTTGAGGAAACTCTTTTCTAATTTTTTTTCCAAGATATATAAAAAAAAACATTGGAAAAGCTGTCCCAAGGGAATATCCAATTACCGCACCTAAACCTCCCCAAGTTGCAGCTGAAGCAGGACCAAAAAGAATCCAAGCTCCTAGCGCAGACGCTGTTAAACTTGTTGTCAATGAGAGAAATCCAATATTTCTATTTGCAGTTAAATAATTTTTTAATCCTTGATAGTTTTTAGAATAATAAATTCCAAATGATAAAAAAATTAAACATATAAAAATTACTAAAGATAATGCGGTTGATTGTGTTAAAAAGTATGTTTTATCCATCGTTCCCTTTCTGAATTACCGGACAGGTTCATAGGGTTTAATCTCAGTCTGTTAAGACACCCCTTTAAACATATTAATTTATTTAATTGAATTAGAAAAGAGCAAATTAAAATTTCGAAATTAATTTAGATTGATTATAGTTTTATTTTATCAATTTGTGCGTGAGCTTCTTTAATTGATTTTTCATAATCTAGAGCCATTTGATCCGCACTGATTGTTTCAACTTTTTCTATACCAAAGAAATTCAAAATAAATTTCAACCAAGGAGTTAAAAAGTCTTCATTACTATTTAACTTAGTTCCACCTGATGTAATTACTAAATAAGCTTTTTTATTTTTTAACAAACCTTCTCTTCTACCATTAGGTTTAAATTTAAATGTTTCTCCAATTCTTGCTGCCAAATCCGACCAAGCTTTTAAAGTTGCAGGAGGACCATAATTATAAATTGGTGCTGAAATAATTATAATATCACTCTCTTTAAGTTCTCTTACGAGTTGATTGGAGAGCTCAAACATTTTTTTGTGATTTTCATTTTGATCTTTTTCATCAATATTCATTCCAGATTCTGTTAAACCACTCACAAAAACCATTTCTTCATTTAGATCTCTATATATAACTTCATCTTCAGGTTTTTTAATTTTTTCTAGCAACTTTTTAGCTAAAGCTCTTGAGGTCGAACCCTCTTTTCTAGCACTTGAGTCAATTTGATAAATCTTCATAAATAATCATCCAAAATTTTGCAAAAAAGGAAATATATTAAGTAAATAATAACCTAATGCTTGTAACTGATTTGTTAATATTAATATACCGGTAATTAATAATATTACACCACCAATTTTTGAAATTAAATTAATGTTCTTTTTAAAATTTTTTGAAAAAATTAAAAATTTTTGAATTAAATAACCCGATAAAATAAATGGTAACGCAAGACCTAAAGAATAAAATGATAAAAGTATTATACCTCTATTGATACTCTCCTCTGTTGAGGCAAGTGCTAAGATTGATCCAAGAATAGGACCTATACATGGTGTCCAACCAAAAGCAAAAGCCATACCAATTAATATTGGACTAAAAAAATTAGTGTTATTATTTGTGTGAAGCCTTTTTTCGTAATTCAAAAATTTTAAATTTATAATTCCAATTAAATGTAAAGACAAAATACAGATTACTAATCCAGCACCAATTCTTAATTCATTTGAATTTTGTAATAATACTTGGCCTAAAAAAGTTGAGGCAGCTCCAAAAATAATAAAGACAATTGAAAAACCAATTGTGAAAAGAATGATAGGAATTAAGTTTATATTTTTTTTTTCTATTAATTCATTGAGTGAAGTACCAGAAATATAAGAGATATAACCAGGTATTAATGGTAATACACATGGGGATAAAAAACTTATCAAACCCGCGCCTAAAGCAATAAAAATTTCTAACATCTAATAAATAAAATTTATATTATTCCTTATAAGGAACAACCTGGTGTTTTTGAGTACCAAGTTTATCTATGCCTAGAACTACTTCCTCCCCACCTTTTAAAAAATGAGGTGGTTTCATGTTCTCTCCAACACCTGGAGGTGTCCCGGTGCAACAAATATCACCAGGATGTAAACTCATACACGAGCTCATATAAGAAACTAAAGTTTTAACATCAAAAATCATTTTACTTGTATTTCCAGTTTGCATCCTTTTCCCATTTACATCTAAAAACATATTTAAATTTTGATAGTCTGGTAATTCATCTGTAGTAACTATAAATGGGCCTATTGGACCGAAAGTATCAAAACCCTTTCCTTTGTCCCAAGTTAGACCTCTATTCTTTTGAAAATCTCTTTCACTAACATCATTAACTAGAAAAAAACCAAGAACATGGTCTAGGGCGTTTTCAATACTAACATTTGTAGCTTTTTTTCCAATCACAAAACCAATTTCAACTTCCCAATCAGTATGGTTAGATCCCTTAGGAACAATGATAGGATCGTTTGGTCCAGTAATACAACTAGTAAATTTTGAGAAAATAATCGGTTCTTTTGGTATCGGCAAATTTTGTTCTTCGGCATGATCTTTGAAATTTAAACCAATACCAATAAATTTTGATGGGTTAGAAACGCATGCACCTATTCTAGAACTTGAATCAAGCTTTGGTAAACTTGAAATATCAGTTTTTTTTATTTTCTCTAATGTATCAAAATTCAAAGTGTCAGGGTTTAAATCATTAATAATTGATGACAAATCTCGGTAATTGTTTTCACTATCTATGATTGCTGGTTTTTCTTCTCCAACACTACCTATTCTACATAATTTCATATTTCTCTTCCTGGACTTAAATAATTAGCTCCTTTTGTAGTAAATGAATTTTATTCACTAGTCAATAATTAGTGGTTCTTGCTAATCGAGCTGCACCCCGAACACCGCTTGCATCACCAAATTTGGGTTTTAAAAAAGTCCCCTCAAATTCACCCCCTGCTACAAATTTTTTCATTTTTTGTTTAATTTCATCTAAAAAATTTATTTCGTTGGATACCCCACCCCCGAAAACAAACACATCTGGATCAATAATATTAACAACAGTGGCTAAAGACATAGCGAGTTGATCTTTATATCTATCAATTAATTTTTCTGCACCTAAATCAAGTTTTCTATGCATCTCAAATATCTTTTGGGCAGATAAATCCTTTTTAAACTCGTTTTTGAACGCTTTAGAAATACCTATACCCGCAACAAAGTTTTCTATTTCCCCAGCTCTTAAATTGGTTTTTTTTATTTGAACACCTTCAATACAAGCGCTCGGTATTTGATTATGCCCCCATTCTCCAGTAATCCCATTAGGTCCATTGACAATTCGTTTATCTATTACTAAACCGCCTCCAACACCAGATCCAAGAATTACCCCAAAAACTATTTTATAATGTTTTCCAGAACCATCTATTGCTTCTGATAAAGCAAAACAGTTTGCATCATTTTCACAATAAATTTCTTTGCCAATCTCACTCCGTAAATCTCTTTGTAAAGGTTTGCCATTTATCCAAAAAGAATTGGGCGCATTTTTAACTAGTCCTGTTTGAATAGAATGAATCCCTGGATGACATACACCCACTGGTAATTCTTTACCAGCTTTACGCTCAAGTTCGATAACTATTTTTTTTATTATTGATAATGTATCTTTGTAATTTTTTGGAACTTCGGTTCTTTCTCTATGATGCTCATTGCCAACATCATCTAATAACACATACTCTATTTTACTTGCCCCAAGATCAATACCAATCTGCATATTTTATCTCATTAATTTATTTATTTCTTTATTAATAAAAAGTTTTGGAATTTTGCATGTTGTACTAAGTCTAATCGGTTTATTTGTTTTAGCAGATTGCATAGTTGATTGTATCAAGTCAAGAACATGCAAAGATACTTCTCCATTGCATCTATGTATCTTTTTTTTATCAATACAATAAGCCATTTCTGCAAGACCAACTCCTCTGTAATTAGCGTTAGTAGGTGACTCATTTGCTCTAGAACTTTGCGTTCTAATATTAATTTTTCCTAGCGGCATTTGATTTGTTTTAAATTCTTTCCATGGGTTTCCTAATTTTTTACATACATAAACTGAACCACCGAACATATTAGGATCTGGCACAATCATTGAACCTTTGGTTCCATAAAGTTCAATATGATTTCTTTGATGAGCTATAACATCAAAAGATAAAGTTAGTCTTATAATACTTCCATTTTTAAATATAATTGTTGTAAAATATGTAGTTGGACATTCTACCTTAATTCTTTTCCCCTTTTTAGGACCAATACCAATTGTTCTAAATCGTGAACCTTTCATTAAACTTGCCGCTTTTACCTCTTTTGCTGGACCTAATAAATTTACTAATGCTGTTAGATAATAAGGTCCCATATCAATTACTGGACCACCTTCTTTTTTTGCAAACCATGGTTCTGGGTCTGGATGATAAGATTGAACCCCTGGAAAAGCAAAAATCGCATTACCTAAATTTACTTTACCGATACTTTTACTTTCTAATAATTCTTTCGATTTTTGATTGCCTCCTCCAAGAAAGGTATCTGGAGCATTTCCTAAGTATAATTTCTTTTTTTTTGAGAGCTTTAGTAATTCTTTTCCCTCTTTTAAATTAATTGCTAGTGGTTTTTCTGAATATACATGTTTTCCATTTAACAAAGACTTTTTTGCAATTTGGTAATGAACTTTTGGAGGGGTTAGATTTAAAATTATCTCAACCTGTGTATCTTTAAGTAAATTACTTACCGAAACTGATTTAATTTTGTAAATTTTAGCACATTTCTTAGCTGCTTTTTCTTTAACGTCAGCACATTTAATAATTTTAAAATTTTTGAAATATTTGTGAGCTCTGAAATATGTTTCTGCGATATGACCACAGCCAATTAAGCCAACTTTAAATACTTTGCTCATTAGGGTTATACTCCCTGTCTTTGTTTTGCTTTACCTTCTTTGTGTAATTTTAGAGCTTTTTCGTTTTCCTTAGTTTTGGGAATTTCTAATGTTGGACTTTCCCAATAAGCTGATCCTTCAAGCCATTGATATGAATGAGTTTTGATTGAAATAACGTAAGTTACTTTTGATTTCTTCGCTCTTTTGAAGGCTTCCTCTAATTCACTGATAGAACTTACCTCTTCGGACTTTGCCCCCATACTTTCTGCATGTTTTGCAAAATTTACTTTTACTAAATTTGAAACATTTGAACTCTCAAATAAACAATTAAATTCTTTTCCACCTTTAAATAATTGAAGTCTATTAATGACAGCGTGACCACCATTATCACAGACAATTACAATTAGTTTATTATTAGTTATTACAGATGAATATATATCCGAATTATAAAGTAAATATGATCCATCACCTACAAATGTAATAACTTCTTTGTTTGGATTGGCCATCTTAATTCCTAAAGCTCCAGAAATTTCATAGCTCATACAACTAAAGCCCCACTCTGTTTCATGCGTATTAAGTTCTCTTGGTCTCCAAATTTGAATAACTTCACCTACCAAACCTCCAGCTGCAGTGACAGCGATATCACTTGGATCAGAGTTTCTATAAATTGCACCAATTACATGAGCATAACTTGGGAGTTTTTGATTAGTTGGTCCACTTTCTTTATCAACATATTCATTCCAAGATTTAAGTTCATCTCTGGATTTTTTATGCCATTCCTCGGATGCTTTCCAATTACCTAAAGCTTGTGATAGTTCATTTAAAGAAACTTTTGCATCTCCAATAATTGATTGTGCCATATGCTTACTAGCATCAAATCTTGCAACATTAATTGATACTAGTGAAAAATTTGGATTTTCAAAATTGGACCATGACCCAGTTGTGAAATCTCCTAACTTAGTTCCAATAGCAATCGCTAAATCAGTTTTTTTTGCAAAGTTGTTTGCTGCTTTTCCTCCTAAACCTCCAATAGGTCCTAAAAAATGAGAATGATCTCTTTTCATAGAAGAATAACCCATTACAGTTTGTGTTACAGGTATATTGTGTCTAACTGCAAAAGTAGAAAGTTCCTCCATTGCATCTGAGTAAAAAACACCTCCACCAGAAATTATGATTGGATTTTTTGATTTTTTAATTTTTTCAGCTGCCTCTTTAATTTGAAAATCATCAGGTCTTGGTCTTCGTATATTATGAATTTTTTCTTTAAAAAAATCCTCAGGATAATCAAAAATTTCTCCTTGTATATCCTGACATAAAGATATGCATACTGGACCACAATCAGCTGGGTCTAATAAAACTTGTACAGCTTGGGGAAATGTTTGTAAAATTTGTTCTGGTCTTGTTATTCTATCAAAATATTTTGTAACTGGTTTAAAAGCATCATTTTGAGTAATTCCTGGATTATTAAAATGTTCTACTTGTTGTAAAACTGGATCAGGCATCCTGTTTGCGTAAGTATCACCTGGAAGAAATAAAATTGGCAGTCTATTACTCATCGCAACTGCTGCAGCTGTTACCATATTTGTAGAACCAGGACCTACAGAACTTGTTGCTACAAATACTTGTTTTCTTCTTTTTGCTCTAGCGTAAGCAATTCCTGTTAAAGCCATGTTTTGCTCATGATGACCCCTATAAGTTGGAAGTTTATCTTTATTTTCCTCTAAAGCTTGTCCTAAACAAGCTACATTACCATGACCAAATATTCCAAAAGCACCAGCGAATAAAGGTTCTTTTTTACCATCGATAAGAATTTTTTGAGAAGTCAGAAACTTTACAATTGCATGAGCACATGTAAGCTTTATTTTTTTCATAATTGTAGATATATTCTCTTAAAATTTCGCTTAATTAACCATAAAATAAAAATTATGTATAGTAAATTTGGGCAGTTCATTGATGGTAAGTGGCAACAAGCGGAAAAAAAAGAAACTTACGATGTTATAAATCCTGCTACGGAAGAAATTATTGGCCAAGCGTCTAAAGCATCTTCAGCAGATGTTCAAAAAGCTCTTAAATCTGCAGAGAAAGGTTTGGAAGTTTGGAAAAACACTTTACCTTGGCAGAGATCATATATTATTAGAAAAATTGCTGATCTTTTAAGAAAAAAACAAGATGTTTTGGCAAAATGGTTAACGATTGAAGTTGGAAAACCTTTAGCGGAGGGAATTGGCGAAACTGGTGGGGCTGCTGATATTTTTGAGTGGAATGCTGAAGAAACAAAAAGAATTTATGGACAAACAGTCGAAAGTCGATTTCCAGATACGAGAGTTCATGTTTATTATCAGCCAGTTGGAGTTGTAGCAGCTTTAGTGCCATGGAATTTTCCTTTAATTCTAGCAGCAAGAAAAATTTCAACAGCATTAGCTGCCGGATGTTCAGTAATTTGTAAGCCTGATGTAATTACTCCAGGAACAGTAATGGAGTTAGTAGATATTTGTAAAGAAGCGGGAGTCCCTCCTGGGGTTGTAAACTTATTATCAGGAGATCCTGAAAGTATTTCAAATGAGTTGTTAGAGTCTGATATTATTAAAAAGGTTTCAATTACTGGATCAACAAGAGTAGGTAAATTAATCTTAAAAAAAGCTGCAGACAAAGTTCAAAGAGTCACAATGGAGCTTAGTGGACACTCGCCTTTTATAGTTTTTGATGATGTTGATATAAATAAAGTTGCAGATATGGCAATTACTGCAAAATTTAGAAATAATGGTCAAGTTTGTATTTCACCTAACAGATTTTATATACAAGAAAATAAAAAAGAAGAATTCATTAATGCGTTTATTGAAAGAACAAAAAAATTAAAAATTGGAAATGGTTTAGATGAAGGAGTTCAATTAGGTCCATTAACAACTGCAAAAAGATTAGGAGAAATCGAAGAATTAGTTGAAACAACTAAAAAGGAAGGAGCAAAAGTTTTGTTGGGTGGAAAAAGACCTCAAGGTTTTAACAAAGGATATTTTTATGAGCCAACAGTTTTTGACAATGTAAAGGACAATTTTACAATAATGAAACAAGAACCATTTGGTCCATTAGTACCAATGTTGTCATTTAAAACTTTTGATGAAGTGGTTGAGAGAGCTAATAATAATGATCTTGGATTATGTAGTTATATTTATACAAATTCTATGGATAAAGCTCACAAAGCTTCAGAATTAATGGAAACTGGTACTGTTGCAGTAAATACTCCTGCAGTTGCGATAGCTGAGGCACCTTTTGGCGGAATTAAACAAACTGGATATGGACGTGAAGGTGGTTCAATGGCAATTAAAGATTATCTTAATATAAAGTACACTCACCTTGGTTTGAAATCTTAAAATGAGACCAAATAAAATAAAAAAGATGATGAGAGATGGTGAGCAAATAATTAATGGTTGGTTACAAATTCCTAGCTCTTTTTCAGCAGAAGTAATGTCTCATCAAGGTTGGGACTCGCTTACAATTGATATGCAACATGGTGTTATTGATTATCCAAACGCATTACAAATGCTGCAATCAATTTCATCTACGGATGTTACTCCTTTAGCAAGAGTAAATTGGAATGAGCCAGGACAAATAATGAAAATTTTAGATGCAGGGTGCTACGGTGTAATTTGTCCAATGGTAAGTAACAAATCTGAGGCAGAAAAATTTGTTCAAGCATGCATGTATCCCCCTAAAGGGTATAGAAGTTTTGGACCAATTAGAGGATTAATTTATGGAGGTTCAGATTATGGAGATTTTGCAAATGATGAGATTTTAAAAATGGCAATGATAGAGACAAAAGAGGCCTTGGATAAATTAGATGAAATTATGAGTACCCCTGGAATAGATGGAATTTATATTGGACCTGCTGATTTAAGTCTAGCCATAGGTCAAAAACCAGCTTTTGATAATCCTGAAGGAAGTCCAACTTATGAAAAGATTTTAAATATCTTGGAACATGCAAAAAAAAATAAAATTTTTGCAGGTATTCATAATGCTAGTCCAGTGTATGCAAAAAAAATGCTTAATTTAGGATTTAATTTGGTAACCATTGGATCCGATCAAAGGTATATGAGTGCAGGTGCAAAAGATGCTGTATCTAAATTAAAATCAATCAAATCAAAAGAAGACTCTAAAGCTTACTAAATTTAAGTGTCAGATAAAAAAAAAATTTTGATAATTCAACCTATTCATAAAGCGGGAATAGATCTCGTAAAGAATAGCCCAAATTATGATTATGAGATTATTGAAAACATAGATGACAAAGATATTAAACAAAAAATTTTGGAGTGTGATGGTCTATCAATTAGAACAGCAAATTTATCTAGCGAATTAATCAATATATCAAAAAAACTTAAGATTATATCTCGCCACGGCGTTGGGTATGACAATATTGACCTCAAGTCTTCTAAAGAAAAAAATATCACTTTGGCAATTACAGCTACAGCAAATGCTGTTGCGGTGGCAGAGCATGTTATTTTTATGTTGCTCAATATATCGAAGAGAAAAAACATGTATGATGATGCTGTTAAATCAGGAAATTTTTCTAACAGAAACAAACTTCCAAAAACAATTGAACTTTGGAAAAAAAATATTTTAATTGCTGGATTTGGAAGAATAGGTCAATCTTTAATTAGAAGATGTAAAGGATTTGAAATGAATGTTTTTGTTTATGATCCATTTGTTTCAAAAGATATTATTGAGGAATTGGGTGGAAAAAAAGTTGAAGATCTTACAGAAGCAGTAAAATCTATGGATGCCATTTCTTTACATATGCCTCTTAATGAAAAAACGAAAAATATTATTAATTATGACTTACTTAAAACAATGAGGAAAAATTGTATAATCATTAATGCTGCAAGAGGTGGAATGATAAATGAGAATGACTTAGATAAAGCATTAAATGAAAATCTTATATTTGGTGCAGGTTTAGATGTTTTTGAAACAGAACCACCTAAAGAGGATAATCCTTTGCTAAAAAACAATAAAGTTTTTTTAAGTCCTCATACCGCTGCATTTACTGAGGAATGCATGATAAGAATGGGAAAAGAAACAATACAAAATATAATTGATTTTTTTGAAAAAAAATTAGACAAATCAAAAATTATTAAATTTTAATTATGCGAATAAATTTCAAAAATTTTGGACTCTTAGAAGCATTAGTGTTGTTATCGTTGGTATATGTGGTTGGGATGTTAATTTGGACCGCAAGTACAAGGCCCGCAGTTGAAGCAAAAGCTAACTTAGTCAAAGAAAATCATAAGAAAGTAGTCGATTTTATCAATGGAGAAATAAATAATTGCGGGAATAATGATGAAGGTAAATTCACTATTTGGGGTGATCCCTGTAATGGCGAATGGTCCTCATCCAAAGTTGTGAATTATATAAACAAAAATCTTAATATAGAGAATCCTTTTTCAGAGGATACTAAAGTAAAAACTGATCCTGATCCTAGAATTAAAGCTGAAGGTAAAGCGGGGCAATCAGTTGAGATGGGTGTTATATTTGTAATGTCATCAAATTTTTTACCTGATCCTGGATCCGAATGGGTTGTGGGTACTTGTTTCAAATCTCCATGTGTTGCTGCTGGAAATAATGAACTAACTTCACTCTATAGATAATCAATTTTTATAAATTTCAATTTCAGATTTTTTTAATGTATCTGTAAGATAATTATAACCAATTTTTGCATACTCTAACGGATTTGCTTTTGCCGGATCCTGCTCTGCCTCAACCACCAACCATCCTGAATAATTATTATTTTTTAATACACTAAATAAAGGTTGATAATCAATACAACCATCTCCTGGTACTGTAAACGCACCCTCTAAAAAAGCACTTCTAAAACTTAAATCCTCTTTTAAAGATTTTTCAAGAACTTGTTTTCTTATATCTTTACAATGGACGTGCAAAATTCTTTCATGATAATTTTGTAATATGTATTTTGAGTCCCCTTTTGCAAATAACATGTGTCCTGTATCTAATGTTAATTTTACACTTTCATGAGTATTTTCTATAAGTCTTTCAGTATCTTTTTGAGTTTCAATTACTGTTCCCATGTGATGATGATACGCCAAAGGCATCCCTTCATCCTCTAAATATTTTCCTAGTTCAGAAATTTTTTCACAAAACTTCGGCCATTCGTCCCTTTCCATTTGAGGCCGAGTTGATAATTTTCTTTTAGGATCTCCTTGTATAGAACCAGAAACTTCCGCGAAAACTATACAAGGTGCATCACAATCTTTAAATAAATCAAGTTGTTCTTGAATAGATTTTTTTTCTTCTTCAACAGAATTTTTTCTTAGATTTGCGCCATACCATCCTGAGCAGAGTTTAAGATTAAATTGATCTAATTTTGGAATTAATTCAGAAGATTTCTTTGGAAATTTTCCACCAGACTCTATGCCTATATAGCCTGCTTCATTGGCTTCTTTTAAACATTGTTCTAATGTAGTTTCACCACCTAACTCAGGCATGTCATCATTACTCCATGCAATGGGTGCAACTCCTAATTTTACTGACATAAGAAATTTTTTTAGTTAAGTTATTATTTTAATACAAATTTTAAATGATTGATATAGCTTTATTTGGACTTGGTAGAATTGGTATTATGCATGGAAAAAATTTAATGCGTAGTAAAGACTTTAATCTTAAATATATTTATGACATTGAACAAAAATTATCTAAAAAATATTCAAAAACATTAAAAACAAAAGCTATAAACAATCCATCTGTGGCTTATAAAGATAAAGATATAAAAGCTATCTTTATTGCCTCAACAACGTCGACACATATTAAATTTATTCTAGATGGCGTAAAAAATAAAAAAATAATTTTTTGTGAAAAACCACTAGATTTAAGTATTAAAAAGATTGAGTCTTGTAAAAAAAAAATTTTTAAATTAAATCCAAAAATACAATTAGGTTTTAATAGACGATATGATCCAACTCACAATAATTTAAGAAAACAACTACTTAGTGGAAAAATAGGTAAATTAGAAAAAATTATCATTACAAGTCGTGACCCTGCCCCACCCACTATGAAATATCTAAAAGAGTCTGGTGGTATTTTTAGAGATATGATGATCCATGATTTTGATCTTGTTAGATTCTACCTTGGTAAGGATGAGCCAGCAAAAATAATAGCTTCTGGTAGTAATATATCTGATAAAAGATTTGATAAAATAAAAGATTTTGAACTAGCATCGACCATAATTAGATCTAGAGCTGGTGTTCAGTGCATAATAACTAATTCCAGACATTGTAGTTTCGGATATGATCAAAGAATAGAATTATTTGGATCAAAAGGTATGTTGATTTCAGAAAATAAAAGACAAAACGAGACATCTTTATATTCTGCACAATCAACTTCGAACAAATCTCCTCTGCTTAATTTTTTTATTGATAGGTATAAAGATGCTTATAAAAATCAACTAAATGATTTTGCAAAATTTATAAGAAAGAAAATTCAACCTCTTGCAGGATTTGAAGAGGGAAGAAAAGCTCTGATAATTGCGAATGCAGCTCAAAAATCTTTACAATCAAAAAAGTTTGAAAAACTTAATCTTTAATTGAATCAACCTTAAGTAGAATACAACCTGTCTGCTTTACAACTAAATAATATTTTGATTAGATTTTATTTTTAAAAGTTAACTTTAATTAGAGGAAAATAATGAAAACAATAAAAAACTTTATATTAGCTTTAGCTGCATGGGCAATGATGTCTGTATCTGCTTTAGCTGTAGATATAATTGTGGTTTCTCATGGTCAAGCAAACGATCCTTTCTGGTCAGTTGCTAAAAATGGAGTTGATGCTGGATGTAAAGACATGGGAGTGTCTTGCAAATACACAGCACCGGCTACTTTTGACATGGTAGAAATGGCAAAATTAATTGATAATGCTGTATCACAAAAACCGAAAGGTATAGTGATCACATTACCCGATGCTGCTGCTTTAGGAAAATCAGTTAAAGCTGCAATAGCTGCTGGTATTCCTGTAATATCAATGAACTCTGGATCTGATGATTATGCATCATTAGGAATTAGTGCACACGTTGGACAAACTGAGTTTGAAGCAGGTGTAGGTGGTGGACAAAAAATGAAAGCCGCTGGTGGAAAAAAAGCATTATGTGTTAACCATGAGGTAGGAAACGTTGCACTAGATAGAAGATGTGCTGGTTTCAAAAAAGGTTTTGGTGGATCTGTTGATATTTTAGGTACATCAAATGACCCAACAGAAATTCAAAAAGCTGTTGCTGCAAAATTAGGTGGTGGCTATGACACTATTCTAACTTTAGGTGCGGGATTATCTGGTGAAGCAGCTTTGAAGGCACTTGAGTCAGCTGGAAAAGTTGGTTCTGTAAGATTAGGAACATTTGATATGTCTCCAAATATGTTAAAAGCTGCTGCTGCAGGAAAAGTAGAGTTTTTAATTGACCAACAGCAATATCTACAAGGATATTTGCCAATAGCTATCTTTGGACAATATATGAGATGGGGAACAATGCCAGCAGGTGTGGTAATGACTGGACCTGGGTTTGTTACTCCTGACAATGCGTCTAAAGTAATTAAATGGGCAGCTCAAGGTTATAGATAAAAATATGAATTAAAGGCCTGACTAATGTTAGTCAGGCCTTTTTTTTAATCATCTTTAAATTATAATTTTTATATGTCTGTAAAATCAGAGAGTATTCAATCTAAAAAAGATAGTGGACAAGATGAAAGACTTAAAAAAATTTCACCTCTTAGAGTTTTATTAAACAGACCAGAGCTTGGTGCTTTGGGTGGCTCAATTTTAGTTTTTATTTTTTTTGGGATAGTTGCTGGTGACACTGGAATGTTTAGCGCTTATGGGACATTAAATTTTTTAGATGTTTCAGCTAATTTAGGAATTATTGCTATTGCTGCTGCAATGTTAATGATTGGTGGAGAGTTTGATTTATCTATTGGATCAATGATTGGTTTTGCAGGAATCTGTATCGCTATACCTGCAATTTATTGGGGCTGGCCTTTATGGACGAGTATTATTTTTGCTTTTGCTATGGCAGTACTAATTGGGTATTTCAATGGTATAATGGTAGTAAAAACTGGTCTTCCATCCTTCATAGTAACTCTTGCAATGTTGTTCATTTTAAGAGGGGCAACTTTGGCTATTACGAGATTAATTACAGGAAGAACTCAAGTACCAGGATTAAGAGTTTTGATAGAGGATGATCCAATCGCTTGGTTGTTTGCAACAGATACTTTTCAATGGTTATTCACATGGCTAGGATCGATGAAATTAATTGCACTGAGAACTGACGGCACACCATTAGCTACAGGTATTCCACCATCAGTAATATGGTTTATTGCTCTTACATTATTTGCGACTTGGATACTTATGAAAACTAGATATGGAAATTGGATATTTGCATCAGGTGGAGATAAAGTTGGTGCTACAAATGTTGGTGTACCTGTTGGAAGAGTAAAAATAAGTCTATTTATCGGAACAGCTGTAGCATCGACAATATTTGCTTGTATTCAAGTTTTAGATGCAGGTTCTGCAGATACTATGAGAGGAACTTTAAAAGAATTGGAAGCAATAGCAGCTGCTGTGGTTGGCGGTTGTCTTTTGACTGGAGGTTATGGCTCTGCCATCGGAGCAGCATTGGGCGCTATTATTTTTGGCACTGTATCAATGGGAATTTTTTATACAGATGTGGATACTGATTGGTTTAAGGTTTTTTTAGGCGCAATGATGTTAATTGCAGTAGTATTCAATAATTATATTAGAAAAAAAGTTACGGAGACTAAGTGATGTCTGAATATTTAGTTCAATTCAATAATATAAGTAAATTTTTTGGTAAAGTAATTGCTTTGAAAGATGTCACTATGAAACTAAAAAAAGGCGAAATAATGTGCTTACTTGGTGACAATGGAGCTGGAAAATCTACTTTAATAAAAACTTTAGCAGGCGTTCATAAACCTGATGAAGGTGAAATTATTTTTGAGGATCAAAAAATAGTTTTTGACTCACCACGAGATGCTTTGGATATTGGGATAGGTACTGTTTATCAAGATTTAGCATTAGTTTCTCTTATGAGTGTAACTAGAAATTTTTTTATGGGTAGAGAGCCACAAAAAGGTTTACCTTTTTTCAGAACTTTTGATATTGAAAAAGCAAACACTATAGCTGCAGAAAGAATGGGACAAATAGGTATCGATGTGAGAGACCCATCACAAGCTGTCGGTACGATGTCTGGAGGTGAAAGACAATGTCTCGCTATTTCTAGAGCAATTTATTTTGGAGCAAAAGTTTTAGTATTAGATGAACCAACGTCAGCATTAGGTGTGCATCAAGCTTCAATGGTCCTGAAATATATTGTTAAAGCAGCATCGCAAGGTTTAGCTGTAATTTTAATAACACACAACGTTCATCATGCTTATCCTGTTGGAAATAGTTTTACAGTTTTAAATCGAGGAAAAAGTATGGGAACATTTCAAAAAAAAGATATATCTAGAGAAAAACTTTTAAGCATGATGGCAGGTGGTGAGGAATTAGATAAGTTAGAAGTCGAACTTAAAGAAATGGACCGAATAGAAAATAATTAGACAAATATACCACTTCTACATACGTAAATTTTGCTGTAATATTTTTTAAATAAAGAAAGGGGTAACATATGAAAGCATATATAATGGGAAACTACACTGAAAAAGCTTTTCAAGGTTTTTTAAAAGATCCTAAAAGTGATAGAAAAGCAGTAGTTGAACAATTAACAAAAGCTATGGGTGGAACAATGCATAGTATGGATATAGTTAGAGGTCCATATGACTTTATTGTTGTTAATGAACTTACAACATTTGAAGACTTTGCAGCAGTAAAACTTGTAGTAGAAGCATCAGGAGCAGTTAAAAATTTAACAATGTTGGAAGCTATTGATTTTAATAAAGCTACTGTTAAAGCGAGTGAAGTTGCATCAGGTGCATACAAAGCACCAGGACAATAAATAGATAATTACTTCCAGTACGCGGGCTGGAAGTAAATTTATTTACTTTTTCAATTTAGAGGAAAACTTAAGGTTTGTATTATCAAACTTTTCTTTATTTGTTTTAATATAATTATCCATAATTTCTAATTTATCTCTTTCGAATTCTGAGACTTTTCGATTATTTAAATCAACATATAATGCAAGGACTTCAATCGTTGATGCTAAATATTGCTTTTGCTTATGGATCATTTCCATCTTGTATTGCAACCTTTTTTTATCGTGATCAAAAAAAACTAAATTTACATCTACCTCATCATTCATTTTTAGTTCCTGATTATATGTAATATGAGACTCAACAATCATTGTGCTTTTTCCAGTAGTCCTCGCTGAATGCTCGCCCATTTTAAAGGAGTCATTTAATATATCTGCCCCATATTTATCAAAGATCAAAAGATAATAAGAAACATTCATATGATTGTTGTAATCAATCCAATCTTTCACAATTTTTTGTGAACTTAAAAAAATCGGCATTGTAAGATAAAAATTTAGTGATTTGGATTATCGTTATCTACTACGAGACATATTTCAGATTTAGTTAAAAATCTTCTTCCAGTTCCATTATCTAATGAAAACATTCCACCAATTCCTTTTACAGCATCTATCGTAAGATCAGTGTGTTTCCATTTTTCATATTGATCACCATTCATATAAAATGGAACTCCACCTATTTCTCCAAGTTTAATATCATTGTCTCCCAATGGAAATTCACCTTCTTGGAAACACATAGGTGCACTACCATCACAACATCCACCTGATTGATGAAACATTAACTTTTCACCATATTTTTCTTTAAGCTCAGATAATAAACTAAGTGCCGAATGTGTTGCAGATACTTTCATATTTTTTCTCTGGCCCATGATATCGAATCATGGACCAGTATATATTATTTGATTAAAAGAAGCCTAATTTTTTCTCAGCATAAGAAACATGAAGATTCTTATTCTGTCTGTAATGATTAAGCATCATTTTGTGAGTTTCTCTACCAACTCCAGATTGTTTGTATCCACCAAATGGTGAGTGAGCTGGATAAGCATGATAACAATTTGTCCATACTATTCCTGCTTGTATCGCTCTACCCATTCTGTGAGCTATATTACCATTTCTAGTCCATACAGCTGCTCCTAAACCATAAAGAGTATCATTAGCAATTTTCAATGCCTCTGCTTCATCTTTAAATTTAATCACAGATACAACTGGTCCGAAGATCTCCTCTTGAGAAATTCGCATGTCATTTTTTGCCTCAAAAACAGTTGGCTGAATGTAATTACCTTTTTCCAACCCGCTGTTAAGTTTAGCAACACTTCCACCTGTTAGAACTTTAGCGCCCTCTTTTTTTCCAAGCTCAAGATAAGATTTAATCTTTTCCATTTGCTCTACTGACGCTTGCGCCCCAATCATAGTTTCCATTTTCAAAGGATTGTCTTGAACAACAGCTTTTGTTCTAGCTATAGCTCTTTCCATGAATTTATCATAGATCGACTCTTGAACTAAAGCTCTACTTGGGCAAGTACAAACCTCACCTTGGTTTAGATTGAACATTACAAAACCTTCAATACATTTATCAAAGAAATCATCATCTTTATCCATGATATCCTCAAAGAAAATGTTTGGAGATTTTCCACCTAACTCCAAAGTAATCGGAATTATGTTTTGTGCAGCATACTGCATAATCAATCTTCCTGTTGTAGTTTCACCAGTAAATGCAACTTTAGCAACTCTTTTTGATGATGCTAAAGGCTTACCTGCTTCTAATCCAAAACCACTAACAATGTTGACAACTCCTGGAGGTAATAAATCTCCAATAAGTTCCATCATCACCATTATGGATGCTGGCGTTTGTTCAGCTGGTTTTAAAACTGAACAGTTACCTGCTGCTAAAGCTGGAGCTAATTTCCATGTCGCCATTAATAATGGGAAATTCCACGGAACTATCTGACCAACTACACCTAATGGTTCATGAAAATTGTATGAATATTGGTTATTTGCTATTTCAGCAATTGAACCTTCCTCTGCTCTAATCACACCAGCAAAATATCTCCAATGGTCAATAACCAAAGGTAAATCTGCTGCCATACACTCTCTTATTGGTTTTCCATTATCTAAACATTCAGCTGTTGCAAGTAAGTTTAGATTTTTTTCCAACACATCAGCGATTTTGTACAATATATTTGATCGCGTAGTGATATCTGTTTTTCCCCACTCAGGGAAAGCTGCGTGAGCCGCATCTAATGCTGCTTCTACGTCTTTTTCGTCTGATCGTGCAACTGAACAGATTTTCTCATTTGAGATCGGGCTAACATTATCAAAATACTTGCCTGATTTTGGTTCTACAAATTTTCCATTAATGTAGTTTCCATATTTTGCTTTGAACGGAAATTTAACCTTTAAATGAGAAGTATCTAATACAGATGACACTTTCATTGCTTCTGCACTCATTTTATTCTCCTCTTGTTATTTATATAAATTAATTAAAGACCTTTTTGGGAATGATGTAAATGGGTCAATAATGTTTTCAACTAAGAATTGTATTAATCGAGCTTTATTTTACTAATTTTATTGTCTGCTTTTCTCACAAAATAAATTCCTACTGATACTGCAATGAGAGATATCAAAACTTTAAAAGTGATCAATTCCTTCAGAAAAATATAACTCAAGATAGTTCCGAAAATTGGAATTAAATATGAAACTTGTGACTGAAATATCAGTCCATTATTAACTAAAATTCTAAATCTCAATAACCATGCAATTCCAGTAGAAACTAAACCAAGATATATCACCGATATTGTAGAATCTAATCTTGGCGAAACATTCCATGGTTGTTCAACAATACTTACAATAGGTATCAAAATCAAAACTGCCCAAACCAGTATTGAGCCAGTTACATTTTCATTTTTTTTCTTACTAATTTTTAAGGTTAAAACACCACCTATTACATAACAAGTTGAGCCTAATAGTATTAGTATTGCAGAAAAAAAATTATTTTCATTAATCAAAATATTATCAGAAAATAAGTAAAGTATTCCAGAAAAACCTATTAAGATTCCTATTGTTTTGATAAAATTAAATTTCTCATTTTTTGTATAAAAATGACCAAGCACAGTCGAACTTAATGGTGTAGTTGACATCAATATCGCAGCCAAATTACTTTGAACTGATTGTACTCCGTACGCAATTAAAAAAAAAGGAGCTACCAGATTTATAAATCCTATCATCGCGAACCAATGCCAATCCTTTGAAAAAGCTTCGATCTTTATCTTTTTATAATAACAAAGCAACAAAACTGGTATTGCTCCAAAAAACACTCTTAAAAATGCAATAGTAATTGGTCCAAATGAATAGGTTGCAATTTTGATATTAAAAAAAGCTGATGCCCATATTAAGGCTAACAAAATTAATAAAAGATAATCTAATAGTTTTGGTTGTCTCATTCAGTAATATCTTCAATTGTCCCTTTTGTAATTTTCTCTAAATCTGAGAAATTGATTTTAAATATACAATTTGGATGACCTGCAGCAGCAAATAAAAAAACAAACCTATGTAAGGAATTGTCTATATAAATATCAACATTTTCTAAATGACCTACTGGAGAAACCCCACCAATTGTAAAACCAGTGATTTTTTTTACATCTTCAGCAGTAGCCATTGAAACATCATTAAATTTAATATTCTTTTTAATTTTTTTAAAGGAAGCTTTCTTATCTCCAGCAACCAAAAATAAACTAAACTTATTATCTGTTTTAAAAAGTAAGCTTTTAACTATAGCTCCTACCTCACAACCTAAAGATGATGCGGCTTCTAAAGCAGTTCTAGCTGAAGTTTCTAAAACACTTACACTTAAATTTTGATCAAATTCTTTAATAATTTTACCAACTCTTTGAACTGGTTCTTTATCGAGTAATGTCATTATTCAACTCTGAATTGTTAGTATTTTTAGTCTTTAAGTTATACACTTATGTAAAAAATGCATAGGTGTTATTAAGTAAAAGAGGATTATTTATCAATCTTTATTTGGTATCACAACCCACTGAATTACAGAGGAGATATATGAGCGCAAAAAATGTATTAAAAGTTATAAAAGACAAAGAAATTGATTACGTTGATCTAAGATTCACTGACCCTAGAGGTAAACTTCAACACGTCACGATGGATACTAAAGTAGTTGACGAAGATATGTTAAACGATGGAATTTTTTTTGATGGCTCCTCAATAGCTGGCTGGAAAGCTATCAATGAATCTGACATGATTTTAAAGCCTGATTTAAGCAGAACTGTGGTTGATCCATTTACATCTCATAATACATTAAACATTTTTTGTGATATTTTGGATGCAATAAAAAAAGATCCTTACGAAAGAGATCCTAGAGGAACAGCAAAAAAAGCTGAAGCATATTTAAAAAAATCTGGAATTGGTGATAAAGCATTTTTTGGTCCAGAAGCTGAATTTTTTGTATTCGATGATGTGAGATTTAAAAATGACATGAATGAAACTGGCTTCAAAATTGATAGTACTGAAGGCCCTTACAACACTGGAAAAAAATATGAAAATGGAAATATGGGACATAGACCTGGTATCAAGGGTGGTTACTTCCCAGTTCCTCCTGTTGATAGTGCACAAGATATGAGAAGTGAGTATTTGAAAGCAATGAAAGACATGGGTATTAAAGTTGAGAAACATCACCATGAAGTTGCTCCAAGTCAGCATGAACTTGGAATGTATTTTGGAACTTTAGTTGATCAAGCAGATAACCTGCAGCTATATAAGTATGCGGTTCATATGGTTTCACATTCATTTGGAAAAACTGCAACTTTTATGCCTAAACCAGTAAAAGGTGATAATGGATCAGGTATGCACGTGCACCAATCAATTTGGAAAGGAAATACAGCATTATTTTCAGGAGACAAATATGCTGGCTTATCCGATTTAGCTTTGCACTATATTGGTGGAATTTTAAAACACGCAAAAGCAATAAACGCTTTTTCAAACGCAACAACCAATAGTTACAAAAGATTGATCCCAGGATTTGAAGCACCAGTGTTATTGGCTTACTCAGCAAGAAACAGGTCAGCTTCATGTAGGATCCCTATTACTCTAAGTAAAAAGGCTGCGAGATGTGAAATTAGATTTGGTGATGCAGCTGGAAACCCATACTTAACTTTTGCAGCAATGCTTATGGCTGGACTGGATGGTATTAAGAATAAAATTGATCCAGGTAAATCTTTCGATAAAGATCTTTATGCTTTATCTGAAAATGAAGTTAAAAAAATACCTACTGTTTGTGGCTCATTAAGGGAAGCAATGGAAAGTTTGGATAAGGACAGAGATTTTTTAAAACAAGGTAACGTTTTCACTGATGATCAGATAGATGCTTATATTGCTTTAAAATTTGAGGAAATACATAATTTCGAACACACACCACACCCAATAGAGTTCGACATGTATTATAGTTGTTAAAAATTATTGTCTAGTAGTGGCAATCTTATTTTTGCCAGGACCCTTTTTAACAACGTAATCTTGAGTTCCATTAGCTCCTGTTTCAACAGATTTGATTAAAGATCTTTGAAGGCTTTTTCTTTTTTCTTTTCTGTCTTCAGACGCTAATAAATTTCTAAATTCAAAAACGTTCATGTAATGATTATATACTAGATATGCATTTTAAGCAATACAGCTATGCAACTTATGGGTCACTAAATTTTATTCTACTTTAAAGGACTCCCCGCAACCACATCTCTCTGTTTCATTGGGGTTATTGAATACAAAAGTTGAGGAAAAATCCTCTTTTTTGTAATCCATTTCAGTACCTAATAAATACATCACTGCAGCAGAATCTATAAAAACCTTAACTCCTTTGTCCTCAATTACCTCATCATTCGGATTAAGTTCTTTAGAATATTCCATTACATATGACATGCCTGCGCATCCTCCAGATTTAACTGAAACTCTCACTCCTAAAGCATCTTTTTCGGCACCAGACATGATTTCTTTAATTCTATTTGCTGCATTTTCACTTAGTTTAATTATAGGACTCATTATAAATTTAACTCCAACTTAGCAGCATCTGACATCATATCTTTATTCCAAGGTGGGTCCCAAACTAGTTGAAGATCAACATCATCAATTTCCTCAACTTGCATAGCTCCTTCTTTTACTTCTTTTGGTAAACTCTCTGCAACAGGACAATTTGGTGTAGTTAAGGTCATTTTAATTTCAGCTTTTTTTCCTTTTACCTGAATATCATAAATTAAACCAAGTTCATAAATATTAACTGGCAACTCAGGATCATAAATTTTTCTAATTTCATCTATAATTTTTTCTTTTATTTCCATCATATTAATCCTCTGTACTCACTTGCTTTCCATCATCTTCCATTGCAGAAATCAAAGTATGCCATGATAAAGTAGCACATTTTACTCTCATAGGATATTGTTTTACTCCTGATAGACACATTAGTTTTGTTTTATCATCCTCCTCTAAAATCGAAGATTTTAATTCAGGATTTTCTTTTATCATTCCAAGAAAATCATCTATGATCTCCTTTGCTTCATTGTCACTTTTGCCTTTAATCAAATCTGTCATTATTGAAGCTGAGGCCATTGATATTGCACAACCACTTCCTTCAAAAGAAATGTCTTCAACTTTTCTTTGATTGTTAAGTTTTAAATAAACATGCACATTATCCCCACATAAAGGATTATTCCCTTTCGCATCTTTATTAAAATTCACAGTCTTCCTCAAATTCCTTGGATTTTTTCCATGTTCTAAAATTATTTCTTGATATAATTCTTTTAAATTCATTTTAAATCAAAAATTTTTTTACATTTGTTTATAGACTCGTTTAATTGATCAAAATCACTTTTAGTATTATAGACACCTACTGATGCTCTTGCACTTGCGGGTATTTCAAGTTTGTCGTGTAATATTTGACAGCAATGGTGTCCAGCCCTAATAGCTACTCCATCTTCGTCAAGTATCGTCGCTATGTCATGTGGATGTACCCCTTCAATCGTAAACGATATTACACCACCTTTATTTTTTGGATTACCAATTAATTTTACTGAATTATTCTTTTTTAAAATTTCTTGACCATATTCTATTAATTCTTTTTCATGTTTAATTATATTTTCAATTCCAATACTTTCTAAAAATTTGATAGACTTTTCAAAAGCTATCACCTGTGCTGTGGCCATAGTGCCTGCTTCATACTTATTTGGAAGATCACCATAAGTAATACGATCTTTTTTAACTTCTTTAATCATTCCACCACCACCTTGATAAGGTGGTAATTCTTCAAGCCATTTTTTTTTTCCATACAAAATTCCAAGTCCAGTCGGTCCATACATTTTATGACAAGAAATTGCATAAAAATCACAGTCCAGATCTTGCATATCAAGTTTCAAATGTGGTGCACCTTGACATCCATCTACAACAACAATTATATCTTTTGCATGTGCAATCTCAGTAATCTCTTTGATTGGTAGGATTGCACCAGTGACATTCGATAGATGATTAATGGCAATCACCTTTGTTTTTGGTGTAATTTTTTTTTCAATATTTTCAATTGGAATTTCTCCATCTTCATTTATTTCAGCAAAATTAATCTTTATATTTTTTGATTTTCTCAAATAGTGCCATGGTACATAATTTGAATGATGCTCTAACTCAGTGAGTAAAATTTCGTCACCTTCATTCAAATACTTTTGGCCAAGTGTATTAGCAACTAAATTGAGGGCTTCAGTTGCACCCTTAGTAAATACAATCTCATTTTTATCTTTTGCATTAATATATTTTTGGACAGAAGATCGTGTATTTTCGTATAAATTTGTAGCTGCAACTGCCAAATAATGAATGCTTCTGCCCACATTTGAAAATTCTTTAGTATAGAATTCGTTTATTCTATCAATAACAACTTTAGGTTTTTGAGAGGAATTAGCACTGTCCAAATAAACTAGATCATTGTTTTGTATCTTTTCATCAAAGATAGGAAACTCTTTTTTAATATTATCTATGTTCATTTTTTTAAACCAATCATTTTTTTTAATAAATCTTTAATTTCAGCATCAGTAATCTTTTCGATTACATCGAGCAAAAAACCATTTATCAATAGTCCTTTAGCTTGTTTATAATTTAATCCTCTAGACATTAAATAAAAAATTGAATTATCATCAAGACTACCAGATGCTGATCCATGAGAACATTTAACATCATCAGCATAAATTTCTAATTCTGGTTTTGCGTTAAACTCTGAGGTTTCATCTAACAAAATTGCTTTACTCAATTGATATCCATCTGTTTTCTGAGCCTTTGAGTCTACATATATTCTTCCTTGATAAGCAGACTTTGTATTTTTTCCAAGCACACTCTTAATTAACTGATAGCTTTTTGTATTTTCAACCAAATGATTTATAGTAGTTCTTATTTCGTGCTGTTTATTATCATCTAAAGAAAAAATACCATTTATAAATGCTGAAGAATATTCGCCTTTTAGATTACAATTTATCTCATTTTTGAAATAATCTGAACCTGCAGAAAAAACAAAAGTTTCAGAAATACTATTTTGTTTTTGATTAATATTGTTAAATGAATATTTTAGATTTTTATTCAACGACTTATCAATTTTATAATTTTTAAGAATCGCATCTCTATCCAAATTAAAATTGTAAAAAATATTCATAAAATTTTTTTCACTATCATCACTAAAGAAATCTATTAATTTTAGCGAGCTGTTTTGTTCAAGCACAAAATCTAACCTTAAATTAATATTCTTTGATTTCATTTTCTCATTGGTCAAATGATAAATGATTAAAGGTTTTTTTAATGAGTAGTCTTTTTTTATTAAAATTTTAAAATGTTTATTACTTAATGCAATATTTAAATCAATTAATGAATTATTATTTTTAGATTCGTAATTTATGTAAGAAGCCTCAATTATTTCAATCTGTTTTTTATCTTCATAACTAAAGTCAATTTTTTCAATTCTTCCATTAATAAAAATAATTTTATTATGTTCTAAATCATCTATAAAAATTGATGGATCAACTTTATTTTCAATTGAATAATCATTATAAAAGCTCAAATCTGAAATATTATTACTAATTATTTGATTTATATCTAAGAACTTCCAGTTTTCTTGTTTTCTGTTTGGAAAACCATTTTCAATAAATTTATTTAGGTAAGACTTTTTTATCTCGATATCTCTATTAGAAAAATTAGAAACTTCTTGAATTTTGTTAAAATCTGTTTTTAGTTGTTCTTTCATCTAATTAAAACTCTCGTATCCTTTTTTTTCTAATTCTTCTGCAAGTTCAGGTCCACCCGATTTAATAATCCTTCCATTCATTAAAACGTGAACGAAATCTGGCTTAATATAATCTAATAGTCTTTGATAATGAGTAATGATTAAAAAAGAATTTTCATTATTCCTTAATGTGTTTACACCATCTGCAACTATTTTTAGAGCATCTATATCTAAACCTGAGTCTGTTTCATCTAAAATTGAAAGTTTTGGCGCCAGCATGGACATTTGTAGTATTTCGTTTTTCTTTTTTTCTCCACCAGAGAAGCCTACATTTAATTGCCTATTAAGTTTTTCTTCATCAAATTTAAGTTCCTTAGCTTTTTCTTTTACGAGTTTTAAAAACTCAATAGCATCAAGTTCTTTTTGTCCACGAGCTTTTCTAATTGCATTTAGAGAAGTCTTTAAAAAAATATTAGTGTTAACCCCAGGAATTTCTAAAGGGTATTGGAAGGCCAAAAATATACCTTTGTGCGCTCTTTCCTCAGTTTCAAGTTCAAATAAATTTTTATTTTCAAATAATATTTCTCCAGATACCTCGTAACCTTTTTTTCCCGATAAAATATTAGATAAAGTACTTTTTCCAGAGCCATTAGGACCCATAATTGCATGAACTTCACCTGGGTTTATATTTAGTGAAAATCCTTTTAAAATTGACTTATTTTCAACATTTGCGTTTAAGTTATTAATTTTCAGCATTAACCCACGCTCCCTTCAAGACTAATTCCAACAAGTTTTTGTGCCTCTACAGCAAACTCCATTGGTAATTGCTGAAGAACTTCTTTGCAAAATCCATTAACGATTAACCCAACAGCTTCCTCAGGATTTAATCCTCTTTGTTGACAATAGTGCAATTGCTCATCACTTATTTTTGAAGTTGTTGCTTCATGAGCAACGTTTGAGTCGAAATTTTTGTTCTTTATGTAAGGAACAGTGTGTGCTCCACATTTATTTCCCATTAAAAGAGAGTCACATTGAGTATAGTTACTAGAATTTTTTGCTTTTGAATTTATATCTACTAATCCTCTATAGGTCATATCAGAAAATCCAGCACTAATACCTTTAGAAATTATTTTACTTTTAGTATTTTTACCTAGGTGGATCATCTTAGTCCCTGTATCTGCTTTTTGATGATTATTCGTAATTGCTATTGAATAAAATTCTCCAATTGAGTTATCACCCTTTAAAATACAACTAGGGTATTTCCAAGTTATAGCAGAACCTGTCTCTACCTGTGTCCAAGAAATCTTAGAATTTTTTCCCTTACATAGTCCTCTTTTAGTTACAAAATTATAAATTCCCCCTTTTCCATTTTCATCTCCTGGGTACCAGTTTTGAACAGTTGAATACTTAATCTCTGCATCATCAAGAGCTATTAGTTCAACGTTAGCAGCGTGTAATTGATTTTCATCTCTCATCGGTGCAGTACAGCCCTCTAAATAACTCACATAACTTCCTTTATCAGCAATGATTAAAGTTCTTTCAAATTGACCAGTTTCTGATGCGTTAATTCTGAAATAGGTCGAGAGCTCCATTGGACACTTTACACCTTCTGGAATATAAACAAATGATCCATCGGTAAAAACTGCGGAGTTTAATGTCGCAAAAAAGTGATCTGTTGTTGGAATTACTGTTCCTAAATATTTTTTTACTAAATCAGGATGTTTTTGTATTGCTTCTGACATTGAACAAAAAATGATTCCATGTTTTGTTAATTCATCTTTAAATGTTGTGGCTACTGAAACAGAATCAAATACCGCATCTACAGCTATTCCATTTAATCTTGCTTGCTCTTGAAGGGGAATTCCTAATTTATTATAAGTTTCTAAAAGTTTAGGATCTAATTCATCTAAACTCTTAGGCTTATCCTTCATGCTTTTTGGAGCCGAATAGTAATATAAATCTTGATAATCAATTTTAGGATACTTAGGTTTTTGCCAGTCAGGTTCTTTGAGAAGCTTAAATCTTTCAAATGCTTTTAATCTAAAATCCAACATCCATTTAGGTTCTTTTTTAATATTTGAAATAAACTTAATTACATTTTCATTTAGACCTTTTGGTGCTTTAATATTTTCAATATCGGTTGTAAAACCGTATTTATAATCTTTTAAATTTTCTATATCTTTTTCTCTAGTATCCATTTTATAATCTTCTTTCAAAGTTTTCTTTTACTAGGTCGTCTAAACTTTTTTTATCAAAAAAATTATTGATGTGAGTTTCAAGTTCATCCCAAAGATTGTGAGTTAAACATTTTGTAGATTTACCATTACATCCTTTTTTTGACTCTTTTTTACATTGGACAGTTTTTACTTTTTCGTCTACTGCATCAAAAATATTTGTTAATTTTATTTCTTTAGCTTTCCTATTTAAAATATATCCACCTTGAGTTCCTCTAACGCTTTGAACAATTTCTTTTTTTCTCAATTTTGAAAAAATTTGTTCTAAATAATCTAACGAAATGCCTTGTCTTAAAGATATATCCCTTAGAGAAACTGGATTAATTCCATCAAATCTAGCCAGATCCACTAAAGCCATTACCGCATATCTACCTTTAGAAGTAAGTTTCATAATTCCTTAATTTACTGGGGTATATATAAACCTGACCAAAATAGTCAAGTATCATGAGTAAAAAAAAGCTAACATTTTGTCACGCAGTTGTGATAAACCTAATTTTTTTTTGAGAATAATAATCAATAACAATTATGGAAAATAAAATATTAGAAATATTTATTCCGGGACCTGCAGGTAGACTTGAAGCCAAATATTATAAGAGTAAAAAAAACACTTCACCAATTGCTTTAGTTTTACAACCACACCCTCAGTATGGAGGGACAATGAATAATAAAGTTGTTGTGGAAACTTTTCATACTTTTATGGAAAATGATTTTTCAGTTTGCAGAGTAAATTTTAGGGGTGTAGGAAAGAGTGATGGAGAATTTGACAATGGCCAAGGTGAATTAGCAGATGCTGCAGCGGCTCTTGATTGGTTAGAGAGAGAAAATTTTGACAATTCTCAGTGTTGGGTTTCAGGTTTTTCTTTTGGGTCACTGATTGCTATGCAACTTTTAATGAGGAGACCAGAGATAAATAGATTTGTCGCAATCTCTCCCCAACCAAATGTTTATGATTTTTCATTTTTGTCTCCGTGTCCAACTTCTGGGATAATGATTTATGGAAAAAAAGATGAATTGGTACCTGTTGAACATATCAATGAACTAAATAAAAGATTAAGTGCGCAAAAAGGTATTAAAGTTGAATTTCAATCAATCTCAGAAGCAAATCATTTTTTTTCAAAAAATGAGAATGCACTTTCAAAGTCTCTTGATAAATACATTAAAAAAGAAACAGCTTTGTATTAAAAATTTTCGACTAAAACTCCACCAGTTACCGATTTTGTACATCTAGTTGTATTTGGAAATGAAATAGGCATACCTTTTAATGATCTTATCGCTAAAAAAGCAAAAGCTTGGGACTCGATAAAGTCTCCGTCTAATCCATATTGATCAATTGAATTAAGATTTATATCATCAAAATTACTTTTTATACTTTCTAAGAGATATTTATTTTTTCTTCCTCCCCCACATACTAACCATTTACTTTTTTGAGAATTATTCTTATTGTGAATAAAATTCATTCCATTGGAAATTAATTTAGCGGTGAAATCAGTAATGGTTGCAGCACCATCCTCTAATGAGAGTCCTTTTGCAAAAAAAATATCAAAATTTTTAATATCTAAAGATTTTTCAAAATGAGATTGTTCAGTAAAGTTGTCCAAAGCTTGATTTAAAATTAATCTGTCTGTTTTTCCAGATCTTGCCACTAAACCTTCTTTATCATATCCTTTTTTTGAATTTTTTCTCATCCATTCGTCTATCAAACAATTGCCAGGTCCAATATCACAGGCATAAATTTTTTCTTCTAAATCCGAGTTATTATATTCTATTGTAGAGGTAACATTAGAAATACCTCCAATATTAAGAATATTCATTGGAAAACCTAAATTAAATTTTTTATTTAATTCATTAGCTAAAGCATTATGAAAGATTGGCGCTAGAGGAGCGCCCTGCCCCCCATTTTCTAAATCATTTTGTCTAAAATTATAAATAACTTTCTTTTTCGTTAATTGAGATAGTAGCAATCCGTCACCCAATTGTTTTGTAATTTTTTTTTCTGGAGCATGAAATATTGTTTGACCATGGAAACCAATTAAATCAACATCAGATTTTGATAATTCAAGGCTCTTATTAACAGCCTTAAAATGAAATAAAGTAATTTCTCTTTCTAAATCTTTGATTTCAACTTGATATTTGGTTAAATCATCTGGATTTAAGATTTTATCCCTAATTTTAAGTATTTTTTGAGTTAATTCCTCATCATATTGAAAATATTTATCGATTAATATTGAAAATTCTTGATTACCATCTGACTTAATTATGGATACATCTACTCCATCTGATGAGGTACCACTCATTAAACCCATTGCTGTATAAATCTTATCCATTCTTATTTTTTTTTATTAAATAATGTATATTGTGGAACTATAGACTTATGGATAAATTTTTAAAAGAATTTAAAGATAGAGGCTACTTCTATCAATGCACGAATGAAAATGAATTATCCAAATTAATAAATAAAGAAAAAATCAAAGGTTACATAGGTTTCGATTGTACTGCTGAAAGTCTTCATGTTGGAAGTTTGCTTCAAATCATGTGTCTTAGACTTCTTCAAAAATATGGGCACAGACCGATTGTCTTATTAGGTGGAGGGACTACCAGAATTGGAGATCCTTCAGGTAAAGACAAAACAAGGAAAATTTTAACTGAAAAAGAAATAGATAAAAATACAAAAAATATTGAAAAAATATTAAAAAAATTTTTAAATAATAACGATCCAAAAACAAAACCTATTTTTGTAAATAATTATTCCTGGCTTAAAAATTTAAATTATATTTCATTTTTAAGAGAAATAGGAAAACATTTTACAATAAATAAAATGCTTACATTCGAAAGTGTTAAAACTAGATTGGATAGAGAACAATCTTTAAGTTATATGGAATTTAATTATATGATTTTGCAAGCTTATGATTTTTTAGAACTTAATAAAAAAGAGAATTGTTCCTTACAAATAGGGGGTTCTGATCAATGGGGAAATATTGTCAATGGAACAGAACTTATAAAAAGGTATTCTAGTAAACAAGCTTATGGTTTAACTACACCTCTCATTACATTATCTTCAGGAGCAAAAATGGGAAAAACTGAGTCAGGTGCTATTTGGTTAGATGAAAAATTATTATCATCATATGACTATTGGCAATTTTGGAGGAATATCGATGACAGAGATGTAATAAAATTTTTAAAAATGTTCACAGATTTAGATATTAAGGAAATTGATAAAATGAAGGATGAAGACATTAATAAATTAAAAATTAAGCTAGCTAACGAGACAACTGCTATGCTTCATGGTCTTAAAGCTGCTAAAAGTTCAGAGCAAGCGGCAAAAGAGGCTTTCTCTGGAACTTCGCTTGGTTCAAATTTACCCTCAATTAAAATTAAGAAAACTGATATTGAAAATAAAATGAGTATTATAGATCTCGTGATATTATCTAAATTAGAAAATTCAAAGAGTGAAATTAGACGTCTTATTAGAGGAAATGCAATAAAACTTAATGATGAAATTATATCTCAAGAAAATCTGATTATTTCTCATGAATTATTCAGACAAAATTATTTAAAACTTTCTGTGGGAAAAAAAAGACATTTAAAAATTGAGTTAAGTTAATTCTTTTTAATTTTTTCCAATGTTCTTGTAATAAATCTGGGTGTTAAAGTTTTAACAGGATTGACTGACGTTTTTAAATCTTTTGGAGGGCCTTTTATTTTAAAACTTACTCCAAATACTCCCTCACCAGTTTTTTTTCCAACTAGTATTTCACCCAGCACAGGTAATGAACCAATAAAATTATTAATTGTAGTGGCTGGCACCAATGTGCCCTTTAAACTAATTAATTTATTTTTTTCAACATAGCCCTCCATTAAAATAGATATTGCTGGACCGATTGCATAAATCTCGTCAATGGTCATCAAATTACCCTCATTCTTAAAGTTCATCTCAAATTCTGTGAAACGTATTCCTTCTCCAGATAAAATATCTGCAATACCTTGTAAGGATGCTAACGTGAGAATCTTTGTCAATATAGGTAGCTCTTTTAATTTGAAATCATAAATTTTTATTTGCGAAACAGATTTTTTTGATTTTTTTGAACTATAAAAATCGAGCGATCCCTCATCAAAACCCTTTATAAATTTATATCTTTTTATTAAAGGTTTTGCTTCATCAACAAACAAGGTGGTGATTTTATCATTATCAACATTATTAATTGTGAATTTAAGTTTTTTATTTTTTGAAAAACTTCCAATTAAGTTAGCTTTTTGTATTTCATTTTTTTTAATTAAAATATCTCCTTTAAAATCTGTTAGATAATACTCACTATCTAAAAAAATTTTTTCAATATCAATTTCCAAATTACTATTTATATCTATGATTTTTGAATCTTCGTCATCATTTGATAATAAATCCTTAATTAAATTATCAGCATTAAAACTAGATCCAGTTAAATAATATTTTTTTTTATTTTTTTTTAATCTTATTGAATTTTTTTGTCTGTCTTGATCAAGATAATCTAAATCCACTTCATCTAATTCAGAAATTTGAAGTTTTTCATTAAAAACTAAATTCTTTATTTTAATAAAGTTTTTATCCTCATTTAGATTAAAGGATTTTATTACCAGTTCATTATTTCTATTTTGAGACCCTTTGAAATTTAGGATAATTTCATTTTTCTCCTTTTTTTTATAATTTAAATAATCAAACTGAAAAGGGTTATCTTTTATTCTTAAAATTATTTCAAAGTTTTTAGTTTTATTTTTATTTGAAAAAAAATAATCTATACTATCATTGTCAACTTGATGTAATAAGTTTCCATTTCCCTCAATTGTAAAATTATTCTTTTCATATTGTAATTTTATTTTTTGATCTAAAAGAGAAATTGTTTTTTTTTGTTTAGGAAAAAATTTTTTTAATTTCAAATTATTAGGTATCAATAATTCATGAACTAATATTTCTGAATTAATTTTAAAATTTTCAAATTTCAATCCTTTTTGTATTTCAAAAGAGAAATTATTATTGGAACTCAATGATATTTTTTCTACACCAAGATTTGGTAAAAATGGTTTGATTAATAAATCTATATTTCTTTTATCTAAATCAGACTTTTTATGCGCGAAGGTACCATTTACAAAAAAATCATCATTCTTTTTTCTAATTGATACTTTTTCTGAAGAAATTCCTATTTTATCAAATTTAAAATTAAGATCTTTTGCTAAAAAATTATTCCTTCTATAATCAAAAATAAAATCTAGTTTTCGTAGATTGTATTTTTTCAATACATTTAATTCAACATCTTTTACAATACCATTAATCTCATAATTACTCTTAATATTTCCATTTGAATCAAATTCTAATTTTATGTCAGAAATCAAATATCCTTTTTTAATGGCTTTTTCCATTATGAACAGTTCAGGAGAATTTTGAAATGATCTTAAAAAAGAAATTAAGTTTTTTAACTCAATAGATTTTGATGAAATCTCTAAATTTTCAATTGAGAACTTACCTTCTATTAAGGACTTTAACGAAAGTTGTGTTTTTATATTTTCAATTTCTATTTTTTTACTTTGATTTGTTAAATTTGTGCCAATTGTTTTGGCTTGAAGTTTTAATTTAAATGGATCTAAAATTAATTTTATTTCTTTTAATTCAACCTCTAAATTCTTATCAAATTTTCGAATTTTTTCTGTTATTTGATTATTAAATTTATCAGTCTCAACACCAAAAATACTTAGGTACGTTAAAGTAATAAATATTAATAATAATAATGTTATAAAAAGTTTAAAAAATATTTTCATTATGTTTGGTACAGCGATTGTTCTAAAAATTCATCAATTTCCCCATCTAAAATCTTATCTGGATTTGAGCTTTCAAAGTTCGATCTATTGTCTTTTACTAATCTATATGGTTGTAAGACATAAGATCTAATTTGATGTCCCCAACCTATTTCAGATTTTGACGACTCGGTATTTTCATTTTCTTTTTCTTTTTTTTTTATCTCAAAATCATAAAGTCTAGCTCTAAGCATATTCATGCAGGTTTCTTTATTTTTATGTTGAGATCTTTCATTTTGACATTGAACTACAATTTTAGATGGTAAATGAGTAATCCTAACTGCGCTATCAGTTGTATTAACATGTTGACCACCAGCACCACTAGATCTGTAAGTGTCTATTCTCAAATCTTTATCTTGAATTTCAATATTAATGTTTTCATCCACCACTGGATAAACCCAAATACTAGCAAAACTAGTATGACGTCTTGCACCTGAATCAAATGGCGAAATTCTTACTAATCTGTGAATTCCAGACTCTTTTTTTAACCAACCAAATACATAATCACCTTCAATTTTAATTGTTGAGGATTTTATACCTGCCTCATCACCCTTGTGTTCACTTATTAATGTTGATTTATAATTTTTATTATCAGACCATTTTAGATACATTCTTCTCAACATATCTGCCCAATCTTGGCTCTCAGTACCTCCGGCGCCAGCGTGAATTTCTATGTAACAATCAAAAGAGTCAGACTCATTTGATAGAAAACAATTAATTTCATTTTTTTTCGCTAATTTTCTTAAATTCTTAATATTTTCCAAAACTTCATTTTGTATATTCGTATTATTTTCCTCTATGGCAAGTTCATATAAATCACTTAGGTCTTTTAGTTGATTTAAAGAACTCTTGTAAGAACCAACTAAGTCCTCATACAATTTTTTTTCTTTAAGTATTTTTTTTGAGTTTGACTTATCCTGCCAAAAATCAGGGTTGAGAATAGCCTTATTATGACTTTGTAATTTTAAATTTACCTTATTTTTATCAAAGATACTCCTTAACTCTTTGATTTATTTTTTCTATCTCTTTTTTAAAATCTGTATATTTATGATCCATTAATAAAACTTTAATATATTATTCGTATCTAATCTATTATTATTTGTATATAACACTTTGCCATCAATAACGTTCTTACTTTTATATGCTTCTAAAATTGTATCTTTAGATGAAAATTTTGCTTTTTGACCTGTTGTCGGGTCAACTACCATCATTGTAATCTGATCAGCAACTTTAAATGGTCGAGCGTCAGATTTTTTTATAGCTGATTCGATAAATTCCTTAAAAATTGGTAAAGCTGTTTTTGAACCAGTTTCAAATTTACCTAGTGGTTGTGGATTATCCATTCCAACATAAACTCCTATCACGTAATTTGAGGTATAACCAATAAACCATGCATCAGTGTTTTTATTAGTAGTTCCAGTTTTACCAGCAAGATTCAAATTTAGATCTCTTAATTTTTTTCCTGTGCCTCTTTTTACGACACCTTCTAACAAAGAAGTAATTTGGTAGGCTGTTTGTGGAGAAAATATCTGTTTGAAATTATTTACTACATCAGGAAAGTCTTTACCAGTATATGAAAGTTTATCACAATTTAAGCATGATCTATTTTCATTATTTAAAATTGTGTTCCCCTCACTATCCTGAACACGATCAATCAAAATTGGTGATACTAATTTTCCTCCATTTACAAATGCTGAATACGCAGAAGTGAGTTTTAACAAAGTTGTTTCGGCAGAACCTAGAGAAATAGATAAAAGCTCATCAGGATTTTCATAAATACCAAGATTTTTAGAGAATTCAGCAACTTTATCTACACCTAGATTCTGTGCGATTCTTACAGTCATTAAGTTTCGTGACTTTTCCAAACCAATTCTCAAAGTTGATGGTCCATAAAATTTTTTTCCATAATTTTCTGGCTTCCACATTTTTAAATCAGTACCTTGATCTAAAACTAATGGTGCATCCAAAACTAATGAAGAAGGTGTATAATTATTTTCAAGAGCTAAGGCGTAAACAAATGGTTTAAATGCTGAACCAGGCTGTCGCAAAGCTTGTGATGCCCTATTAAACTCACTATTTTTAAAACTAAATCCACCACTGAGAGCGACAACTCTACCTGTGAAAGGATCCATTACAACTATACCGCCATTTATTTTTGGTAATTGTTTAAGACTAAACTCATTATTTCTTATATTCTTAACATAAATTATGTCTCCCACTCTAAAAAGATCATCAAATTCTTTTTTGGTCCAAGAAATATTATTGTAGTTTATAATTCCTTTTATTTTATCTTTTGTCTCTATTTCTATGGAAAATTTAGAAATCTTTTTTATTATTGCAAGCCTCCAATCGATAGAATTTTCTAAGTCATATTCATCTAAACCAACATACCAATTTTTAGAATATGGTTTATTTAACAATGGACCACGCCAACCTTTACGTTGATCATATTTAATTAATCCATTTCTCAAAGAGTTTGTTGCTATTTTTTGTAATTCTAGATTTATTGGAGTGTTTATATTAAAGCCCTGATTATAAACTTTTTCATATGATAAAATTTCAATAATATTCTTTCTAACGTCTTCAATATAATATTGGGCATCTTCTAAATAAACTCTTTGAGTTTTTTTTAATTGAATGTTTTTTTCTTTAAAATCTTGATAATTTTTCTCTGTAATGAAATTATTTTCTAATAAATTTCTTAAAACTAAGTCTCTTCTAAATTTTGCTAATTTTATATTTCTATATGGATTATATTTACTTGGTGCCTTAGGTAATGCAGCCAATAATGCAGCTTCTTCATAATTCAGATCTTTTATTGATTTATCAAAATATTCTAGACTTGCAGCAGCTACTCCATAAGCTCCACTGCCGAGGTAAATTTGATTTAAATATAACTCAAGTATTCTATCTTTCGATAATGCTCTTTCAATTCTAAATGCTAAAATGGCTTCTTTAATTTTCCTGTTCAAGCTGACTTCATTAGTTAAAAGAAAGTTTTTCGCTACTTGTTGAGTAATTGTTGAAGCACCTTCTAGTCTTTTAGATGTAAGAATATTCTTAATGTTATTTATGATTGCTCGTAAGACCCCTTTAGCGTCAACACCTGGATGAGAAAAAAAATTTTTATCTTCAGCAGATAAGAAAGCATTAATAACATTTTGAGGAATTGAACCATAAGGAACAAAAATTCTCTTCTCTTTTGAAAAATCTGCAACTAAATCACCATTACCTGAGTAAACCTTGCTTGAGACAGGAGGTTTGTAATTTTTTAAAAATTTGTAATCAGGTATATTGTTAGAAAAATTCCATAAAATACCTAAAACAATTATTGATGAAATTAATGAAAAACTAATAAAACCAATAAATAAATTCTTTAAAATTTTGCTCATTTTGTTTCCATTATATAAGGGAATTTGTTAAAGATAAGGCATAAGTATACAAACAAAATTTTAGTATTTATGAATCAATCAAAAAAAATGTTATGGAAAAAAATTTATATATCGATGCTTCGCATCCAAATGAGATTAGAATTGTACTCAAATCAGGTGAAAAAATTGAAGATTATGAGTATGAAGGCATAAAAAATAATCTTATAAAGAATAATATCTATTTAGGTAAAGTAAGTCGTATAGAACCATCTCTGCAAGCTGCGTTTGTTGATTTCGGTAGGGAGCGTCATGGTTTTTTATCTTTCAACGATATTCAATCTGATTATTACCAAATACCTCAAAGCGATTTAGAAAAGATTAAACAAGAAGAGGAAAGAGCTCGAGAGGAATTATCAAAAAAAGTGGAAGCTAAAGAAGAAGAAAATTTAGCTGAAGGAAAATTAGAAATTGAAGATCCCTTGGAAAAAACAGATCCTATTGAAAAAAAGATCCCAGAGGATAAAGAAAATTTAGAAAATGAAAAAGAAAAAAAATATGAAGGTAAATTCAGATTTAAAAGGTATAAAATCCAAGAAGTTATAAAGCCTAATCAAGTAATTTTAGTTCAGGTTATAAAAGATGAGCGTGGTCAAAAAGGTGCTGCGTTAAGCACTTTTATTTCAATTGCAGTTAAATACATTGTTTTAATGCCGAACACACCCAAAGGAGGGGGAATTTCTAGAAAAATATTTAATCCTGCTGATAGAAAAAAAATAAGGAGCATTTTGAATGAAATTGAAATTCCAAAAGAAATGGGTCTTATAGTTAGAACAGCTGGAAGTAACAAAACTAAAAATGAGATTAATCACGATTTAGATACGCTTATTAACAGTTGGAACCAAATAAAGGAAAATGCTCTTAGTTCAATAGCACCCTCGTTAATTCATCAAGAAAGTGAAATAATCAAAAGAACCTTAAGAGACATGTATGATGAAAATACAAAAAATATAATTATTGAGGGCAATGAAGGTTACAAAAAAGCTCAAAATTTTATGAAAATGATGATGCCCTCTCATGTAAAAAAGATAAAAAAATACAGAGGAAAAAAACCTTTATTCATTGAGGAGGGTATTGAACAAAAATTAAACCAAATATTTGAAAGTGAAATTAAATTAAATTCAGGTGGCTACTTAGTAATTAATCCTACAGAAGCTTTGGTTTCAATTGATATAAACTCAGGAAGTTCAATAAAACAAAAAAATGTAGAGAGCACTGCTTTAGATACAAATCTTGAAGCAGCAGATGAAATAGCTAGACAAATCAAAATAAGAGACTTGTCAGGATTAATCATAATAGATTTTATTGATATGCTTAGTTATGGCAATCGAAGATTGGTAGAGAGAAAACTTAAAGAAAAATGTAGGTCTGATCGAGCTAGAATTCAAATTGGAAGAATATCAAATTTTGGGCTTTTAGAAATGTCTCGACAAAGATTAAGAGAAAGTGCTGTAAAATGGAATATTAAACTTACAGATGAGTCTTTTGCGCTTAAAATTCTGAAACTAGTTGAATTAAAAGCAGTCCTAAATAAAGCTAAATTTGTAGATTTAAAAGTTTGTAAAAAAATTTCTGATTTTCTAAAAGAAAATTTTGTTGAAGATCTTACTTACTTTGAAAAAAAAAATAAAATGAAGATTGATATTATATCAGATAATAGCTTAATAATTCCTGAATATATTATTGATATTAAAAATAAATCTAAGAAAACCATAGAGCTAATTGAACATTTTGAAAAATTAAAAAATCTTGAGGACCAAAAAGTGGATAACGTTATCGAATTAAAAGACAAAAAGAAATTTAAAAAGAAAACTTTTAGAAAAAGGAAATATTATAAAAAAGCTAGATAATTCCTGACTTTGGTGAGGATGGGTTTCCATATAATGTTTTTTTTATTCTGCCAGATAAATATGATTGACGACCTGCAATTACTGCATTCTTAAATGCCAAAGCCATTTGAAATGGTTTTTTTGCTTTTGCAATCGCAGTGTTAACTAAAACTCCATCACATCCTAGTTCCATAGCTATAGTGGCATCTGATGCTTGTCCTAATCCAGCATCAATAATTAATGGTAATTTTGTTTGCTTCCTTATTATCTTAATATTAATATCGTTAATTATACCTAGACCAGAGCCTATTGGAGCAGCTAGAGGCATAATTGCGCAGGCTCCAGAATTTTCTAATCTTTTTGCCATTAAAGGATCATCATTGCAATAGACCATAACTTTAAAACCCTCTTTGGTTAATATCTCAGTTGATTTAAGTGTTTCAATCATCTCTGGGAACAAATTTTTTTTATCTCCTAAAACTTCTAGTTTAACTAATTTCCACCCACCTATTTCTCGAGCTAATCTTAGAGTTCTTAATGCTTCTTTTGAATTAAAACAGCCAGCAGTGTTAGGAAGGTAAGTAATTTTTTTAGGATCTATATAATCCATTAACAATGGTTTTTTTTTATCAGTAATATTTACTCTCCGAACAGCAACAGTGACTATTTCAGCTCCAGATAGTTTAATCGCTTTCGCACACTCCTGCATACTTTTGTATTTACCAGTACCAACAATAAGTCTAGAATTAAAATTTTTCTTAGAAATAATAAGTTTATCTTTTTTCAATTTTAACCACCTCCAATAAAATGAACAATTTCTATTTTGTCATTATTTTTAAGGTTGATATTTTTAATTTTTTTTTTATCTACTATTTCCTGATTTAATTCAATAGCTACTTTAGCTAATGGAATTTTGTTTTTTTGAACAATATTAAATAATGTTGAATTATTATTAATAGCTTTCAATTTTCCATTTAATTTTATTTTTATTTTTTTTTTCATCGTATATAAAAGCTGAATGAATAATAAAATAATTATTATTAATGGTCCAAATATTAATCTATTAGGAGAAAGAGAACAATCACAATATGGATCGATCACTTTTGACAAACTTAAAGAAGAATGCTTGGTGAAATCAAAAGAATTAGGACTTTCCACTGAATTTGCTCAATCAAATGTTGAGGGGGAATTAGTTGATATAATACAAAATGCTAGAAAAAAATTTGATGGGATGATTATTAATGCTGCTGCATTTACTCACACCTCAGTTGCGATTAGAGATGCTTTAGAAATTTTTAAAAAACCTATCATTGAAGTACATATTTCAAATATCTACAAACGTGAAGAATTTAGAAAAAAATCTTTAATAAGTGACGTAGTTACTGGTGGAATATTTGGCCTAAATGCTGATGGTTATATTTTAGCCATAATTTCAATGCAAAAGCTAATCCAAAATGAAGATAGATAAAAAAATAATAAAAGAGTTAAGTGATTATTTGGATGAATTTAATCTTACTGAATTGGAGTACACTGAAAAAGATACCAAAATAAAAGTCTCAAAAAATAATATTTCAATTAATAATCAAACAAATCAAACATTATCTAAAGAAATAAGCTCAAATAAAAATTTAGAAAGTCAAAATAATATATCTGGAATTGAGGTTACATCGCCAATAATTGGTACTGCTTATCATGCACCTGAGCCTGGAGCTAAAAAATTCGTAGAGGTTGGAAAGAAAATAAAAAAAGGTGACACTGTTATGATTGTAGAGGCTATGAAAACTATGAATCATGTGCCCTCAAGTTCTGATGGAATAGTAAAAAAAATACTTGTTGATGATGGTCAACCTGTTGAGTTTGGCCAAACCCTTATCATTTTAGAATAATGTTTAAAAAAATTTTGATTGCAAATCGTGGGGAAATTGCAGTCAGAATTATAAGAGCCTGTAAAGAATGGGGTATCTCAACCGTTGCTGTTCATTCTGATGTAGATAGAGAAAGTATGCACGTTAAATTAGCAGACGAAAGTGTTTGTATAGGCTCTCATCAACCGGCTAATAGTTATTTAAATATTCCTGCACTTTTATCAGCTATAGATTTGACTAATGCTGAAGCAGTTCATCCTGGTTATGGTTTTTTGTCTGAAAATGCAAATTTCGCAAAGATACTTGAAGAAAATAAAATCAAATTTATCGGTGCTTCTGCAAAACATATTGAAATGATGGGAGATAAAATTCAAGCAAAAAAAATTGCAAAAGAAAATGGATTACCTGTTATAGAAGGATCTGACGGTGGTGTTCAAGATGTAGCTGCAGCAAAAGACTTGTGTAAA
>CACLSR010000005.1 GCA_902609685.1 uncultured Pelagibacteraceae bacterium
CATCCTCTATTTCAATCATTGCTTGGTGAAAGTTTGGATCTAATTTTTTATTTAGACACTCAATAGGTTTAATTTTGTTTTTGGAAAAGATTGAAATTAAATCTTTATTGATAATATCAAAATGTTCGAGTGTTTTTTTTAAAGCCTCAGTATCCTTTAAAGTTTCATCGTTTAATAAAATTTGTTTTGATCTTTCAAGATTATCTATCAAATTTAGAGCTTCTCTTGCAAAAGAAAAACCACCATATTCAAAAGCATCTTCTTTTTCTTTTTCAAACCTTCTTCTTTGGTTTTCCATTTCAGCAAAAGATCTTGCAAGTTTATCCTCTAAATCTAAAATTTTATCTTCTGGTGTTTTTTCTTGCTCTTGATCTTGATCTTGATCTTGATCTTTATTATTGGTTTCTAAATTTTCAGTTATTTGATCTTGATTTAAGTCTTTTTGATCTTTCTCTGACGCTTTGTCTGTATTTTCTTGGTTTTGATCTTTTTCCATATGGACATATATGGTAAGAAAAAATTAAATTTCCAGATGCTAAAAAAAAAAATTAAACAACTCCTTATAGGTACAAATAACAAAGGAAAATTAAAGGAAATTAGAGATTTATTACCAGCTAATATTAAAACATTTCCTACATCAAAGTTTAATTTAAAGAGCCCAAGAGAAACAGGAAAGACTTTTAAAGAAAATTCTCTAATTAAATCACAATATTTTTCAAAAAAAACAAATCTGATCTGCTTAGCTGATGACTCTGGTTTAGAAATAGATATTTTAAATAAAAAACCAGGAATTTTTTCAGCAAGATGGGCTGGAAAAAAATTAAATTTTAATATGGCAATTCAAAAAGTTTATAGGGCATTAGATAAAAAAGATAAAAATTGGAGAAACAAAAAAATTAATGCTAGGTTTGTTTGTGCTTTGTCCATAAGTGATTTAAATATAAAAATAGCTTGTGTTGTCGGAAAAGTTGAAGGGTTTATTTCAAAAAAACCTAAGGGCAAAAAAGGGTTTGGATATGATCCAATATTTATTCCTAAAAATAAAATAAAAACATTTGGAGAGATGAAACCATCTCAAAAGTATAAATTAGACCATAGGTCTGATGCTTTTAAGAAGCTTAGAAAATTTCTTTAATTTCTCCCTCATCAATTTTGTAAAAGTTTAATCTATGGTTAATTTTGTTATTTTTTACATCAAATATTCCAATTTTACCCTTGAATGAATTTTCTTTTTTAAAAATATTGTTTATGTCAGAAAAATCAGACTTTAAAGATAAATAATAAATCAATCCTAAAAGGTCATAACTTAATAAGCTTAGATGATTTGGTTTTGAATTGTAAGTATCTACAAATTTTTTATTAAATGTCTCTAGATTTTGTTTATTGATTGATGGATAATATAAAGGCTGGATATTTTCCTCTAAAAGTAAACTTTCATCAAACCATTGATTAAGAGTTATAAATAATTTATTTCTTGGCGATACATCAGTGTAAATAAGTGAAGTAATTACACTTTTAAGATTTTCATCAAAATCAGAAATAATAACTGAGTCAAAATTTACATTTCCAATTGTATATCGTTTTTCCAATTTCTTTATTTGTTCCTCCTTATCCACTAAATCTGAGCTTTCGACTCTTAAAATTTCATCAGCCAGATTTTGTTTTCTCACATCATAATTTGTTATTTTTTCGATCTGCTTTGTAAGCTTAGTTGGTTCGGTTTCATAAGTGTAATGTTTAAAAATTTTGATTTTAGATTGTTTAATTGCCTTTTTAATTTCATATTTATAATTAAGGTCAGGTGTTAAAAAAATTGTTTTTTTTACTTCGCTTAATTCCAAAAAATCTTTAATTGCATTTAACTGAGATAAAGAATTTACTCCACTGCTTATAACATTTTTCGGTAGATCATTTGTTTTATTTGTTAAAGATAGAAAAATAACATCTTGTATTTCATCCAAATAAATTAAGCTTTTAAAAAAAATTGGACCGATAAAAATTTTTATTCCTTCATTCTTTAATTTAGTAGCTGATTGTAGAGTTTGATTAGGATCAATACCGGTGTCCATTGGATAAATTTCAATATTGTCTGTTCCAATATCACTCAAAGCCATTCGAGTTGATTTAATTATTGATTGTCCTAATTCTTTATATTCACCAGATAAAGGTGCAAGTAGCCCAATTTTAATTTTTTCATTTTGTGAAAATGCAAATGAGTGATTTGTTAAATAGATAATTATTAATGTAAAAATAATTCTAAAAATTTTTTTCATTTTAATGATACTATAATATTTTAATTATAAATATGATTGAAAATTTAAAATCTGCTAATAGAGTGTTCAAAAAAAGTCTATATTTAGTCTCAACTCCGATTGGAAATTTAAACGACATAAGTCTTAGAGCCATAGAAACTCTTAAAAGGTCAGATTACATTTTGTGTGAAGACACTAGAATCTCTAAAAATTTATTAGAAAAATACCAAATCAAATCAAATTTAATTGCCAATCATAAATTCAATGAGAAAAAAAATGTTGTTAAAATTATAAAGTTAATAAAACAAGGATCACATATTTCATTAATTTCAGATGCAGGCACCCCAGGTGTTTCTGACCCAGGTTCTATATTGGTTAATGAGTGTATTAAAAATAACATCAATATTATCCCTATACCCGGTGCTTCAGCAGTCATATCAGCAGTATCAATATCTGGGTTTTCAGAAAAGTTTTTCTTTTATGGATTTTTTCCAGAAAAAGATAAAATTTTAAAAGAGGATTTAGAAAATTTATCAAAATTAAATAGTTCAATCGTTTTTTTCATTTCGCCAAAGAAAATTAATAAAATTATTCCTTCAATTAAAAAAAATTTTATGGGTAGAAAAATCGTGATTTGTAGAGAAATGACAAAGTTTTATGAAGAGTTCAAAAGATCAAAAGTTGAAGATTTAGAAACATTAAAGAGTAATTTAAAAGGTGAATTGACTATTGTTATTTCAGAAAAAATTTATGACAAAAAAGCTTCACAAATTTTAGATGAATCAGATAAAAGATTGATTAGAGCGATGGTAAATAAACTAAGTATTAAAGAAATAACAGATTTAATAATTCGGAAAAATAATATTTCAAAAAAAATTATCTATGATTATTGTTTGAAAATCAAAAATCAAAAATGAAAAATAAAATACTTATTTTACTATTTGTTAGTTTTATTTTAAATGGATGTGCAGGAGTATCATCCTCAGGAATTTTTGGAACAGGAGTGAGTGTTGCTGTCGATCCAAGATCTTTAGGAACGCAGATAGATGATTCTTTAATGCAAAAAAATTTGACTGCTAGAATTTTACTGATGAACAAAAATTACCTTCTATCTGTAAAATCAAAAGTTTTAGACGGTAGAATTTTTTTAACCGGCAAAGTTGATGAACCAGAGGAAAAATTAAAATTGACAAAAATTGCCTGGGAAACAAATGGTGTAAGATCAGTAAGAAATGATATTAAAATTAAAGAAGAATTTAATTTTAAACAATCTGCTAAAGATTTATTAATAACCTCACAATTAAGAACTGCATTAATTTTAAATAAAGAAATTAAGGCAACAAATTATCAAATAGATACTTATAAAAAGAAAATTTATATTTATGGAATTTCACAAACTAAGGATGAAAAAGATCTTGTTATTACAGAGGCAAAAGAAATTTTGGATGTCGAGGATGTAATTGCTAGTATTTTATTAGTTGATAATTTAAGGATCAAAACCAACTAACTTTTTTTGTAATCAATTACATCTGCTGAATAAGCTGCAATAGAAGCTAAATTTAATATATCAGAAGTTGATGATCTTAAAGGAGCTATCTCGATTGGTAAACCTAAACCAACTAATAAAGGTCCAATTACTTTTGCTCTACTCATTGACTTTATCATTTTATATGAAATTGCTGCACTATGTTGGCTGGGCATAATTAAAACATTTGAGTTACCAACTATTTCTGAAAATGGATAAAGTTCTTTGTACATCTCTTCTAAAGCAACATCTGGTTGCATTTCACCATCAAATTTAAAATCAACTTTATCATTTTTTAAAATTTCAACAGCATCACTTAGTCTTTTTGTTCTATCTGTAGCTGGCTCCCCAAAAGTAGAGTGAGATAAAAAAGCAACTTTTGGATCAAAACCAAATAATTTTGCAACCCTTGCTGCTGATTTTGCCATTTCAGCTAGTTGTTTGGCATCAGGGTATTCTATAACTGATGTGTCACAAATAAATATTGTTTTTCCTCTATTTACAACCAGGTTTAACCCGAACATAATTTCCCCAGGTCTTGGATCAACAACTTTAATAATTTTTTCTAGTGAAGATGAGTATCTTCTTGTGTTCCCAGTTATCATTGCATCTGCATCCTGACACGCAACCATGCACGAAGCCCAAATCACTCTATCATTTCTTATAAGTCTATCACAATCCCATTCTAACATTCCCTTTTCTCTTTGAAGTTTTTTAAATAAATATTTTACATATTTTTCTCTTTTAGCTGTGTCTTTTGAGTTTACAATTTCAATATCAAAATTTTCATTATAACCAATTTTTTTTATTTGATTTTTAATTAGCTCCTCTTTTCCAACTAAGATGGGTATTCCTAAGTCAGAGTTTTTAAAAGCTATAGCAGCTTTAAGTGTATTTTCATCCTCACCATCAGCAAAAACAACTTTTTTTTGTTTTTTCTTTATATAACTATTTACACCTTGCATAATTGTTACAGTTGGATCTAATCTTTGTTTAAGTTGGTCCTTATAGATTTCAAAATTATTAATTTTTTTTCTTGCTACACCAGTTTCAATAGCAGCTTTTGCAACTGCAGCCGGTATAACACTAATTAATCTTGGATCAAATGTTGATGGAATTATATAATCCTTTCCATAGTGTGGTCTTTCACCTCCCATGGCAGCTATAACTTCGTCTGGCACATCTTCTTTAGCTAATTTTGCTATCGCATGTGCAGCTGCAATTTTCATCTCTTCATTAATTGTTTTTGATCGTACATCTAATGCACCTCTAAAAATATATGGAAACCCTATTAAATTGTTTACTTGATTAGGATAATCTGATCTTCCAGTCGCTATAATTGCATCATCTCTAACCTCCTCAATTTCTTCAGGTATAATTTCTGGGTCAGGGTTAGCACATGCAAATATAATTGGATTTTTTGCCATTTTTTTAACCATGCCTTTAGTTAACGCTCCTTTCGCAGATAAGCCTAAAAAAACATCTGCATTAGTAATAGCATCATCTAGAGTTCTATCTTTTGTTTCAATTGCATGACTTGATTTCCATTGGTTCAAATTATCTCGACCTCTGTAAATGACCCCTGTCCTGTCTACCATTGTAATATTTTTTTGGGGTACACCAGTCTTTTTAAATAAATTAGCGCAAGCCATAGCCGAAGCTCCGGCACCATTAACAACTATTTTAACTTTATCAATTTTTTTTTTACTAATGTCCAAAGCATTAATAAGTGCTGCAGTTGTGATAATTGCAGTTCCATGCTGATCATCGTGAAACACAGGTATATCAAGTATTTCTTTAAGCTTTTCTTCAATAATAAAACAATCAGGAGCAGCAATATCTTCAAGATTTATACCACCAAAACTTGGAGCAAAATTTTTTATACTATTTATGATTTCATCTGGATTTTCGGACTCTATCTCTAAATCAATAGAGTCAATATCAGCAAATCTTTTAAATAAAACAGCCTTACCTTCCATCACCGGTTTAGATGCTAACGCACCTAAATTTCCCATGCCCAAAATTGCTGAGCCATTACTAATTACTGCAACAAGGTTTCCTTTACTTGTATAATCAAACGCAGCCTCAGGATTATCACTGATTGCTCTTACAGGAGCAGCTACACCAGGCGAGTATGCTAAAGCCAGATCTCTTTTTGTCGTCATATTTTTTGAGGAAGATATTTCAATCTTGCCTGGCTTTTTATCTTTATGAAAATCTAAAGCCTCTTTATCTGTGTAATGATCAATTTTTGTTTTTTTCATTTATGCTAATTAGGTGTACAAATGGGGTAAAATTAAGACTAATATGATTTATGAATTTAGTTAAGTCAACAGGGACTTTTGGTTTTTATACTATTATCAGTAGATTACTTGGTTATTTAAGAGATGTTTTGATAGCGATCTTTCTTGGAACAAGTTTTTTAGCAGATGTATTTTTTGTAGCATTCAGAATACCTAATACTTTTAGAAGATTATTTGCAGAAGGAACTTTTAATGCAGCTTTTATACCAAGTTACACTTCAGAATTAGTAAAAAAAAAAACTGGATCACAAAAATTTGCTAACGAAATTTTTAATTTATTATTTTTAGGACTATTGTTTTTAGTTTTAATTATAGAAATTTTCATGCCAGTTTTTGTAAGGTTAATAGCGCCTGGTTTTGTTGATAATTCAGAAAAAATTCAGCTAGCTGTCAATCTTACAAGGATAACTATGCCATTTTTAATGTTTGTGAGTCTATCTTCTTTTTTTGCTGCAATTCTAAATTCTCACAATAAGTTTGCTGCAGCCTCTGCAGCTCCAATAATCCTTAATATAGTCTTGATTGGAATTTTATTTTTTAGCAAATTTCTTAAAGACGAACTAGTTTATTATCTATCATATGGAGTTTCTATTGCAGGATTATTACAACTTGTTTTTTTATATCAATTTGCTAAAAAATTTTATTCTATAAATTTTAATTTTAATTTCAAAATTAATAATAAGGTTAAATTTTTTTTCAAAAAACTTTTACCAAGTATTTTCTCATCTGGCGTTACTCAAATTAATATTCTTGTTGGTACTATAATTGCATCTTTTCAAGCCAGTGCCGTATCTTATCTATATTATGCTGATAGGATTTATCAAATAAACCTAGCAATCGCAGGAATTGCAATAGGGGTAGTTGTTTTACCACAACTTTCTAAACATGTTTTTTTAAAAAAAAAAAATAAAATTCTTTTACTACAAAACAAAGCACTTGAGCTTAGTATGTTTTTAAGTCTACCAGCCTCAGTTGCTTTAATTGTAGGATCAGAACAAATTATTTCTGCATTATTTGGCTATGGTTCTTTTGATGAGTTGTCAGTATCCAACTCGGCAAATGCACTTTACTATTTTGGATTAGGATTACCTGCTTTTGCTTTAATTAAAGTATTTTCGACTTTTTTTTTCGCAAACCAGGATACTAAAACACCATTTTATATTTCATTATTTTCAGTAACTCTAAATATATTAATAAGTGTTTATTTTTTTAGAGAAATTGGCTTTATAATCATTCCTATAGCCACAACAATTTCTTCATGGTTTAATGCAATAATATTATTTGTTTACTTAAAAAACAAAAATTTATTTCATTTTAATAAATTATTTTTTGCTAAATTCATAAAAATACTTCTGGCATCTATACTAATGGGAATATTTTTTAATTACTTATTTTTGTTTTTTGAAAATAAATTGATTTATGAATATAATTTTAAATCTTTTTATTTGATACTTTCAGCTTTTTTAAGTCTTATATTTTATTTGAGTTTTTCATTATTTATCAAAGCTTTCAAATATGGTGATATTAAACTAAAGTACTAATTATGGGAAAAAAAATTTTTTCAGGCGTACAGCCTACAGGAAATCTTCATCTTGGAAATTATTTAGGAGCGATCAAAAATTTTGTAAAACTTAACAATGAGGATCAAAATGAGTGTGTGTTCTGCGTTGTTGATCTTCATGCAATAACAGTTGCTCAAGATCCAAAAAAATTAAAAGATAATATTTATGAAACTGTAGCAACTTTTATTGCTAGCGGCATTGATCCTGAAAAAAGTATTATTTTTAATCAATCAAGAGTGAGTGCTCATTCAGAAACGGCCTGGATATTAAGTTGTGTTGCTAGAATGGGATGGCTTAATAGAATGACCCAATTTAAGGAGAAAGCTGGAAAAGATAAAGAAAAAGCAAGTATTGGTCTTTATTCTTATCCTGTCTTAATGGCTGCAGATATTTTGCTATATGACACAACTCACGTACCTGTTGGAGATGATCAAAAGCAACATTTAGAACTTTGCCGAGATATAGCTCAAAAGTTTAATAATGATTTTAATGCTGACGATTTTTTTAAAATTCCTGAGCCATTAATTCAAAAAGAGTTTTCAAGAATTATGAGCTTGAGAGATGGCACAAAAAAAATGAGTAAATCTGAATTATCAGATCTGAGCAGGATAAATTTAACAGATGATAAAGACCAAATAATAAATAAAATCAAGAAAGCAAAAACTGATACTTTTCCATTACCATCCACTAGTGCAGATTTAGAAAAAAGACCCGAGGCAAAGAATTTGATGGGTATTTATTCAAGTTTGATGGATGTAAGTTTAGAGGATACAATAAATAAATTTTCTGGGAAAAATTTCTCAGAACTAAAAGAAAATTTATCAAAAGTTATGATTGATAAAATTTATCCAATATCTTTGGAAATTAAAAAGTTGTTAAGTGAAAAAAAATATTTAGATAAAATACTATTAGAGGGGACTCAAAAAGCAGATAAAATAGCTTCGGAAAAGGTAAAAAAAATCCAAGAACTTGTTGGTTTTTAGGTTTTTTTTATTAACAAGTTTCATTTTTATAATTATTGATTATATATAAATCATGTTTGTTCAGACCGAAATAACGCCGAACCCAAATTCTTTAAAATTCTTACCAGGTAAGAATGTTTCAAATAATGGGTCATTTGAAATTACACAAAAGGATCAAACTAATAATGAATTAGTTAAAAATTTGCTCTCCATAAATGGTGTCGAAGGCATTTTTCTAGGTAAAGATTTTATCTCAATAAATAAATATGATGACACATCATGGGATGAAATTAAACATATAGTAATTTCTTTAATCAATGATTTTTACTCTAGCGGAAAAGAGTGTGTTGTTGAAAATACCTTAATTGAAAATAATGAAAATTTAAAAGATATAGAAAAAAAAATAGTTAAAATATTAGATGAAAAAATCAGACCTGCAGTTGCGAAAGATGGTGGAGATATTAAATTTAAAGAGTTTAAAGATGGTATTGTTAAAGTGCAGCTCCAAGGGAGTTGTTCAGGTTGTCCAAGTTCAACTATGACATTAAAACAAGGTGTACAAAATCTTCTTTGTCACTATCTACCAGAAGTTAAGAAGGTTGAGGCTCTTTAAATGTTTAATTTTAAATTAAAAAATCTAAAATTTTTAAACCAATTGATTTTTTTTAAGTCAAAATTTTATTTTGTTAGAATGAAAAGAAAGAACTTAAAGATGTTTAAGTTTTTTGATGACAGACGAATTGGTGCAATTCCAAGGATATTTTTAACGAGTATTTTTGTTGTTTTTTCATTCTATCATATTCCATCAATAATTAATTTTGCAAATAAGCAACTTTTAGAAGACAAAGAATTTCAAAATAATTCAAAAGCTATTCTAGCATATACACTTAACAAAAAAGAGGGTGTCGAGTCTGATGGAGGAGAATTAAATGAAAAAGATTTATTAATCGATATTTTTAGTTTGAACGATCTTGAAACAGACACAGTAAGATTAAACGCATCTACAATTAAACAATTATTTCAAGACACCGATTATAAACTAGATGACGTAAGGGAAACAAAGTTAGTTAAGCCTGTCGCCTTAACTTTACTTCCTGGTGAAATCAAAATGATCGAAAGCACCAAGAAAAGAAAAGAGTTTTTTATTCAAATTGTTTTACCTTTAGTTTTAAAAGAAAATAATAATATTAGATTAGATCGCAAGACTTTGTTTAAAATTATAAATAAAAGCAATAATACTAAATTAGAAAAAAAATGGCTTGAAAAAAAATACAAACAATATGGAGTAACATCCAAAGATTTAACAACTCTTAAAATCAGAATGGATGAAATACCAGTTTCTTTAGCACTTGCTCAAGCTGCGAAAGAAACAGGATGGGGAACATCAAGATTTGCACAAGAGGGCAATGCACTTTTTGGGCAATGGACTTGGTCAGGTGAGGGTTTAAAACCTAAAGAGGCTGATGAAAACAAGGGTCACAAAGTTATGAAATTTAATGTATTACAAGCCTCAGTTAGAGCTTATCAAAGAAATTTAAATACCCATAGATCATATAAAAATTTTAGACTGGCAAGAGCACATTTAAGAGATAATAATCAACCTTTAGATAGTTTAATTCTTTCTCAATTTTTAAAAAATTATGCTGAAACTGGAAATCAGTATGTGGAAGTTTTGCAAAAAATTATTAATCAAAATAATTTAAAAGATTTTGATGATGCTAAGTTACTTCCTTCAAGCAAAGATCTTGAAAGTTTAATTTAATTTTCCATTATAACAAATTGGGTTCCAAACCAACGCCACCTGCCATCATCATTTAAGGAACAGTTTACTCTTCCACGTCTTGGTAAAAATTTTGACTCGAAACTGATATAAAGAATATTTTTTTCAAATACTAAATTTGGTTGGCCCCATGAACCACCATCATTTGAATAACAATTAATATTTTTAATATTTTTTTGATTATCAAAAAATTCCACAATTAATTTAGGTGGATTATCTTTATTTTCTAACTTTTTTTCTACTGGTTTAAGAGATTTGTATTCTAGAGGATTATAATTTATTAGTGAGTTAAATCGTTTTAAATCCCCATACTTTTCATTTATTGGAAATCTTGGTAATTCAAATTTATCTTTATTGTTATCAATTATTCCAGAGTGTTGTCCAAAAGCAATTTCAAAATTTTTTGATATATAATTTTTCATAAAAAGAGAATATTCACCAAAAGGATATGAAAATATTGGTGGTACATAACCTAGTTTATCTTTAAAAATTTTAGTTGCTGTTTCTATATCGTTTATGAATTCTTTTTCTGTCATATCAATTAAATATTCATGTGTATGTGAATGGTGTCCTATATAGCCTATATCGGAGTCATCAATTTCCTTAATTTCATCCCAAGTCATATACCCCTTTTTACCTACAGGTTCAGTAGATACAAATAAGATGAATGGAATTTTATTTTTTCTAAGATATGGCCAGGCCTCATTATAAAATGACTTAAATCCATCATCAATTGTAATTAAAATTTTCTTATTCTCTTTTACTTTATTAAATTCATTTAAAAAATTGTTAGGATCATAAAATTCATACCCTTGATTTTTAATGATTTTCATTTGCTCATCAAACATATCCATTCTTATATTTGTTGATGGATATTTATTTTCATTAAATCGATGATACATCAATGATAAAACACCACTGTCTCTAGAATAAGATTTGATATTATTCTCTTGTGAAATAGAATTAACTAGAAAAATAAATTGTAAAATGAATAAGCTAATTATAGATGCCGCTAAAGATAAAATTTTTTTAATGATCATTAATAATGATACTAATTACAGCATTACACATGAAAATTCCAAAATAAATTATGAAAAATTATCAATTCTAATTAATGATTTTTTAAATAAAAAAAATTTAGATTTAGATAAAGTTTCTCAAATTTATGTAAATCGAGGTCCAGGAAGTTTTGCGGGGATAAGAAATTCTTTATCAGTTGTTAAAGCTTTTCATTTAGCTAATAAAATTGATTATTATTGTTATAGTTTCGACGATTTTAGTGAAAAAAATGAGGTTAAATACGAAAATATCCCAAAACTTTGCGATAAATTGAAAGTTGAAAAAAATTTGATAAATCCTATTTATTTGAGTTAAAATCAATTATGTCAGATACAATTGAACAACAATGTTTATCTAAAGGGGTAAAATTAACTGACCAGAGGCGAATTATTGCTAAGGTAATTTCAGAGTCAAAAGCCGCTTATGGTGAGTCTGATCATCCAGATGTTGATGAGTTATATAGTCGTGTATCAAAAGTTGATCCAAAAATAAGCATAGCCACAGTTTATAGGACAGTTAAGCTTTTCGAAGAGGCAGGAATTTTAACTAAACATGATTTTAAAGGTGGTAAGGCTAGATATGAAGCAATGATAGAGAGTCATCATGATCATTTGATTGATATAAAATCTGGTGAAATAATTGAATTTGTGGATGAAGAAATTGAAGAGTTGCAAAAAAAAGTTGCAAAAAAATATGGTTATAAGTTAGTAGACCATAAACTTGAGTTATATGGTGTCAAAGTAAACTCAAAAGATGAATAAAAAAATATTTATCAAAACTTTCGGTTGTCAAATGAACGAATATGACACGCACAGAATATTTGATACTGTGAGAGAAATAGGTTTTGTAAAAACCGAAAATTTAGATGAGTCTAATTGTTATCTGCTCAACACGTGCCATATTCGGGATAAAGCTAAAGAAAAAGTTTATCATGAGATTGGGCGGGTTAAAAAAAATTTCAGATCACGAAAAAAACCAATCGTTATAGTTGCTGGATGTGTTGCTCAGGCTGAAAATGAGGAAATGATCAAAAGAGAACCATATATTGATATCGTGATTGGACCGCAAGCCTATCATAAAATAAATGACAAAATTGAAGAATTTTTATCCAAACAAAAAAAAATAGATGAAACCGAATTTGATGCTATTACAAAATTTGATTATTTAGATAATATTAAGAACTCATCAAAAAAAATTTCATCATTTTTAACTATTCAAGAGGGCTGTGATAAATTTTGCCATTTCTGTGTAGTACCATTTACAAGAGGTCCAGAATATTCAAGACCATTCAAAAAAATATTAGAAGAAGCAGAGAATTTGTCAGAAAATGGAGTTCGTGAAATAACACTACTAGGTCAAAATGTTAATGCTTATAATTACAAAAATTACAGATTGTCAGATTTAATTTTAGAAATAGAAAAGTTGGATGGAATTAAAAGAATTAGATATACGACTTCTCACCCAAGGGATATGACAGAAGATCTTATCAATGTATATGGTGTTTCAAAGAAGTTAATGCCTTTAGTTCACCTGCCCGTTCAAAGTGGATCTGATAAGATCCTAAAGTCAATGAATAGAAAACATCAAATAAGTGATTATTTTAATACTTACGAAAAACTTCAAAAAATTAACCCAAAAATAAAGTTTTCGAGTGATTTTATAATTGCCTATCCGGGTGAGGATGAGAAGGACTTTAATCAAACATGTGATTTAATTAAAAAAATTGAATTTATAAATTCTTTTTCTTTCATATTTAGTCCAAGACCAGGAACAACTGCAGCAAATTTTGAGTTAATTGATAAAAAAATTTCACTTACAAGATTAGAAAAAGTTCAAAAACAATTATTTACCAATCAAATTAATATGAATAAATCGCTTGAAGGTAAAGAAATTGATGTTTTAGTTGAAAATAAAATAGATGGTGGCACAAAGTTTTTTGGTCGATCAGAATATATGACTTCAGTTATTTTTGATGGTAATGATTTAGATATGGGAAATGTTATAAAAGTAAAAATAAATAGCAGTAATCAAAATACATTGTTTGGTAAAAGCTTAGAAAATTCAGAACAAAGAGTGGCTTAAATTTGAGTAATACTATTAAAAAAGATATTAATTCATCTCTAAAATTTGTTTATTCAGAAAATAATTCAATTAGTGTAATTTTTCATGAAAATGACCTCCTGATGGGAGTAGTTGGTGAATTTAACCAAAACTTGAAAGAGTTAGAAAAAATAACTAATTCAAGTATTTATTCCAGGGGAAATTCAATCTTAATCAAATCAACTTCAGAAAAAAATGAAATTTTGAAGAATGCAATTCAATTTCTTGCAAATCAATTTAAAAATAATGGTAGTATAGAACAAAAAGATATTTTATCCTCTGTTGATCAATTTATGATAAATGAAAAGGTAAAAAATACTAACGTTACTGATATAATCAAAACTCCAAAAAAATCTATAATTCCAAGATCAGAAAAACAAAAAGAGTATGTTAGAGCGTTGAGACAAAATGAAATAATAATATCTGCTGGACCTGCTGGTACAGGAAAAACCTTTCTTGCTGTTGCTGTAGGTTTAACAATGTTGTTAGAAAAAAAAATAGAGAGGATTATACTTTCTAGACCTGCGGTTGAGGCAGGTGAGAGATTAGGATTCCTGCCAGGAGATATGAAAGAGAAAGTTGATCCATATCTTCGTCCTTTGTATGACTCTTTGTATGATCTGTTTCATTTTGAAAAAATTCAGAGAATGATAGAAATTGGCGACATTGAAATTGCTCCTTTAGCTTTTATGAGAGGAAGAACTTTAAAAAATTCTTTTGCAATTTTAGATGAAGCTCAAAATGCCACTGATACACAAATAAAAATGTTTCTTACCAGGATAGGTGAAAATTCAAAAATAGTTGTAAATGGTGATCCTACCCAAATAGATTTACCTAACAAAAAAATGTCAGGTTTAGAAAGATCAAAGAAGATATTATCACATTTGAATGAGATTGCAGTTATAGACTTTGATCATTCAGATGTTGTGAGACATCCCTTAGTTTCAAAAATTGTGAAAGCGTACAACAATAATGATCAAAGTTAATGTGCTTTCAGAAGAAAATTCTTGGTCAAAAAAGATAAAAAAAAAAGAATTATTTTTTAACAAAATATGTAACATGTTCCCAAAAAAATATAGATTTATTAACAAAAAAATCTATTTAACGCTGCTACTATCAAATAATAAAACAATTAAAACTTTAAACAAAAAATTTAGAAATAAGGATAAACATACCGATGTACTTTCTTTTCCATTTAATAAAAAACAAAAAAAATTAAAAGACAATTATCTTGGTGATATAATTATAAGTTTTAATTACATGAATAAGCCGAAAAATTTAGACAATTATCAATTTAAAATAAAAACAATAAAAATTTTTATACATGGTTTTCTACATTTATTGGGCCATGATCATCAAAAAAGTAAAGAGTACAAACAGATGTTAAATGAAGAAAAAAAAATTTTTAGATCTATAGAAAAAACTTCCATTTTAAATTGAAAAAAAATTTTATATTTGAGACTTTATTGATAATTTTTTTAGGAAGCTTAACCTCCTTAAGTTTACCTCCTTATAATTTTTTTTTTTTAAATTTTTTTACATTTAGTGTTTTCTTTATTTTTTTATTTCAGAGACTAAAGCAAGGAATAAAGAAATCCTTTTATTATGGATGGTTGTTTGGTTTTAGTTATTTTTTATCCAGTTTGTATTGGTTAACTATATCCTTAAGTTTTGATAAAAGTTTTAATTTTTTAATTCCTATATCTTTAATTGTCATCCCAGCATTTTTAGGTTTATTTTATGCATTATGTGTTGCTATTTTTAATCTATACAAACCGAAAAATATATTAAGTGCTTTTTTCCTATTTTCTCTTTTGTTTGGTTTAATAGAGTTTATTAGAGGAACAATTTTAACTGGGTTCCCTTGGAACTTGGTAATTTACAGTTTTTCTGAAATTAATAGTTTCCTAAGCATTTTGTCCAAAATAGGAACTTATTCATTAAATCTTATAATAGTAAGTTTTTTTACAGCTCCCGCCCTTTTCATATTTAGAAAATCTAAAAAAGAAGTTGTTGTGTATATTTTTTTACTGCTATTACCTATCTCTTTTTATACATACGGAGAATTTTTAAAAAAAAATTTTTATAATAGTAAAGAGAAAGAACTTCCTTTTGCAGTCAGAGTAATTGGAGCAAATATAAGCTTAGATAGGTACTATAAAAACGTTGATGCGGAAAGTGTGATTAATGAGCTTGTTTCAATTAGTTCACCCATTGAAGAAAAAAAGATATTTTTTGTATGGCCAGAAGGAATAATACCCAACACCTATGAAGATCAATTAGATTTATACAATGACATGTTTGAAAAATATTTTAGTGAAAATCACTTAATCGGTTTAGGAATAACAAGCAGAAAGACTATGAATAATGATTATAATTATTACAATTCATTCTCAATATTTGATAGTAAAGTAAATTTAATTGACAATTATAACAAAATTAAACTTGTACCTTTCGGTGAATTTGTTCCTCTTGAAAATATTTTTAACAAATTGGGTTTAAAAACAATCACAAATAATATTGGATCATTTGATAAAGGTGTAAACAGAAAAATTATTAAAATCCAAGATGATCTTAAACAAATAAATTTTTTGCCATTAATTTGTTATGAAATTATATATAGTGGAAATTTGACTAAAAATTTTGATTTCGATTTTATATTGAATATTTCAGAAGATGGATGGTTTGGTAAATCCATTGGACCCAAACAACATTTTATCCATAGTAAATTTAGAGCAATTGAAAATGGAAAATATGTTATCAGATCATCAAACAATGGAATGGCAGCAATTATAAATCCATTAGGTTATATTGAGAATAAAATAGATTATGGAATTTCAGGTTACATTGATTTAGAAGGCATAAGAGATTTTAAACCAACATTGTTTTCAAAATATGGAAATAACATATTTTTTATATTAATTTTATTGTATATTGTTTTAACTTTTTCATTTAATAGGATCAAAAATGAGTAATTTAAAAAATTTTCTTTTTACAAGTGAGTCTGTTTCAGAGGGACACCCGGATAAAGTGTCGGATAGGATATCTGACATGGTGGTAGACACTTATTTATCTAACGATCCATATTCGAGAGTTGCATGTGAAACTCTCACAACTACCAATAAAGTTGTATTAGCTGGTGAGGTTAGGGGACCAGAAATTAAAAAAGATGATTTAATCAATAAGGTAAGAGAATGCATTAAAGATATTGGATATGATCAAGATGGTTTTACATGGAAAGAAGCTACAAAAATAGAAAGTCATCTTCATTCACAGTCAAGTGACATTGCCATGGGTGTAGACTCCTCGGGAAATAAAGATGAGGGCGCAGGAGATCAAGGTATTATGTTTGGTTATGCCTGTAATGAAACTGATGTTTTAATGCCAGCACCAATTCATTTTTCTCATAAAATTTTAAGGTTAATGGCTGAAGATAGAAAATCAGGTAAATTAAAAAACATAGAACCAGACTCTAAAAGTCAAGTAACTTTTGAATATGAAAATGGTAAACCATCAAAAATTAAATCAGTTGTAATATCTTCTCAGCATACCGCAAATGTTAATCAAGAACAGGTAAGGGAATTATTGAGACCATATTTGATTAATTCTATACCAAAAAATTTTCTAAAGGATTTTAATGAGAATGAATTTTATGTTAACCCAACTGGAAATTTTGTAATAGGTGGTCCTGATGGAGATTGTGGTTTAACGGGCAGAAAGATTATTGTAGATACTTATGGTGGTGCCGCTCCACATGGTGGAGGTGCTTTCTCGGGAAAAGATCCAACCAAAGTAGATAGGTCTGCAGCTTATGCAGCCAGATATATCGCCAAAAATGTTGTTGCATCGAAAATTGCTGATAAATGTTTAATACAATTGGCTTATGCAATTGGGGTTTCAAAACCATTATCTATTTATGTTAATCTTTTTGATAATGATTTAGATAAAAATAAATTTGTTGAAGATAAGATTAAAGAAAGTTTTGATCTTAGCCCAAGAGGAATAAGAGAGATGTTGGGGCTTAATAAACCTATATATGAAAAAACATCTGCATATGGGCATTTTGGAAGAGAGCCAGATAAAGAAGGTGCTTTTTCTTGGGAAAATACCAATAAATCTGACATTTTCTTAAAATAGTTTTTATTGAAAAATAAAAAAAAACTTTTATATATTCATTTACATTGTTGAATTATCAAAATGGGCTTTGGCCCATTTTTTTTTGGAGTAAACAAAATTATGTTAAATAAAAGAGCTGATAAGCTTGAACTATTAAGAATTGCAGAGGCAGTAGCTTTAGAAAAATCGATCGATAAAGAACTTATAATTAGTTCGATGGAAACTGGGATTGCTAAAGCAGCAAAATCTAAATTTGGTCAGGATAATGAGATTAAAGTAATGATTAATAGAGATAACGGCGATATTGAAATTTTTAGAAAATTGATAGTTACAGAAAATCCAGAAAATACAAACACTGAGATCAAACTAGAGGATGCAATTACATTGAATGAGACTAATAAAGACAAAGCGATAGGAGATGAAGTTTTGCAACCATTACCCTCATTTGATTTTGGAAGAATAGCTGCCCAAACAGCTAAACAAGTAATAAATTTTAATGTAAGAGAGGCAGAGCGAGAAAGACAATTTAATGATTTTATTGATAAAAAAGATACGATATTAAGTGGAATAGTGAAAAGATTAGAGTTTGGAAATGTAATCGTAGATCTTGGGAGAACAGAAGCAATAATTCAAAAAAATGAAATTATACCAAGAGAAAATATAAAAGCCGGAGACAGAATCAAAGCTTATTGTTTTGATGTTAGACGAGAGCCTCGTGGTCAACAAATTTTTTTATCAAGAGCTCACCCAAAATTTATGGAAAAACTTTTTGTTCAAGAAGTTCCTGAAATTTATGATGGTCTGATTGAAATTAAATCATCTTCTAGAGATCCAGGAAGTAGAGCAAAAATTTGTGTTAAAGCAGTTGATACATCATTGGATCCAGTCGGTGCATGCGTTGGAATGAGAGGTTCAAGAGTTCAAGCAGTTGTAAACGAATTACAAGGTGAAAAAATTGATATAGTAAACTGGTCTGAAGACCCTGCAATTTTAGTTTCCAATGCTTTATCACCAGCTGAAGTTCAAAGAGTAAACGTAGATTTGGAAAGAAAAAAATTAGATGTGATTCTTACGGAGGAAAATTTGAGTAAAGCTATAGGAAGAAGAGGGCAAAATGTTAGGTTAGCCACAAAACTTTTGAATTTTGAGATAAATATCATGACAGATGCAGAAGACTCTGAAAGGCGTCAATTAGAATTTAAGGAGAAAACAGAAAATTTTGTTAAGAATTTAGAACTAGATGAAACACTTGGACAACTTCTTGTGGCTGAGGGTTATTCTACTATAGACGATATAAAAGATACTTCGGCAGAAAATTTATTGAAAATTGAAGGTATAGAAGAAGAGACTGCAAAAGCTCTTATAGAAAGAGCCAAAGAGTTTCATCAAAAAGATCAAGAAGATATCTCTGAAAGAATTAAAGAATTAGGTTTGGATGATAAACTAATTAGTTTAAAAGGGTTAACTCCTGGAATGTTGGTTACTCTAGGTGATCAAAAAATCCTTACACTCCAAGATTTTGCTGATTTAGCATCAGATGAGCTCACTGGTGGATATGATGTTGTGAAGGGTGAAAGAGTAAAAATTCAGGGTTACTTGGAAGATTTTGCTTTATCAAAAGAAGAAGCAGATGAACTTATTATGTCTGCAAGAAAAATTATTTATGAAGATTGAGAGATGAGCTATGGAAAAAAAAACAAAATTAACGATATCAGGTGGCATAGCCAAAAAGTCTATCAAAAATATAGATAAAGCAAAAAATCTTGGGAGAAATTCTGTAGTAATCGAAAAACAAACTGGTAAATTTACTAGCGGAGGCAGTTCATTAAAATCAAACACATCAAAAATCAAAAATAATTTTACAAGCAACAAAGGAACTTTTGGTAAACCAAATTACATTCCTAAAACACAGCCTCTAACAAGTGATTTTGAAAGGCGTAAATTAGCTGAGCAAAGAGCCACTAAAAGACTTAAAGAGGAAAATGAAAATAAAAATAAAAAATCCTCAAAATCTGGAACTAAAAAAAGGGAATTAAAATTAACTGTTTCTCGAGCTTTAAGCGATCAAATTGAAGCAAGAGAAAGAAGTTTAGCATCTGTAAAAAGAGCAAGACAAAAAGAAAATAGAAATTTAACTAAAGAGGAAGTTCAAGAAAATTTGAAGCCTGTTAAAAGAGATATAAATATTCCAGAGGTTATTACTGTTAGAGAACTTGCAAATAGAATGGCAGAGCAATCTAGTAATATCATTAAACATATGTTTGGAATGGGGGTTACTGTAACAATAAACCAAAACCTAGCAGCTGATACTGCAGAGTATTTAGTTAAAGAATTTGGTCACAATCCAATTCGAGAGGAAAAGGCAGAGGAGATAATCCAAAAAATTAAAGCCTCTAGGACTGAAAATTTAAAGAATAGACCCCCCATAATCACAGTTATGGGTCATGTAGATCATGGTAAAACTTCAGTTCTTGATGTTTTGAGAAGTGCAAATGTGGTATCAGGAGAGTTTGGTGGAATAACTCAACACATTGGCGCTTATCAAATAGACCATCAGTCTAATAAATTAACATTTATTGATACACCAGGCCATGCAGCTTTTACTGAAATGAGAGCAAGAGGGTCAAAGCTTACAGATATTGTCGTTCTAGTAGTTGCAGCTGATGATGGTGTTAAACCTCAAACTATTGAGTCAATAAAACATGCTAAGGCTGCAAACGTACCAATAGTTGTAGCAATTAATAAATGTGATTTACCTGAGGCTGATCCTCAAAAAATTAAAAATCAATTACTTGAGCATGAATTAATAGCTGAAGATTTATCAGGTGACACTTTAATGGTAGAGATATCAGCAAAAACTAAATTAAACCTAGAAAAACTTATTGATGCAATTATTCTTCAAGCTGAAATTCTAGATCTCAAAACTGATTTTGAGTCAAAAGCTACAGGGGTTGTTTTAGAATCGAAAATTGATATTGGAAGAGGACCGGTTGCAACAATAATTGTAACAACTGGAACTTTAAAAAAAGGAGATTTTTTTGTAAGCGGTCTTAAATGGGGAAAAATCCGAGCTATTATTAACGATAAGGGGAAAAATATTGATGAAGCTTTGCCATCTTCTCCAGTAGAAATACTTGGAATAAATGGTGCTGCAAGAGCTGGAGATGATTTTATAGTTTTAGATAACGAGAAAGAGGCTAAAACTTTGAGTGAAAGTAGAGCTCAAGAGAGCAAAGATGGTAAAAATCCTCTGACGTTTGCCACTCAAGAGTCTGCTTTTTCAAATAAGTCCACTGAAGAATTAAATCTTATAATCAAGTCTGATGTTCATGGATCCTCAGAAGCAATAAAAAGTGCTGTTAGTCAAATTAAACATGATGAGGTAAAACCAAAAATAATTTTGGCAGATATTGGAATGGTTACGGAGACCGATGTGACTTTGGCAAAGGCTTCAAATGCAGTTTTGATTGCGTTTAATGTAAAGCCAAGCAAGGAAGCAAAAAAACTTGCTGAAAATGAAAAGATAAATATTTCATCATACAATATAATTTATGAAGTTTTAGATTTTGTTAAAAAAAGAATGTCTGGATTATTAACTCCAGATGTAGAAGAAAAAGTGATTGGGACTGCGAAAATTTTAGAAATTTTCAAGGTTTCAGGAGCTGGTAAAGTTGCTGGTTCTAAAATAACGAATGGAGAAATTAACAGTAATTCAGATGTAAGAGTGATTAGAGATGGTTCAATTGTTTTTACAGGAAAAGTTGGAAGTTTGTTCAGAGAAAAAAATCAAGTAAAACAGGTAAACAATGGTCAAGAATGTGGAATTGCACTCAAAGATTACATGGATTTTAAAAAAAATGACACAATAGAAGCTTATAGTGTTACATCTAAAGAGAGGACAATTTAATGGCAGATAGAATAGGAAAACCAATTTCGCAGAGACAGTTAAGAGTCGGTGAAATGATTAAACAATCTTTAAGCATGATTTTTATAAGAAATGAGGCTAAAGTTCCGAACTTAGAAACAAATACTATAACAGTTACTGAAGTGAGAATGAGTCAAGATTTGAAAATAGCCAAAGCATATGTGCTTCCTCTCGGAGGAAAAAATGCAGAAGAAACTATTAATATTTTGAAAGAATACTCATTTCTAATTAGAAAAATTTTATCTCAAAAAGTGGTGATGAAATTTTTACCAAAACTACTTTTTAGAAAAGATGAGTCTTTTGAGTATGCTGAAAAAATAGAGAATTTAATCAAACAAACAAATAAATAGGAAAAAAGAAGTATGAACAAGAAAGCTCAAGAGTTAGCAATGCATGAAAAAGACACTGGATCGTCGGAAATCCAAATTGCTTTGTTAACGGAAAAAATTGAAACGCTCTCAAAACATATAAAACAATTCAAAAAAGATAAACATTCATCTGTTGGATTACTGAGAGCGGTCAATAGAAGAAAAAAATTGTTAGATTATCTTAAAAGAAATAAGATAGACTCTTACAAGAATGTCCTGTCGAAATTGAATTTGAGAAAATAAGAATCAAGATAGATAGAACGAGATGGAACGAAACGAACGAAATGAAATGGAAATGAAATGTTTAAAGTATACAAGAAGGAAGTTGAAGTAGCAGGTAAGAAGATTAGTTTAGAAACAGGTAAAGTAGCAAGACAGGCAGATGGGGCAATCATCGCAACATGTGGGGAGACAGTCGTTTTAGCAACAGTCGTTGGAGCAAAAAAAGTTAATCCAGATATGGATTACTTCCCATTATCTGTAAATTATCAGGAAAAATATTACGCAGCAGGAAAAATTCCTGGTGGATATTTTAAAAGAGAAGCAAGACCAACTGAAAGTGAGACATTAATCTCAAGATTAATTGATAGACCGATCAGACCATTGTTTCCTGATGAATTTAAAAATGAAGTTCAGTTGTTACCAACTGTAATTTCTTATGATAAAGAAAATGAAGCAGATATTTTGTCAATTATTGCATCCTCTGCAGCTTTAGCTATATCAGGAATGCCATTCATGGGCCCTGTTGGAGCTTCTAGAGTTGGATACATCGACGGCAAATATATTTTGAATCCGTCAAAAACTGAACTTGAAAAATCAAAATTAGATTTAGTTGTTGCTGGTACAAAAGATGCTGTGCTTATGGTTGAGTCTGAAGCGAGCGGGTTAACAGAGGAAGAAATGTTAAATGCAGTAAAATTTGGTCACGAAGGATTTGTTCCAGTGATTAAAATGATAGAGGAACTGGCTAAAGAATGTAGAAAACCTGAGTGGACTGTTGAAAAGAAAGATTTATCTGATGTAAAGAAAAAACTAGAGGAAACTTTTACAGAAGATCTTAAAAAAGCATTTGCAACAAGAGATAAACAAGACAGATCAAATCAAATTTCAGAAATTACTGATAAGGCAAAAAAACTTTATGAGGAAGACGAAAACTACACAGATCTTGATGTAAACTCTGAACTAAAAAATCTTGAAAAAACAATTGTCAGATCAGATATTTTAAAAAATAAAAATAGAATTGATGGTAGGGGTCTATCTGATGTTAGGCCAATCTCATGTGAGGTTGGTGTTTTGCCAAGAACGCATGGCTCTGCTTTGTTTACCAGAGGCGAAACGCAAGCAATCGTAACTGCCACTTTAGGCACATCTGACGATGAACAGAGAATTGAGAGCTTAGATGGATTACAAAGAGAAAGGTTTATGCTTCATTATAATTTTCCACCTTTTTCTGTTGGTGAGACAGGTAGAATAGGAACTGGTAGAAGAGAGATAGGTCATGGTAAATTAGCATGGAGAGCAATTCATTCTTCATTACCCTCAAAAGAGTCATTTCCTTATACTTTTAGGGTAGTATCAGAAATAACAGAGTCCAATGGTTCATCATCAATGGCTACAGTTTGTGGAACATCACTTGCACTAATGGATGCGGGAGTTCCGATAAAAGAACCTGTTGCGGGTATAGCAATGGGTCTAATTAAGGAGGGTGATGATTTTAGCGTGTTATCAGATATTTTAGGTGATGAGGATCATTTAGGTGATATGGATTTTAAAGTTGCTGGAACGAAAGATGGGATTACTTCACTTCAAATGGATATTAAAATCACTGGTATTACTTTTGAAATTATGGAGCAAGCATTGAGCCAAGCGAAAGATGGGAGAGTTCATATTTTAGGAGAAATGAATAAAGCATTATCAGCATCAAGATCTGATGTTGGAAAACATACTCCGAAAATGGAAAAAATTAATGTTGATAAAAAAGATATTGCTGCTGTAATCGGAAAAGGTGGCGCAACAATCAGAGAAATAGTTGAAAAATCAGGTGCTAAAGTTGATGTAAATGATGAGGGAGTAGTGACTGTTGCTGCTCCAGATGAAGAGTCTAGAAATACCGCTATGCAAATGATTAAAGACATCACAGCAAAAGCTGAATTAAATAAAATATATTCAGGAAAAGTTATGAAAATTATGGAATTTGGTGCATTTGTAAATTTTTTAGGAAAACAAGATGGACTTGTTCATATTTCAGAACTTGCAGATAAAAGAGTAGCTAAAGTAGCTGATGTAGTTAAAGAAGGTGACGAAGTAAAAGTAAAAGTTATTGGTTTCGATAGAGGAAAAGTAAAACTCTCTATGAAACAAGCTACCGAATAAGAAAATTGGGGTGGCAGGATTTAATCCTGCCATTTAACTAAGTTATATTCTTAGGATCTGGCATACCCACTTTATTATATCCAGCATCGACATAGTGAATTTCACCAGTTACACCATTCGCAAGATCGCTTAAAAGATATAAAGCTGAATTTCCTACATCATGAATATCAACATTTCTTTTTAGGAAAGAGTGGTCTTCATTCCATTTATACAAAAATTTTGCATCACCGATTGCAGAAGCAGCTAATGTTTTAATTGGCCCTGCACTTATTGCATTTACTCTCATTCCTTTTGTGCCGAGATCTCTTGCTAAATATTTAACACTAGCCTCTAATGCTGATTTACAAACACCCATAACGTTATAATTTGGAATAGCTTTGGTGGACTCATAAGTTAAAGTCAGCAAACTACCACCCTCTTTCAATACTTTTGATGCTTCTTTTGCAACTTCAGTAAAAGAGAAACATGATATTAACATACTTCTTAAAAAGTTTTCTCTAGTGGTATTTAAATACTCACCTGATAGTTCTGATTTATCTGAAAAGGCAACTGCGTGAACAACAAAATCGATTTCACTCCATTTTGATTTTAAATCCTTAAATAATTTAATTACGTCTTCTTTTTTTTCAACATCACAACTAAAGGTTACGTTTGAGTTTAATTTTTCTGCTAAGGGAACAACTCTTTTTTTTAAGGCATCTCCTAAATATGTAAATGCTAGTTCTGCACCCGCTTCAGATAGTTTTTGAGAAATACCCCATGCAATAGATCTCTCGTTCGCAACACCCATTATCAATCCCTTTTTACCTTTCATTAAACTCATAATCACACTTTCTCAAAAATTAAAGCAGCGTTAGTTCCACCAAAACCAAAACTATTTGACATCACTGTATTTAAAGTAGAGTTGGTTTCAGTTTTCGAAATTATTGGAAATTTTTTAGCATCCTCGTCCATTTCAGAAATATTTGCTGATCCAGCAATAAAATTGTTTTTCATCATAATTAAACAATATATTGCCTCATGAACTGATGCAGCACCCAAAGGATGACCCGACAAAGATTTCGTTGAACTTATTTTTGGTATGTCATCTCCAAAAGTTTCTTTTATAGCTTTTAATTCAGTTATGTCACCTACTGGTGTAGAAGTTCCGTGAGTATTAATATAATCAATTTTGTTTTTGGTAGTAGACATCGCCATTTTCATACATCTGACAGCCCCTTCTCCAGATGGAGCTACCATATCATATCCATCTGAAGTAGCACCATAACCAGTCAACTCAGCATAAATTTTGGCACCCCTAGCTTTTGCATGTTCATATTCCTCCAATACTAACACACCCGCTCCACCAGCGATTACAAACCCATCTCTAGTTTTGTCATATGCTCTAGATGCTGATTGAGGTGTATCATTATATTTTGATGATAGTGCAGTCATAGCATCAAACATTGCTGTCATTGCCCAATGTATTTCCTCACTTCCACCAGCAAAAACAATATCCTGTTTACCCATTTGAATTAGTTCCATTGAATTTCCAATGCAGTGACCACTAGTCGCGCATGCAGAACTCATTGTATAATTAGTTCCTTTGATTTTAAATGGAACTGCTAAAGTAGCAGATGCGGTACTTGCCATGGTTCTTGGAACAATAAAAGGACCCATTAATTTTGGGGTTTTTGCTCTTGTTTTGTCAGCTGCTAAAATTACATTCTCAATTGAAGGCCCTCCAGACCCCATGACTATACCAGTACTAAAATTACTTACTTCTTTTTCCTCAAGACCAGAATCTTTGATCGCCTCTTTCATCGCAATATAGTTATAAGCTGATCCTGAACCCATAAATCGAATTGTTTTTCTATCTATATGATCTTCAAGTTTGATTTTTGGTTTACCATGAACATGACTTTTTAAATTATGCTCTTTATACTCTTCAGCAAATGAGATTCCTGATTTTGAATTTAATAAAGATTGATGAACTTCTTCTTGATTATTACCCAAACAAGAAACTACACCTAAACCAGTTATTACAACTCTTCTCATTATTTAAATAACCCCACTTTTAAATTGTCCGCTGAATAAATTTTTTTTTCGTCTGCTAATAATATCCCATTAGCCAAACCAACAGTTGTACCACCAGGAGACATAATTTTTTTCATATCGATTTCATATTTGACTAATTTAACATTTTGTAAAACTTCTCCTGTAAATTTTACTGTCCCAACGCCTAAGGCTCTGCCTTTTCCAGGATTTCCAATCCAGCCTAAATAAAATCCTACGAGTTGCCACATAGCATCAAGTCCAAGACATCCTGGCATCACAGGATCTTCTTTAAAATGACAATCAAAAAACCAAAGGTCTTTCTTTATGTCTAATTCAGCTTTTAAAGAGCCTTTTTTAAAAGCACCATCCTTTTCATTAATTTCTGTAATTCTATCAAACATCAACATTGGTGGAAGTGGTAATTTTGCATTCCCTGGACCAAAAAGACCTCCGTTTCCGCAACTTATAAGTTCTTCATAAGAATAGGAGTTTTTTTTCATAAAATAGATCACCTTAATACTTGATTTTAACCCATTATAATATACATAAAGTTTAGAATTATTATAATTTACAATGTTAAAAAATAGCGAATTTGTTAACAAATTAAGAAATTCTGGTCTAAGACCAACTAAACAACGACTTAAAATTTGTGAAGTCTTATTTAATAGAGACAAAACGTTTCACTTTACCATTAATGATTTAGCAAAAAACATTTCAGAAAATTTTAATGAAAAAATATCTTTAGCTACAATTTATAACACAGTTCATGCTTTTAAAGATAAAGGATATCTAAAAGAGATTACGATCAGTAGCGATAAAAGTTATTTTGATACAAATATTACCAAACATCATCATTTTTATGATGAGGACACAAATTTACTTATAGATTGTAATGATAACGAAATTGGAAAAGTTAATATCAAAAATAATATTACAGGAAAAAAAATTAGTTCTGTGGAAGTGTTAGTAAGAGTTGCGAGTGATACTCAAAATCAGAATTAAAAAAAACTTCCCTTCTAAATTTATATTATAATCGTTCTAAACTGTTGACATTTAGTTTAGAACTATTATAAATTAATAATTCTAATAACCATGGGGGAAATACAAAAATTATGAGTACTGAAAATTTCAAAAATAAGTCTTTTAAAGCCAATCAAATGAGCAAATGTCCTTTTACTGGCGCAGGAACACCTGCAAAGTTTTCTGCAGGAAGAGGTCAAACAGTAAGAGACTTTTGGCCAAATAGTATAAATCTTAAAATTCTTAGTCAGCATTCAAATTTATCTAACCCTATGGATAAAAAGTTTAATTATGCAAAAGAATTTAAAAAACTTAATTACAAAGCATTAAAAAAAGATTTAAAAAAATTAATGACAGACTCCCAAGAGTGGTGGCCAGCAGATTATGGTCATTATGGTCCATTATTTATTAGATTAGCTTGGCATGCCGCAGGTACTTACAGAACTGGTGATGGTAGAGGTGGAGCAGGAACAGGTAATCAAAGATTTGCGCCACTTAATTCTTGGCCAGATAACGTAAACTTAGATAAAGCCAGATTACTTTTATGGCCTATTAAAAAGAAATATGGAAGAAAAATTTCATGGGCAGATTTATTCATCCTTGTTGGAAATGTGGCCTTAGACTCAATGGGTTTTAAAACTTTTGGTTTTGGAGCTGGCAGAACTGATATTTGGGAACCAGAAGATGATATTTATTGGGGTTCAGAAAAAGAAATGTTAGGTGTGGAACGATATAGCGGAAAAAGAGATTTAGAACAGCCATTAGGAGCTTCACATATGGGTTTAATTTATGTAAATCCGCAAGGTCCTGATGCTAATCCAGATCCAAAACTAGCAGCGCATGATATTAGAGAGACATTTGGTAGAATGGCTATGAATGACTATGAGACAGCAGCATTAGTCGCTGGAGGACATACGTTTGGAAAATCTCATGGTGCAGCATCAGAGTCGTATAAAGGACCGGATCCTGAAGCTTCAAGACTTCAAGACCAGTCAACAGGATGGAATAGTGGATATAAATCTGGAAAAGGTGTTGATACAATAAGTAGTGGTATTGAGGGCGCTTGGACTCAAAATCCAATTCAATGGGATATGGGTTACTTGGATTGTTTATATGGACATGAGTGGGAGCTTACAAAAAGCCCAGCTGGTGCTCATCAATGGACTCCGAAGAAAAATGGGCAAGAGATTAAAATGGTTCCTGATGCACATCAAAAAGGTGTGCTTCATCCACCAATGATGCAAACAACCGACATATCGATGAAAGTTGACCCTAGTTATGGACCTATCACTAAACATTTTCATCAAAATCCAAAAGAGTTTCACGATGCTTTTGCGAGAGCATGGTTTAAATTAACTCACAGGGATATGGGACCAAGAGTTTGCTATCTCGGTAGTGAGGTTCCAAAAGAACAATTAATTTGGCAGGATCCAATTGATAGGCCTAAATACAAACTTAAATCAAAGGATGTTAAAGATTTAAAAAGTAAAATCTCTAAATCAAAAATATCAATTTCAGATTTAGTTTCTACTGCATGGGCTTCAGCATCTACGTTCAGAGGCTCTGATAAAAGAGGTGGTGCTAATGGTGCGAGAATAATGTTGGAACCACAAAAAAATTGGAAAGTGAACAATCCAAAAAAATTATCTGCTGTAATTAAAGCTTTAGAAAAAATTAAAAGCAAATTCGATAGTAAAAAGAAAAGTGTTACAATGGCAGATTTAATTGTACTAGCTGGTGGTGTTGGTATCGAAATGGCTGCAAAAAAAGCTGGCTATAAAGTTCAAGTTCCATTTTCAGCAGGAAGAGGAGATGCAAGACAAGATCAGACTGATGTTAACTCATTTGGTCTTTTAGAACCACAAGCAGATGGTTTTAGAAATTATCTAAATGGTGGAGCTTCAAATGTTTCTGCAGAGGAAAAACTGGTTGATAAGGCTCAATTGATGGGTTTAACAGCTCCAGAAATGACTGCACTTGTAGGTGGAATGAGAGTATTAAATACAAACTTTGATGGCTCGAAACATGGAGTTTTTACTAACAGACCTGGTTCTCTTACTAACGATTATTTCATAAATCTTTTAGACATGAATACGACTTGGAAAGAGGAAGATAAATCTGAACAAACATTTATTGGTAAAGATAGAAAAACTCAAAAAACTAAATGGAAGGCGACAAGAGTTGATTTAATTTTTGGTTCAAATTCTCAACTAAGAGCTTTAGCGGAAGTTTATGCATGTGAAGATTCGGGTGATAAATTTGTTAAAGATTTTATCGCAGCATGGGTAAAAGTTATGAATTCTGATCGATTTGATTTGAAATTAAACTAATTCTATAAAACAGGACAAAAAAATATGGGAACAGCAAATTTTGAGGACTTCTACGAAGTTCCTAATCTTAATTTTGATATATCAAAGTTGAGAAATGATTTGGATAAAGTTTTAAAAGCTAAAAAGTTTAACTCTCCAGGGGTTACTCACTTCGGAGCAATACCATTAAATCAAATCCCAAATGATAGAAGTTCTATCGAGGGAAATAATATTAGAGGAAAATATTGGACAATTGCCGATGAAACTGGAAAAGAAGTTTCTCGAGATGTTGATATAGATGAGTCAAAATATACTCAATTGGTTCCTGAATTTGAAAATACTTATTTTAAAGAAGTTTACGACACTTTAAGTAAAAGGTTTAAACTAGGTAGAGTAAGATTATTATTAAAAGAGCCAAGATCGACATTAAGCTGGCATAAAGATCCTGAATGTAGACTGCATGTGCCCATCATAACTAATAAGGGCTGTTCAATGGTAATTGAAAATGTAGCAAAACATCTTCCAGCTGATGGTAAGGTATGGATAACAAATAATACAAAATATCATAATTTTTTTAATGGTGGAGAACAGGCTAGAGTACACCTAGTTGCTTGTGTGCTTGATAGTCCGTTTAAAAAATAATGGAATTAACAACCGGCATATTCAAAGCTGCTGGACAGATTTACACGAATAATAGAGGTTCAATTTTAAGAACCATTATTTATACAATTGGTCATTTTGCTATAGCTATAACTGTTTTAATGTTTGTTGCTGATGTCAGCTTTATGATAGCACTAACAGACGCAATAGTTGAACCAATAGCTAATTCTATATGGTATTTTATTTTAGATAAGTGGTGGGCGAGTAAATCAAAAAACTCTTAATCTAATACACCCCAAATATTGTCTGTCTTTATCCAACCTTCAAAATCGTCTGTATTTATTTTGCACCAAATTCCATTGCATTTTTGAACTATTAGAACTCTTCCACTTTTAATTTTAGCCAATGGTTTAGAAAAATTTGTCGAATTTTCAAACAAAATTTTGTCTTTTGTGGGAATTATTGAATTTATTTTTTTTAATTGAGACCAATGTATCCATCCGCTGTTGTTTTTAAAATCAATTACTCTTCGCCAGTTCTCTTTTTTATCAATTTGCTTTAGAGGCAAATTCACTTTTTTATAAATAAACTTTATAGGAGATTCAAAACTTGGTCCATACCTTACATTCACTTTACTTTTCTTTAAAGACAAGAAAGTTTCTTGAGCATAACTTAATGAGGTAAAAGATAATAAAAATAAAGTTATAAGAAAAAGTTTAAATTTTTTTTTTAACATCTTTTAACTTTTTAAATTTAATTTTTCTAAAATTCAGATTTAATAGATCTATAACCAAAACTTGACCATTCAAATTTTTACCGATAGATAAAATTTTTTTTAAAATTTCATTCGCTTGCATAATTCCTATTATACCAGCCACTGTCCCCAAAATGCCTTCATATTCACAATTTAATATATCGTCTGAAATCTCATATTCTTGATAAAAAGATCTTATACAAGGTGTTTTTTTATTTTTAAAATCAAAACTAAAAATATGACCATCAAATTTACTTATTGCTCCAGTCACAAGAAATTTTTTATACTTTCTTGAAACATCATTAATTAAAAACTTTGTTTCAAAATTATCTGATCCATCAATTATGTAGTCATAATTTTTTATAATTTTTTGATAATTATTTATATTTAATCTTATTTTATACGCGTTTACTTTTATTTTTGAGTTTATCTTTTTTAATTTTTTTTGAGCAGACTTTATTTTGGATTTTTTTAAGTCTTCGATGCTGTAAAGACTTTGTCTGTGAATATTTGATAAATTAACAATATCAGGGTCAACAATGCCCAAAACACCTACGCCTGCTCTTGCTAAAAACTCAGCTGCAGGACAACCTAAACCCCCCATTCCAATGATTAAAACTTTAGCTCCAATAATTTTTTTTTGACCTAAGCTTCCAATATTTTTTAAAACTATTTGTCTTGAAAATCTCTCTATTTGATTTTTATCTAAATTTATATTCATTTACCTGTTGAACCAAATCCACCTTTACCTCTGACAGACTTAGGTAAATCATTTTTTTCTTCTAATTCCATCTTGACCACAGGCGCTAGGATCATTTGAGCAATTCTATCACCATTATTAATTGAAAAATTTTCATTACCATGATTATAGATGATAACCTTTATTTCTCCTCTATAATCACTATCAATTGTTCCTGGAGTGTTTAACACACTAATATTATTTTTGGCTGCTAAACCTGATCTTGGTCTTATTTGAATCTCGTAATCTTCTGGGAAAGCAACAGATAATCCTGTGGGAATTAAAACAGATGTTTTAGGTTCTAGATTAATGGGTTCTTTTATAAATGCGATTAAGTCTACACCTGATGCACCACTGGTTTTATATTCGGGTAATTGTACAGCTGGGTCAAGTTTTTTGATTAGAACTTTAACCATTAATTTATTTGAGCAACTATTCTATCTACAATTTCCTCTGAAATCTCTGACTTCTTTTTTAATGAAAGTTTCTCTTTTTTCATTTTTTCATTTTTATAGAAAATTGTAACCTGATTATTTTCATTATCAAAACCACTTTCATCTTTTGAGACATCGTTAGCTATTATCCAGTCGCAATTTTTATCTTTTAATTTTTGCACAGCATTTTTCTCTAAACTTGTTGTTTCAGCAGCAAAACCTATAACCATTTTTGGTCTCATAGAGTTATGATTAGAAACATAGTTCAAAATATCGATATTCCTTTCCAGGTTTAATGTTAAATTGTCAATTTTTTTAATCTTTTCTTTATGTTCATAACTAGCTTTGAAATCAGCAACAGCAGCAGCAAATACAGCTATATCAGTCGGAAGATTTTTTTGAGTGGCCTTAAACATTTCTTCAGCAGTCTCAACTTTGATTAATTTAATATTTTCATCTATTTTTAGGTTTGTAGGTCCAGATATTAAAGTGGTATCAAAACCTCTTTTATAGAGCGATTTTGCTATCTCGTAACCCTGTTTACCGCTAGATTTATTTGTAATAAATCTTACAGGGTCTATATATTCATTAGTAGGACCCGCGGTTACTAGGGCTTTGAGTTTATTATTTTTAATTTTACTTAATAAAAAATTTTGAATTTCTTCATAAATAACTAAAGGTTCAGACATTTTACCCTCACCATATTCACCACAAGCCATATCACCTATTTCAGGTCCAATAATTTTGTAGCCAAAATCTTTCAATGTTTTTAGATTATTTTGTGTAGACTGATGTTCCCACATCCTAACATTCATTGCTGGAGCTAAAAAAACTTGTTTATTTGAGGCTAATATAACTGTGGATGCTAACTCGTCTGAGTTACCCTGGCTTAATTTGGAAATGGTGTTGGCAGTTGTTGGAGCGACGATGATTACATCGGCCCATCTTGATAAAGAAATATGGTCCATTTCTGTCTCATTCTCTAGGCTAAATAAATCATCATAAACTTTACCTTGAGATAATGAGGCTACAGATAATGGGGTTACAAACTCCTTTGCACTTTTAGTTAGTATTGTTTTTATTTCAGCATTATTCTTTCTAAACATTCTTATCGTTTCAAGACTTTTGTAAGCAGAAATTCCACCACATATTATAAAAAGAATTTTTTTGTTTGATAAATCTTTCATCGACTGAATTAAAATATTAAAAGACCAAAAATTACAAGGATTAATAAACCAATAATAGATTGGTTTCTAAAAGCAGTCATTTCTGATTTTTGAGTGTTTAAGGCCGTATAAGAATTTGAGTTTTGTGGGATTTGTCCACTAGCAAGATAAGTAAGAGCTTGATTAGCTTTATCCATAATTTCAGGAAATTCCGGTAATCTTTTTATTACTTCAGATGTATTTTGAAGTGTCTCATTTAGTTTTGTCATTGGATCTTTTGTTTCTTTTAGCCAACTTTCAAGAACTGGTTTTGAAGTGGTCCAAATATTTGTGTTTGGATTTAATTTTCTAGCTACACCTTCAACAACAACCATTGTTTTCTGTAACATTAGAAGCTGAGGTTGAGTTTGCATGTTAAATTTTTCTGTGACATCAAATAGTTGCTTTAATAATTTTCCCCCAGAAATATCTTTAACTGCTTGACCAAAAATTGGTTCACCTATGGATCTTAGGGCTTGAGCTAAATCATCTATTGGAACTTCTTTTGGCACAAGACCTGCAATCAAATGTACTTCAGCAACTTTACGATAATCTCTTTGTATAAAACCAAATAAAATTTCAGCTAAAAATCTTTTACTCATTTTATCTAATCTACCCATAATTCCAAAATCAATAGGAACAATTTGACCATCATTATCTATGAAAATATTGCCTTGGTGCATATCTGCATGAAAAAAACCATCTCTTACAGCATGTCTTAAAAAATTTTGAATAATATCTTCTGCAATTTTTTCAGTATTAAATTCTTTATTTTTTAGTTCTTCCGTTTCTCTAATAGATATTCCATCCACCCAATCTAGTGTCATTACATTTTCGCTTGTATAATTCCAATAAATTTTAGGAACTCTAAATCCAACATCATTCTTTGTGTTTTCAGCATATTCATTTGCAGCAGCTGCTTCAAATCTTAAATCCATCTCTAGATTTGTGATTTCTTTTAATAAAAATACTACTTCTACCAGCTTGAGTCTTTTTGTCTTTTTAATAAATGATTCTATTAAGAAAGCAAAAAGCATTATTGCATCAATCTCCTCATTAAATATTTTTTTTATGTTTGGTCTTAGAATTTTAATTGCAACGTCCTTAAGAACTCCATTGTCATTAATTTGAGCTTTGTGGACTTGAGCAATTGAAGCAGCAGCAACTGGTTCACTTAAATTTAATATAGTGTCATAACTTTCGTTACCTAGATCATTTTTAATTATTTCTTTAGCTTGTAACAGAGAAAATGGTGGCAATTTATCTTGAAGGTTTTCAAGTTTTTTGGAAAGTTCTTCACCAATTATATCAGGTCTGGTTGCTAAAAATTGACCAAGTTTAATAAAAGTTGTTCCCATTGACTCTAAAGAGTCAGATAGTCTCTCTCCCTCGTCTTTATTTACATCTATTTGTTTTTTTGGTGAAAAGGAGAATGATAGTATCTTAAATAAAATCTTTATAGATAAAGGTGGTTCCTTAAATTTTGATACAATATTTAAAATATCAGAACAAGCTACTTTTCTTCCAAGTTTAAAGAGAATAATTAATTTTTTTACCATCAAAATTTCCATCCACTATGAATCGAAACTATTCCGCCTGATAAATTTCTATAGGTACACTTTTCAAAATTGTTTTTAACCATTGCGTCAATTAATTCCTCTTGGTTTAAAAAATCTTCAATACTTTTAATTAGATATTCATACGGCTGTTTTTCACCAACAACAAACTTACCAATAGAAGGTATTAGTTTAGAGTAATTTTTATAAAGGGTTTCTAAATTTGTGTTCTGAATTTTTGAAAACTCTAAGCATAAAAAACGACCCCCTGGTTTTAAAACTCTATAAGCCTCAGAAAGAGCCTTATCTATATTGGCAGTGTTTCTTAAACCAAAGCTTATAGTATAAAAGTCGAATAAATTATCAGATAAAGGAATTTTTTCGGCTGGAGATATAATCCAATTTATATTTTTAAACTTAGATAACTTTTCTTTCCCTTTACCTATCATCCCTTTATTTGGATCGACACATGCAATACGAGATAATTCATTTACATGTTTAACAAATAGTTTAGCTATGTCTCCAGTACCACAAGCAACATCAATTAAATTTTGATTACTGGATGGATTCATCATATTTAATAGACTTTTTTTCCACAATCGATGAATCCCCAATGACATAAAATCATTCATTAGATCATAACGATCGTACACTTGATTAAACACATTTTGGACTAATCTTTTTTTATTTTGTAGATATTGTTGCATAATTCAAAAATATATAATCAATATAGTATTAAATGCCAGAATTACCAGAAGTAGAAATTGTACGTCAATCTTTAGACAAAAAGATTAAACAAAAAAAGGTCAAAAAAGTAATAGTTAGAAATAGAAATTTAAGAATTAAAATCCCACTTAATTTTCCAAGATTCCTTGAAGGCAAAAAAATAATCAAAGTAAAAAGATTTTCAAAATATCTGATTATTTGCCTGTCAAATCAAAGTTATTGTCTTTTACATCTGGGTATGTCAGGAACTATTCATCTAATTTATAATCAAAAAAAAAGCTTGGTAACTAATACCAGTTTTTATAGCTCACCTACATTGCCTAAAAAACATAATCACGTAGAAATAGTTTTTGATGATCTTAGAGTTGTATACAACGATCCAAGAAGATTTGGTTTTTTTGAAATAGTGGTTAATGAACATTTTTTGAATAAAAGATTCTCTAAACTTGGACCAGAACCTTTTCAATCAGAATTTAACTTAAGTTATATTTATTCTTTTTTAAAAGGAAAAACAAAAAATATAAAAAACTTTTTATTAGATCAAAATTTTGTATCGGGGATAGGAAATATTTATGCAAGTGAAATTTTATTTTTATGTAAAATTAAACCTGATAAAAAAGTATCTTTATTAAATAAAGAAGATTGTAAAAAAATAATATTTAATTCTAAAAAGGTTTTGATTAATGCTATCAAAAAGGGAGGATCAAGTATTAGAGATTTTAAAAACACATCAGGTAAATCAGGAAATTTCCAAAAGAATTTTAATGTTTATGAGAGAAAAGGACTTAATTGTAAAAGGTCTGGATGCAACGGAATTATTAAAAAAAAAATGATTTCCAATAGATCTTCTTTTTTTTGTAATATCTGCCAAATATAATAATTATTTAATTGACCAAAATTCATTCTCAAGTTATACCCCTGCGCATATGGCTAACACAAAATCAGCAATCAAAAGAATTAGAAGAATTTCAAAACAAACAGCTGTTAATAAGGCTCGAAAAAGTAGATATAAAAATGCTTTGAAGAAAATGAATTCTTTAATTGAAGCTAAAAAGAAGTCTGAGGCTTTAAAGTTCTTACCTAAGTTGAATTCTGAGTTGATGAAAATAGCTAAAACAGGTATCGTAAAGAAACAAAACGCTTCCAGAAACATTTCAAGGTTTACCAAAAAAATAGCATCAATCTAGTTTAATAACACTTCAGGTTGTTAATCTTAATACAACTTTTAAATCTACAAAATCTGTGATCTTAAAAATTCTCCACACAATATTTAGATTTAGTAAATAAACAAACTTATTTAATTCAATTATAAATTTTATTTATATTTTTTTTTTATTTTTCTTTATTTTTTTTTGTCAAATACTTTTTTTTAAAAAAAAAAAATTTACACAATCCTAGATTTTATTTTTTTTTTATTTTTGAAAATTATTTGTTGCAATAATTTTATTATGGTTCTAACTGAACACTCTCCACATTTATGAACAATTCTATAAATAATAATAGTTTAAAAGACTCTAAATCCGATATTCTTGATTGGAATTTAGTTCAAGCTGAAATGAAAAATAAATTAGGACTAGATATTTACGAAAGTTGGCTTAAAAAAATAACTTTTGTCGAGGAAATCAATAATTATATCTTATTATCTGTACCTACTAGATTCATTCGAGATTGGATTACATCTAGATACTTAGATCAAATCTTGAAAATTATAAAAAATTATAAAAAAGAAATTGTTCGAATTGAATTCAAAATAACTGAAAATAAATCTATTTCAATTCAGGATGAAAATAATATTAATGTCATAGAAAATAAAGAAAATGTTTCTTTTATAAAAGACTCTTATTTACAATATAATCGAATAGATCCTAACAAAAATTTTGAAAACTTTATTACTGGCTCCAGCAATAAATTAGCATACGAAGCTTCTGTAAAAGTTTCAGAGAATATTTCACATTATAATCCACTTTATCTTTATGGTGGTGTTGGAATGGGCAAGACGCATCTTTTAAATGCAATTGGTTATCACCTGAAAAAAGATAATAAGGTTATGTTTATATCGGCAGAACGTTTTATGTATCAATTTGTAAAATCAATCAAATCAAATGATATGGTCAAATTTAAAGAGTATTTTCGTAATACAGATATTTTGTTAATTGACGATATACAATTCATGAATGGTAAAGAGGCAATGCAAGAAGAATTTTTTCATACTTTTAATGCATTATTAGATAAAGGTTCTCAAATTATAATTTCTGCTGATAGATCTCCTAATAAGCTGTCAAGAATTCAGGAGAGGATAAAGTCAAGATTTGCAGGAGGTCTAGTTGTGGATATTCAAAAAACTGATTTAGCACTCAGAAAAAAAATCCTTGAAAGTAAAATAAGTGACTTAAATAATTTGTATCCTGAAAAGTTTAATATACCTGAGGAAATTAAGGATTTTATAAGCATTAAAATCACAACGAGTGTAAGAGAATTGGTGGGTGCAATAAATAGAATTATATCCTTTTCAAGAATTTATAACAAAATACCAAGCTTAGCTGAGACAAAAGTTATATTAAAAGATTTACTTAATTTAAATGAAAATAAAGTAACTATTGATCTCATTCAAACTATTGTGTGTAAATTTTTTAAGATTAGTAAAAATGAAATGCTTTCATCAAGAAGATCTAGGTACTTAGTGAGACCACGGCAAACAGCAATTTATTTAACAAAAATTTTGACTTCAAAATCTCTGCCGGAAATTGGAAGAGAGTTTTCAAATAGAGATCACACAACTATAATTCACTCAGTTAAAACTATTGAAAAATTAAAAGAAAAAGATCCAGATATGATTGCAAATATAGATAAACTAAAAAATCAAATATTATATAGCAATAAAGAAAATGAAATTTAATGTAAACCAACAAGACCTACAGCAAGCATTAAATTATTGTCAAGGAGTCATAGAAAAACGAAGTACACTTCCAATATTGTCAAACATATTGCTCGATGCACAAAATTCAAAACTCACTATAACAGCGACAGATTTAGACTTAATATTTATTAATCAAATAAATAACGTCGAAGTCATAGAGGAAGGAAAAACAACCACTACATCGTCTACTATGTATGATATTGTTAGAAAACTCTCATCAGGAAAAAAAATAAATTTAACTTTAACAGACAATAGCAAACTTCATCTAGAATCAGAAAAATCTATTTTTAATTTAAATTGTATGCCCGCTTCGGAATTTCCTTTAACAGATGAAAATTTTAATGAGAATGAATTTAGCCTTAAATCAAAAGACCTATTAAAGTTGCTAAATAAATGTAAATTTTCTGTGTCAAATGATGAGACCAGACATTATTTAAGTGGAATTTATTTTCATCAAACAGAGGTTGAGGATAAGAATTACTTAACTGCAGTATCAACTGATAGTCATCGTATGTCCATTTCTAAACTCAGATTAAATGAAAAAAAAATTTTTGAACCGATTATATTACCTAAAAAGACTATTTTTCAATTAAGTTCATTATTAGAAAACTATGATGGTGAAGTAAAAATTTCAAATATGAAATCTAAGATAAAATTTGAATTAAATAATAGTATTTTAATTTCTAAGTTAATAGATGGAAAATTTCCTAATTACATTCAAGTAATTCCAAAAAATAATCAAAAAAAATTAGAAATTGACCTTAAAATTTTTCAAAGTTCGGTGGATAGAGTAGCCTCAGTATCGCTTGATAAAAAAGATGGTGTAAAATTTAGCTTAAGTAAAGATAAACTAGATTTGTCTGTAAATAATACCAACAGCGGTGATGGAAAAGAATCCCTTGTAGTAAAATTTGATCATGATTTAGAAATTAGTTTTAATTCTAAATATCTTATAGATGTTGCTTCACAATTAGATGGAAATAATATTGAAATGTTTCTAAATGATTCAGGTTCACCTGCGCTAATCAAAGATCCTGGTGATTTTGATAGTATTTTTGTAGTTATGCCTATGAAAGGTTAATTTAGCAATTTAAGTTCAGAATATATAGTTTTCTCTAAAATCCCTAAAAATTCTTCCTTGGAATAATCAGGTTTGATAGGTTCCAAAATTGAAATTGTAATTGTTTTGTTAATATCTTTTTTTCCTTTTTTTGGCCAGACGTAACCGGAATTAATAGCAACCGGTTGGCATTTTATTTTCAATTCTTCATAAATCCTTGATGCACCTTTTTTAAATGGAGGTTGTTCGTGGGGTAATACTCGAGTTCCTTGAGGAAAAATTATTATTGGTCGATTTGTATTTGCAATTATTTTAGAAATATCTTCAAAAAAATTGATGTTTTCTTTCGATACCTTATTTCTTTTGATAGAAATTGATCCTATTTTTTTTAAGTACCAGCCAAAAATAGGTATCATAAGTAATTCTTTTTTTAAGATAAATACAGGAGAATTAAAAATCGTTTGTAGGAAAAAAGTTTCAAACATAGATTGATGAGAGGAAGCAATAAAAAATTTTTCATTTTTAATTAAATTTTCTTTGCCTTTGACAATGATTTTTGTGGACAAGAAAATTTTTAAACAAATAGCAGCCCAATAACCCATTAATTTTCCACCAAAAAGTGTAAATTTTTGCGGTAAGATTAACGCTGGCAAAAAAATAATTGAAATTAAAATTATCCCTGAAAAAAAGAAAATTGAAAATAGAAAATTTCTTATCATTAATTATCAAAAGCTAAATTATCTCATGGTGCTTTTGTCTTTTTTTAACTACTCTTATTTTAGATCCATTAATTAATATTTCTATAGGTTTAGGTCTAAGATTATAATTAGAACTGAGTGATATACCATATGCACCTACATCGCAAATTGCGATAAAATCTTTCTCTTTTAGTTCTTGAAAATTTTTTATGGACGTAAACTTATCAGTGCTTTCGCAAATTGGGCCAACAAATTCATAAATTTTCTTTGATTTTTTACCTCTTTTTAACAAAGGTAAGATGCGATGTACTGCACCATAAAGTGCGGGTCTCATTAAATCATTCATAGCAGCATCTAAGATAACAAAATTTTTTTTATAACTCTCTTTTATGTAAATTACTTTTGATATTAAAACTCCTGTATTGCCGATTATCGATCTACCTGGCTCAAATATAATCTGAGATTTTTTATTTTTTAAAAATTTTTTAATTGCTGAATGATATTTTTTATAATTTAGTTTTTTATCATTATTGTATGGGATGCCCATACCTCCCCCAAGGTCAATAAAATCAAATTTATATTGGGTTTTTTTGATGATTTTATCTAATATTCTTAACATTTTTTCATAGGGTTTATGATCTAAAATTTGACTTCCAATATGAACACTTAAACATTTTAAATTAATATTTTTAGAATTCTTACAATATCTTACAAGTTCAAAAAATGTTTTATCATTAACTCCAAATTTATTATCTTTTTTACCTGTCGATATTTGGCTCAAAGTTTTCGGATCAGTATTTGGGTTTAATCTAATACCAATATTAACTTGTTTTTTTTTTATTTTAGCAATTTTATCAATTTCTATGATTTCGCTTTTGGACTCTGAATTTATTAATAAAATATTTTTATCAATTGCAAAATTAATTTCTTTGGAAGTCTTACCAACTCCTGAAAAAACAATCTTCTTTGGACTAATTCCAGCCTTAAGAGCTAACATTAATTCACCCATTGATACAACATCTGCCCCAAGTCCAAATTTTTTTATTTCTTTTATTAAATTTAAGTTAGTATTTGATTTAATAGCAAAACAAATTAATGGTGATATGGATTTAAAATTTTTTTTAAAATCATTTATATTTTCTTTAAGTTGTTTATACGAGTAGCAATATGCAGGTGTTCCATATTTTTTAGCAATATTTTGTAGGATTGTATTTTCAATCTTAAGTTTACTATTTAAAAATCTCATTAAGCTTTATTTTGAAAGTAGCTTGGTATTTTTGAATTACTTTGAGATTCTTTATAGACTGGGTTTCCTTTTTTTCCACAAGCGATCAAGGTAGAAAATACAATTATTGCTAAAATAATTTTTTTTTTCATTTTTTTCTTTTATATTTCAATATCATTTTTTTAATATTATCAAAAGATGTTCCACCATATGATTTCTTAGAATTTACAGAATTCTTTAAATCAAACACTTTTAATACATCATTTGATAGTTTTGGTTCAATTTTTTTAAGTTCAGCCAGCGTTAATTGATCGAGATTTTTTTTCTTTTTTTCAGCAAAGTTCACAATATTAGCAGTCACTTTGTATGCTTTTCTAAATGGCATTGAGTGATTTTTTACGAGATAATCTGCAAGATCAGTTGCAGTCAAATATCCTGAGTTAGCTAATTCTATCATTTGCTTTTTATTTGGTGTAAAATTTTTAAGAATCTCATCAAGTATTTTTAAACAATTTTGTAGTGTATCATTAGATTTAAAAACAATTTCCTTATCGTCCTGAAGATCTTTGTAGTAAGATAAAGGTAAACTTTTTAAAACTGTAAGCATAGAAAACAAATTACCATAAATAATTCCAGACTTTCCTCGTAAAAATTCCAGTAAATCTGGATTTTTTTTTTGTGGCATTATCGAAGAACCAGTTACAACTTTATCTGATAAATTTATTAACTTGAAAGCATCAGAGTTCCATATGATAAGTTCTTCAGCTATTCTAGAAATATGCATGGCACAGACTGAAACAGAGTAAAGAAAATCTAGCACAAAATCCCTGTCAGAAATTGTATCTATTGAGTTATTAGTTGGTTTTCTAAATCCAAGTTTTTTTGTAGTGTAATTTCTATCAATATTAAAAGAGGTTCCAGTTAAAGCAGCGACACCTAAAGGATTTTCATTTAAACTATCTAGATTATTTATGAATCTCTTTTGATCTCTTTTAAACATTTCAACATAAGCCATCAAATAGTGGCCAAATGAAACTGGCTGAGCATTCTTTAAATGAGTAAATCCAGGCATAAGAGTATATATATTTTTCTCTGCTGCTCTTATTACACTTTTAATTATAGTATCTAATAAAATATTAATTTCTTTCGTTGATGATTTCATCCAAATTTTCAAGTCTGTAATCACCTGATCATTTCTTGATCGTGCTGTGTGAATAAAACCCGCATCTTCACCAATTATTTCAAAAAGTCTTTTTTCAATATTTATATGAATATCCTCATACTTTTTATTAAATTCAAATTTTTTGTTTGTTATTTCTTTTTTGATTTTGTTTAGACCATAAACAATCTTATTCTTTATTTTAAAAGTAATAATTTTTTGTTTAAATAGCATTTCAACATGTGCAATAGATCCAATTATATCCTCTTTATATAGTCTCTTATCAACATCAATTGAATTTCCCACTTTTTGAAAAATTGATGAAGTGTTTTTTTTTATTCTATTGCCCCATATTGCCTGGTTGTTTTTATTTTTCGACATGATAATTAATTATACCTATTTAACATGAGATTTTTAATAATATTTGCTTTTTTAATATCTAATTGTGTAGCGGTAGAAATTAAAGACATAAAAAATCTTGTTATCAATAAAGAGCTTAAAAAATATGATGGATTAACGTTTTTAGATGATCAGAGTAATGAAATTCAACTTGATCAATTTGAAGGCAATTTGGTTTTGCTCAATTTTTGGGCAACTTGGTGCGCCCCATGCAAAGAGGAAATGCCATCTCTTGATCAATTGCAATCTCAAAAAAATTTAAACAATTTAAAAATATTTCCGATTAATGTTGGTCAGGATAATTTAGAAAAAGCCTCTCAATTTTTTGAGGATTTAGGTATAGATAATCTTAAGATATATTTCGACTCACCAATTACCTTAGCGAAAAAGTTTGGACTAAGAGGAGTGCCCACCACAATTTTGATAAACAAGGATGGATATGAGTTTGCAAGAATTGTTGGGTCAATAGATTTTAAGGAAAAAAATTTTGTTGAATGGTTGGCTAGTTACAACTAATTTTTGAAAAAATATGCAAAACCAACCAAAGCAATTATTGCAATAAATTGAAGCAAAACTCTTAACTGCATTAATTTATTTGAATATTTTTTGCTGGTTTCACCACCTTTAAATAAAGTTCCGATACCAAGAATTAAAACAATCCCAACCGTCATTAACAAAATTATAGATAATATTTTAACTACTATTCCAGATAACATGAAGGTATTGTAGGGTGTTTTTAAAATAAAAAAACATAATTCACACACTATGACATTTTGCCTAGATTCAGTAATGGTCAAACCAGAGACTAATAAAAAGATTAAAAATGCTATCATCTTACTTCATGGATATGGTGGTGATGGCAAGGATATTAGTATGCTCTCACTGAACTGGAAAAGACATTTACCTAATACTATTTTTATTTGTCCTAATGGTCATGAACCATGCAGTATAAACCCAAATGGATATCAGTGGTTTGATTTAAGCAAAGATGATCCAGAGTATATTTTGGATCAATCTATAAAGGCTGAAAAAAAGTTATCAAAATTTATTGATGAAATTAAAAATGAATTTAATTTTGAAAATAAACAAATTTGTTTATCTGGTTTTAGCCAAGGCTGCATGATGTCAATTAACTTAGGACTTACTTCTGAAGAACCTTTTAATTGCGTTGTGGGTTTTTCTGGAAAAATTATTGATGAAAAGGATTTGAAATTGAGAAAAAAAAACTCATCAAGTATTTTGTTAATTCATGGTGATTCTGATCAAGTTGTATCGCCAAATTTTATGCTAGAGGCAAAAGATTTTTTTATGAGAAATAACATAGACATTGAGACGCATCTCATAAAAAATTGTGACCATCATATTCCTGTAAATGCTTCAAGTATTGCATTGAATTATATCTTAAAAAAATTTAATAATTCCTAAATATTGAAAAAAATTTTTATTTAAGTTAAAATTTGATATGAATAATTTTATTGATCAAGATGTTTCACTAGAAAAATGTCCTGCACTAGTTTTAAATGCTGATTATAGACCATTGAGCTACTATCCTCTATCACTATGGTCATGGCAGGATACTGTTAAATCAGTTTTTTTAGATCGTGTAATTATAGTAAGTAATTACGATCGTGTAGTAAGAAGTCCTTCATTTAATATGCAATTGCCTAGTGTAATTGCTCTAAAAGATTATATTGTTCCTCAATCTAAACCAAGTTTTACAAGATTTAATGTTTTTCTGAGAGATAAATTTTCCTGCCAGTATTGTGGCAGCAACGAGGAATTAACTTTTGATCATTTATTGCCTAGATCAAAAGGTGGAGAAACTAATTGGGATAACGTCGTTACAGCATGTTCTGCTTGTAACGTTAAAAAAGGAGGCAAACTATTAAAGTTATCGGGCATGAAACTGGCCCAACATCCTTATCAACCTTCAACAGAAGATTTACATCGTAATGGAAAAAATTTTCCTCCAAATTATTTACATAAAAGCTGGATGGATTATTTATATTGGGATGTTGAATTAGAAGCTTAAGTTTTATACTTTTTCTGATATTCGAATTGCAATTTTTGAACCTGTTTTTATTATTTTATCCATAATTGAATAAATGCCTTTTTTGGTAGCTCCTTTTTCATAAGCAATATCCTTATGATGAAGCTCATCTTCTCTGAATTTTATAATTTTCTTTTTTAGATTTTTTTCTTCTGGACCAAGTTGATTTATTTGGTCTTGGTAATGTTTATCTATTACTTCTTCAACGGAGGCAGTACATAGCATAGCTGCTTTTTTCCCAAGAATAGTAGACCCAAAACCTAAACCTACACCTAGCAGATCCCACAATGGCAAAAATTTTGTTGGCTCAATATTTCTTTTTTTTATTTCGTTTTCAAAAAATTGACAATGTTCAACTTCATGTTCTTTCATATCCTCAATTGTTTTTTTTAAATTGTCATTTTTAACAATTGTATTTAAAGCTAATAACTGACCTTCATAAATTTTGACAGCACCCCTCTCGCCTGCATGGTCAACTCTAATAAATTCTTCAACTCTTCTATCAGTTTTTTTCATATTTAGTAAAAATTTTTGCTAGCGTTATAATAAATAATATACTTATTACAATATTAATAGCAGTTAGTGATAATCCTAAAATCCTAAATGTCACATCTTTACAGCTTATAGTCTTTTCACTTAGTTGATTTAGCAATTCCTCTTTACTTACATTTTCAGAAAAGTTTTTTACACCACAAACAGTTGATTCTTGAAAAATGCCTTGTTCTATGCCGAAATGATACAATGAAATAAAAAAAGAAAAAATAAAAGTTAGTATTAAAAGTAAAATAAAGAAATTTTCATTTTTCTTTATAATAAACATTAGAGATATCAAAATTATACTTAACCCATAAGGAATTCTCTCTATCAAACATAAATTACATGGTTGGTGGCCCAGAACATGCTCTATAAAATAAGCAGAAATTAAAGCTATTAGACTAAATAGAAAAATTATTCTCAAGTAAATTTCAGTTTTAAGATTAAACATGAGATTTAAAAATCAGATAAATTATTAAGCTAATAATAACAATTAATATTCCAATTATTGTAAACCATTTTGACCCATGCTTATCCATATATTCATTAAATAAATCACCGAACTTATAAGAAAGGTATGATACGATGAAAAATCTTAATCCTCGGGAAATTAAACTTATCAAAACAAATATTAAAAAGTTGAATCCTATTAGGCCGCTTGCAATTGTAAAAACTTTATATGGAAGAGGAGTAAAACCAGCTAAAAAAAGTACTCCTAACCAAGCATAAAAACCATCACTATTAACTAAGTTTTCTTTAATTTTTGATAACTTATCCTCATAACCATAAAAACTCATAATGTGTGCTCCAAATTCAAAAAAGAACGCACCAATTAAGTAACCAAGCATACCACCTAAAACTGAAAAAATTGTAGTTATAAGAAATATTTTAATAAAATCATTTTTTTTTGATATTACCATTGGAATAACCATTACATCTGGCGGAATAGGAAAAAATGAACTTTCAACAAAAGAGACTATTGCCAAATAATATTTAGAACTTTTGTGAGCTGCTAAATCTAAACATTTTTTGTAAAGACTTTTAAACATTTTTTGGTTTTAATATAATTTTAGTTCTTATACTATTTAATAAATTATTAAATAACTAGGGCGAATGGCGGAACTGGTAGACGCGCACGACTCAAAATCGTGTTTCGCAAGAAGTGAGAGTTCGATTCTCTCTTCGCCCACCAAATTATGGAATTAAGTAAAATTAAAAGTTTAGTAGAACTTTTTTTCACGAAGTATAAGGAGTTAAACTCTACTTCTAATAAACCATTTTTAAAGTGGTTAAAGGATAATAAGAAAGATTTTCTTACTTGGAAACAAGTTGAAAGAAATATTCAAATTTTATCTGAATATTTAAGAAAAAATTTATCTAAAGGAGATAGGTGCATTTTATTATCTGAAAATCGACCTGAATGGCTTATTTCTGATATAGCCATAATGAACGCTGGTGGGGTAACAGTTCCTTTATTTACAACTTACTCTGACAAAGATTATGAATATATCATTAATGATTGTAATCCAAAAATTTGTATTGTCTCAAATTATACTCAATTAAAAAAAATAGATAAATTCATTTCAGATAAAATAAAAGTTTTATCTATAGAAAATATAGATAAACAAATTGATAGTATAGAAAATATCTTTGAAAGATTTTCTAAAGAAAAAATTTTAGATCATTTAAGCTTTAACAAAAATATTGAAAGAAAAGATCTAGCTTGTATCATTTACACATCAGGAACAACTGGTAATCCTAAAGGTGTAATGCTGAGTCATGGGGGTATTTTATCTAATTGTGAGGGTGCACAAGAAATTTTGAATTCGCTTGTTAAAGATAGTGAACCTGTTTTTTTGACTTGGCTACCTTTATCTCACTCATATGAACATGCTGTTCAATTTGTACAAATCACATTAGGAGCAAAAATTTATTATGCTGAAAGTTTAGAAAAATTATTATCTAATATGTCAGTTGCTAAACCAACTATAATGACTGCTGTGCCAAGATTTTATCAAAATTTGTATAGCAAGATTTCGATTAATTTTTCAAAACAAACAGGTCTCAAGAAAAAATTAATATCTTCGACGATTTTGCTCGGAATAAAAAAACTAAATAATGAGAATATGAGCTTCAGAGAAAAAATACTAAATTATTTATGTGAAAAATTAGTAAGACAAAAAATCAAAAATCAGTTTGGGGGAAATTTAAAGGCTTTTGTTTCTGGTGGGGGAGCGTTAGATCAAAAAATTGGTGAATTTTTGAATTCTATCGGATTGCCAACTTTACAAGGTTATGGCCTAACAGAAGCATCCCCAGTAGTAAGTTGCAATATACCTGAAAAAATCAAGATTGATACAGTTGGACCTCCTTTTAAAACTAATGAGGTGAAGATTGCACAGGATGGTGAAATTCTGGTCAAAGGCGAAAATGTAATGCTTGGTTACTGGAACATGAAAAAAGAAACAGACGATATACTTAAAAATGGTTGGTTACACACAGGAGATATAGGTGAAATTACAAAAGAGGGAAATTTGAAAATTACTGACAGAAAAAAAGAAATTATTGTAAATTCTGGTGGTGATAACATTTCACCCTCGAAAATTGAAAATTTATTGTGTCTTGACGACAAAATTAAACAAAGTTTTGTTTATGGAGACAAAAAAACTTATTTAGTTGCTTTAATTGTAAGTGATAGTGAAAAAAATAAAAAAGAAATTGAATTATATATAGATGATCTAAATAAAAACTTATCTCTTGTTGAAAGAGTAAAAAAAATAAAATTAATTAATGAAGAATTTACAATTGAAAATGGAATGTTAACACCAACTTTAAAACTAAAAAGAAAAAAAATTTTAGAAAAATATAAAGAAGATTTAGAAAAACTTTATTAATTTTTTACAAAATATTTGATTATTAAGCGCATAAACACTAACTTTTTTACAATTTAAATTTTTTTTTAAAAAAAATTTTTATTTTAATTTTATCTTTAAAATTTTCTTTAAAATTTAAGATTTGACATAAGGCACATAAAAAAATAAAAATAGATTAATAGCGAATCAATTGATTCGTTTAACTTAAAAAAGGGAGCTAAAGATGCCTAAGAGAAGAAAAAAAGCAAAGAAGGCTAAGAAAAAAGCTAAGAAAAAAGCTAAAAAAAGAAGAAGAAGATAATTACTTAGTATTCTTTATTAAAAACGCTTCTCATAACGATTTACGTGTGAGAGGCGTTTTTTTTTATTCCTCTATATCTTCTTCATTTTCTGAAACAGCCTCTTCTTCAGGTAAATCTGATGAAGCTTGCTTTATTGGTGCTGCCTCTGGTTTAGGTTGAGTATTTAAGTTTCTTTTTAAAGCTTTATCTAATTTTTTTTGAGTATCCTCTAATGACAGATTTAGAATTATTTGAAATTCTGAAAGGATTCTTTCATATGCTTTTTCAAACAATTGTCTTTCACTATAAGATTGGTCAACCATTAAATCATCCCCCTTATTAAGGTCTCTTACTACTTCAGCTAACTCATAAATCTTACCTGATGAAATCTTTGCTTCATATTCCTGTGCTCTCCTACTCCACATAGATCTTTTTATTTTAGGCTTACTTTTTAATATTGAGATGCATTTATTTACCTGATTAATAGTAGCTAATGGTCTTAAGTGTAATTGTTTATTAACAGGCACCATTCCATTTGCTTTATCTTTTTCAAATTTTATAACGTAAGTTTCAACGTCTATTCCTCCAATATTTATTTTTTTGAATTCAGTAATTTGCCCAACACCATGTTTTGGGTATACGACGTAATCTTTGATTTTATATTCTCTTTTTTCTGTTTCTTGTTTTTTTACTTTTTTAATTTCTGGTTTAGCCTCATTATTTTTTGTAATTCTTAAACCATCACTTTTCTGTTCTGTAGTTTTGACTTCAGATTTTATAGATTTTTTTAAATGTATTTTTTTAGTCTTAATTAATTTTTTTGGTAATTTATTTATCTTCTTTTTTACTTTTTTTAATTTAACAATCTTTTTGGTTTTTGCCTTTTTTTTTGATTTAGTAGCTTTATTTTTTTTAAAGGTTTTCTTTAAAATACTTTTCAAACTTATTTTGCTCATCTTTATATTTTTCGTGATCCGATGGAGGATCTTTCTTAACTGTTATATTTGGCCAGATTTCGGAATATTGTTTATTGATCTCAAGCCATTTATCAGACCCTGGCTCTGTATCAGCTTTTATTGCATCAACAGGACACTCAGGCTCACAAACGCCACAATCTATACACTCATCAGGTTTAATTACAAGCATATTTTTTCCCTCATAGAAACAATCTACAGGGCAAACTTCAACACAATCCATTAACTTACATTTAATGCATTTGTCATTAACTATATATGTCATTATTGATTTTCTTTTTTAATTTTTTCTTTGATATCTCCCATGATCTTATTGTCAATATACAATAAGCCTGCAAGTCGTCTCATCAAATTAGTTTCAAACATATCTGCCTCTTTATTTGAGTAAATTATTCTCCAAAGGGTTTCTATAATTTCAATTTTTTTTTTATCATCCATATTTTTAACTTCCCTTGTAAAATCCAAAATTTGGTTAGAGTTTTCCTCTATTTCTTTACCTTCTTTTAAAATATTGTCTAAATTATCTTGGTCTGCACCTATTTTCAAAAGTGCCTTACTTATTATAACCTCTTCTTCTTTTGAGAAGTTCTCATCAATTTTTGCAGCATGAATCAATAATGCCGCAACTCTTGCTAAATCACTAGTTTTAGTATCTCCTTTTTTTTCTTTAAAAAACATTACTTACTGGTTTAAATTTAAATTTTTTAACACTTTAAAAGGACTTTCTTTAATGAATTTTTTATTTACTTTTTTTGAACTTTTTCTTGGATTGTATTTAAAAAATATATCATTATTTTTTTCAAAAACTTTATAACCCATAATTTTTAAAAGCTTTTTAAATTTGTCCTTATTACATCCAAGTAAATTCAACATTTCAGGAATTAACTTAATTTCATTCTTTTCTGTGTTTGAATTAATAATTTGAACAAATAATCTTTCTAAAATATCAATCCTTACGTAAAAATTGTCAAATTTCTCAAATCCACAAAGTAACATAAAATTTCTGTTTTTAATTTTGTCGTTTTCTAAAAAATTTAAACCAAACACAGGAGGTTTTAAATTAAAATATTTTTGATGATAATTTTTCCAAAGTAAAGTTCTTAAGGACACAGCCTCTGGTTTGATTAATTTGTGTAAAAATACATGATATCTTCCAAATTTTACTCCTTGATCTCTCAAAAATTTCCTCTCATTTTGTCCTAATATTTTTAGATAATCTGAAACTTGATTTCTTTGAAGGACTCCATTGTTTTCATACAATTGATATGCAAGAGCTTTAATTGATGAATTTTTTTCCTTAAGATTTCTCAAATCAATTAAACTGCTCAAAACATTTTGTATTTTATTTTTTAGCCATTTAACTAAATAATTATTTAATTTTTTTAATTGATCTGTTTCCAGAATATCATCAACCATAAGAACAATATTTGGATTTAAATAATCTCTACCTGGTTGCAATTTTGCTATTGGAGATTTTCTCCAATAAATTTTAAAATCTTCGTTTAGTTCTATTAAACCTGTCTCGATTATTGTATATATTCTTTTTTGAAGTTCTGGACCAACTGTCTGTCTTGCTGCTTTTTTGAGCGATTTGATATCTGTTTCTAAAGCACCCTTTTTTAAATCTAGTTCTAATTTAAGTCCATTTATCTTTCCAATAAATTGATCATCAATCATTACTTCGTTATTTTCTAAAATTTTAGTATCAAATTCCATATCTTGCTTTAAGCCTCTTGCTAGGACACTTGCTCTTTTGTCAATAAAAGTTTTTGTAAGCTCCTCATGTAATCTATCTGATAACTTATCCTCTAAGTGTTTTGTTTTTTCTATCCAATAGTTTTGATTTTCTATCCAATTATTTTTATTTGAAACATATGACCAAGTTCTTACATTTGCAATTCTATTTGATAAAGAATCTACATTTCCATCTAATTTATCAAGTTTGACGAGCTGAAGTCGCATATAATTATCTGTAATTTTACCCTTTTCACTTGTTAAATATTTGAAAACATTTTCAATCACTTCATAGTGATTGCCATAGGTTTTTTTAACAAAATCTGGTATTTGGCAACATTCCCATAAAAGACTTAATTTATCTTTATCAAATTTAATATTTTCTAAATTTTTATCTCTTAAAAAAAATTTTAAGGCTTTTTCATCTTCGCACTCATGTATTTTTCTTAACCATCTTCTACTAGGCTTCTCCTCTAAAGACTTTAATAATTTAAAAGGACTCTCAAAGTTTAAATTTGAATTTCTCCAAAATAAAGATTGGATTTCCTCAAATTTATGATTTTCCAATAAATCTACTTCATCAGCATTTATTTCTTTACATTCTCCTGTTATACCAAAATTTCCATTGTTCAAATATCTTCCTGCTCTACCAGCTATTTGGCCAATTTCTGCTAAATTTAGCTTTCTTAATTTTTTTCCATCAAATTTTTTTAAATTGGAAAAATAAACGTGATCAAGATCCATATTAATTCCCATACCAATAGCATCAGTTGCTACTAGAAAATCAACATCTCCAGATTGATACAGCTCTACTTGTGCATTCCTTGTCTTTGGGCTTAGAGATCCCATAACAATAGAAGCTCCTCCTTTTTGTCTTCTTATAAGTTCAGCGATGGCGTAAACTTCCTCTGCAGAAAATGCTATAATTGCAGTTTTTCTTTGAATTCTTGAAATTTTTTTATGACCAACATAAGAAAGTTTTGAAAGTCTAGTTCGATTTATAAATTCGATGTCATCATCAAGATTAGAAATAATTGGTCTCATGGTATTTGATCCCATTAACATTGTTAATTTTATTCCTCTTAAGTTCAATAATCTGTCTGTAAAAATATGACCTCGCTCATGGTCTGCGCACATTTGAATTTCATCCACACCTACAAAATCTAATTCTTTATCAATAGGCATAGATTCAACAGTACACAGATAATACTTTGCATTTGTAGGAATTATTTTTTCTTCACCAGTAATTAATGCAACTTTATCTAAACTTACCTTTTTAATTACCTTGTCGTAAACTTCTCTAGCTAACAATCTCAAAGGAAAACCTATCATTCCAGTGTCAAACGACAGCATAGTCTCAATAGCAAGATGAGTTTTACCTGTATTTGTTGGGCCAAGGACAGCTGTAATTTTATTTTTTGTCATTTCTATCTTTGGTATATCTTAATTTTTATCTACAAGATCTAGTTGTTGTTAAAGAACAAAAATAGACTAAAACATGACCGAATCGATGGATAAAAAGTTCTCATTTTTTTTTAAATAATAATTTAACTTAACATAATTAAATTAATTATAAAGATTATGCGCTGAATGCTTAGTCAGTTGTTTTGATTTTTAAAATTTTCCAAATTCCTGATGCTGACGTAATTATCTTGCCATTACAATTTAACTCACAAAATAAAAATACAAGAGTTTTTGTTTTTTTTAATATTTTAACTTTCCCGTAGATTTCATCATTAACTTTTGATGATCCAATAAACTTTATATCTAAAGAAATTGTCACGCAGGGTGCATTATCAGCTGATCTATGTGCTGCTGTGCCGGCACCAGCATCTATCAGCGCAGACAAATAACCCCCATGAGTAATTCCTGCAGCATTTAAATGATTATTATTAATCGTTGATTTAAATTCGTATTCATTTTCAGAGATATTTCTAAATAAAAGGCCTCCGTTATGTTTCATAAAACCTGGTTTGAGACTGATTTGTTCAAATTGATTAGACATAATTTTTTATAATACAAAAGTTAAGATTAATATAATTACAAAAATAGAAACAAAAAAATATATTACTGACATTTGAAGAGATATTTTTTCTAACCATTTTAACATAATTTTCCTTTTTTATGGTGCGCCTGCTAGGAGTCGAACCCAGAACCTCCTGGTCCGTAGCCAAGCGCTCTATCCAATTGAGCTACAGGCGCATTTATAAATATATTTGTTTATAGTATATCAATATTTAGTGTATTTTAATGATAAGATAAAATTAAAATTTATGAACAACAAACCTGATGACGTGGTCATTTGTAGTGCAGTTAGGACTCCTATAGGCACTTATAAGGGATCATTAAAAGATTTGAAAGGAGACCAACTTGGTACTATCGTAATAAATGAGGTTTTGAAAAGAAGTAAAATATCTAATAATCAAATTGATGAAGTAATAATGGGTCAGGTTTTGACTGCTGCTGGAGGACAGAACCCCGCGAGACAAGCAGCAGTAAATGCTGGAGTACCTGTATCCAAACCTGCTTATTTAGTAAACCAAGTTTGTGGATCAGGACTAAGGGCCATTATTTCAGGTTATCAACAAATTAAATTAGGAGATGCAAATAATGTAATTTGTGGGGGTCAAGAGAATATGTCGATGACACCTTACTCTTATTTTTATTCAGAGAAAAAAGAAATTTTAAAAGATCAATTAATCAATACTATGATTCACGATGGTTTAACTGATGCTTTTAAAAATTACCACATGGGAGTTACAGCTGAAAATGTTGCAAAAAAGTTTAATATTTCTAGAAAACAACAAGATGAATTTGCTCTTAAATCCCAAAAAAAAACAGAAATTGCAATTGAAAATAATAAATTTGATGATGAAATAGTTCAGATAAATCACAAAGGTGTTATTTTAAAAAAAGATGAACACCCAAGAAAAGATTTAAAATTATCTGATTTAGAAAAATTAAAAACAGCTTTTAAAGATGGTGGGACTGTGACACCCGGAAACTCATCTGGTATAAATGATGGAGCAGCTGCTTTATTATTAACTACATTTAAGGAAGCTCAACAAAATTCACTTAAACCATTGGCCAAAATTATTTCCTGGGCATCTGTTGGTTTGGAACCGTCTTTAATGGGTCTTGGTCCTATAGAAGCTATCCGCCAAGCATCAAAAAAAGTAAATTGGAATTTAAATGAAATCGATTTATTTGAAATTAATGAAGCTTTTGCCGCTCAAGCTATAGCAGTTATCAGTGAATTGGGTATTGATGAAAACAAAGTTAATGTAAATGGTGGGGCTATTGCTTTAGGTCACCCAATAGGTGCATCTGGAGCAAGAATACTTGTGACACTTATACATGAAATGAAAAAACAGAATAAAGAAAGAGGTTGTGCCGCACTTTGTATAGGTGGCGGTATGGGAATTGCGCTATGTGTAGAAAAAATTTAGGAATTAATTTTTCCGTATTTTTCCTCTAACAAGATTTTTTGGATCCACACATTAGCATCTTTATATGTGTTGAATTTTGGTTGAATAAATATATTTAATAACTCTTTAATCATTATTTGAGTATTTCAATAAAGAGTGTCAAAAAATTGGATAGAATGTGTTAAAATTAAAGATTAAGTAAATTTTTTTTATGTATAAAACTTTTAAAAATGACTGAAAAATTGTTAGTCCCTGACATAGGTGATTTTGAGAACGTGGAAGTTATAGAACTTTTAGTAAAAGAGGGTCAAGATATTAAAAAAAATGATCCTGTTGTTACTATTGAAAGTGATAAATCGAGTGTTGAAATACCATCAATATTTTCTGGCAAAGTCGAGTCTGTAAATGTTAAAGTTGGAGATAAGGTTTCAAAAGGAGATCTATTAATAAATATTTCTTCAAATCAATCATTATCTCAAAAAGAAAGTGTTCCAAAAGAAACTGAAAATTTAATTCAAGAAGCTGAGAGTACTTTAAGAAAACATCAGGACCAAAATATTCCACAAAAAATAATTGATACCGAAAAACAAAAAATAATCCAAGTAGTTAAAGAAGGGGATATCGATCCACTAGAAACAAGTGAATGGCTAGAGTCCTTGTCAGCAGTAATAGAAAAAGACGGAAATCAGAGAGCACATTATTTAATCAAAGAACTTATTAACAAAGCTTATATGGAGGGTGCTAATATACCCTATACGCAAAATACTCCTTATATAAACACTATACCAGTTAACGAGGAAAAAAAATCTAATGGAGATCAAAACATAGAGAGAAGAATTAGATCTTTAATTAGATGGAATGCTGCCGCAATGGTAGTTAGAGCAAATAAAAAATTCCCAGAACTTGGAGGGCATATTGGAACTTTTGCGTCTGCTGCAACTCTTTACGATGTTGGTATGAATCATTTTTGGAGAGCTAAAAATAATAAATTTGGTGGAGATTTAATTTATTTTCAAGGTCATAGCGCTCCAGGTATGTACGCTAGAGCTTATCTAGAAGGTAGACTTAACGAAAAACAATTAGATAGTTTTAGACAAGAAGTAAACCCTGGTGGTCTTTCCTCATATCCTCATCCTTGGCTAATGCCGAATTTTTGGCAATTTCCAACAGTGTCTATGGGATTAGGTCCAATGCTTGCAATTTATCAAGCAAGATTCATGAAGTACTTAATCAATAGAGGTCTCATCAAAGATGAAGGTAGAAAAGTTTGGGCATTTTTAGGTGATGGAGAAATGGATGAACCTGAGTCTTTAGGCGCGATTGGTTTAGCCGCAAGAGAAAAATTAGATAACTTAATATTTGTTGTAAATTGTAATCTTCAAAGACTAGACGGACCAGTTCGTGGAAACGGAAAAATAATTCAAGAATTAGAGGGAATTTTTAGAGGTGCAGGATGGAATGTTATAAAAGTTATTTGGGGCTCTTATTGGGATCCATTGCTTGCCAATGATAAAACAGGTCATTTAGTTAAAACAATGAATGAGACTGTCGATGGTGAGTATCAAGCAATGAAAGCAAGGGACGGTGCGTATGTGAGAGAAAAATTTTTTGGAAAATATTTAGAGACCAAAGAGTTGGTTTCCAGTCTTTCAGACAAAGATATTTGGCGATTAAACAGGGGTGGTCACGACCCTCATAAAGTTTTTGCAGCTTATGATAAAGCATCTAAAAATGTTGGAAGTCCTACAGTTGTAATTGCAAAAACTATTAAGGGTTATGGAATGGGCAAAAGTGGTGAGAGTGTAAATACAACTCACCAGACTAAGAAGTTAGATATCGATGACTTAATGTATTACAGAGATAGGTTTGATGTTCCATTAACAGACCAACAAGTTAAGAATATTGAATACTACAAGCCTGATCAAAATTCTCCAGAGATTAAATACATAAATGAAAGACGAATTCAACTTGGTGGTTTTATTCCTGAAAGAACAACTTACGCTAAACCTGTTAAAGCACCACCAAAAGATATTTTCGATAATATGAAAGTTTCTACAGGTGAAAAAGAAATGTCGACCACAATGGCATTGGTCAGAATGTTAACAAACCTTTTGAGAGATAAAAATGTTGCACCAAGACTGGTTCCAATCATACCTGACGAGGCTAGAACATTCGGAATGGAGGGTTTTTTCCAAAAAATAGGAATTTATGCTCATGAAGGTCAAAAATATGAACCAGAAGATTCTGCTCAATTAAGTTCGTATAAAGAGGAAAAGAGTGGTCAAGTTTTAGAGGAAGGAATTAACGAGGCTGGAGCGATGTCATCTTGGATCGCTGCAGGAACTTCATATACAAACCATGATATAGAAATGATCCCAATTTATCTTTTTTACTCAATGTTTGGCTTTCAGAGAATTGGTGATTTTGCTTGGGCGGGTGCTGATAGCCAGTCCAGAGGGTTTTTGATCGGAGCAACCGCTGGAAGAACAACTCTTGCTGGGGAAGGTTTACAACATCAAGATGGTCATAGTCATTTGATGGCTTCAACTATTCCTAATTGCAGATCATACGATCCAACATTTCACTACGAGCTTGCAGTCATTTTTCGAGAAGGTTTAAGAAGAATGCATGAGAAAAAAGAGAATATTTTCTATTATATTACGACCATGAATGAAAATTACCCTCATCCAGAAATGCCAAAAGATAAATCATGTGAGGATGGTATTTTAAAAGGAATGTATAAAATAAAGGAGTTTAACAAATATAAAAAAACTAAAATTCAATTTCTTGGATCTGGCACAATCTTAAGAGAAATGATAGCTGGTGCAGAAATATTACAAAATGAGTATCAAATCGATAGTGAGATTTGGAGTGTAACCAGCTTTAATGAATTAAGAAGGGATGGCCTTGAGGTAGAGAGATACAATCTTCTAAATCCTGATAAAGAGCCTAAAAAAAGCTATGTAGAAAAATGTTTGGGTAATACTGAAGGACCAATTTTAGCAGCTTCTGATTATATGAGAATGAATTCTGACCAGATTAGACCATACGTAAATAAAAGTTTTTATTCATTAGGAACGGATGGATTTGGTCGAAGTGATACAAGAAAGAAGTTAAGAAAATTTTTTGAAGTTGATAAGGAACATATCACAACATATGGTTTGAGTATTTTAGCTAAGGAACAGCTTATTGCATCAAAATATGCAAAAGAAGCAATCAAAAAGTATAAGATTGATATTGATAAACCTATGCCAACAAAATTATAGAATGCCCAAAAAAGATATAAAAGTTCCAAATATTGGTGAATTCAAAGATGTAGAGGTTATTGAAATTATAGTCAAAAAGGGTCAAGAGATTAAAAAAAATGATCCTTTAATAACAATTGAAAGTGATAAATCGAGTGTTGAAATACCCTCATTACATAATGGAATAGTTACAGAATTAAATTTAAATGTTGGGGATAAGGTTTCTGAAGGTGATAAAATATTAGAAATTGAATTAAAAGACAATCAAGTAGAAACTCAATTAAAAACTGAAGAAATAAAAACAATTAAAAAAGAAAATAATAAGGAAAAAAAAATAGAAATTAGAAGAGAAGTTGGATCAAAAAATGTTATCGTAAAAGATTTTTCTAAAAAAACTGCAGCCTCACCAAAAGTCAGAAAATTTGCAAGAGAACTTGGTGTTGATATTAGTAAAGTTGAAGGTAGTGAAAGACTAGGAAGAGTAACTGAAAGTGATGTAAAGTCATTTGTCGCAAATAAACCTGAGATAAATTCTGAAAAAGAATTCAAAAAAGATGAAACGATAGAACTAGAATATCCTCACTCTGAATTTGGAAAAACAGAAATAAAGGATATTCCAAGAGTGAAGAGACTATCGTCTAAATATCTTATGAATTCTTGGACCAATATTCCCCATGTGACCAATCATGATGAAGCAGATATAACTGAATTAGAGGAGTTTAGAACATCTCTTACAGATATTTACACTGGAGAAAAAAAAAAAATTACTCCTTTAGCTTTTATCGTCAAGGCATTAACTGCATCACTTAAAAAATTTCCAAATTTTAATTCATCTATAGATGAAATTGATAAAGGAAAAATGACCTTAAAAAAGTATTACCATATTGGAATAGCTGTAGATACCAAACATGGGCTAATGGTGCCAAAACTAAGAAATGCTGATAATAAGAATATCTCATTAATTGGTAACGAACTTAAAAAATTAAGTGATCAATGTAGGAATCTTAAAATTGATAAAAAAGAATTATTTGGTGGTTCCATGACAATAACAAGTCTAGGAGGGATTGGTGGCTCTTTTTTCACACCTATAATTAATTATCCTGAAGTTGCAATTTTGGGAGTTGGCAAATCTCAAAAAAAACAAATTTTTATTAATGGAAAGTTTATTACACGAACAATGTTACCTTTATCTTTATCATATGATCACAGAATAATTGATGGAGCTGAAGCAGCTCGATTTAACAACGATTTGAAAGATAATCTTGGAAAAAATTTTGCTTACAAATTAGCTGTGTAAAAATATGTCAAAAACTCTCTCATTATTTAGTGCACTACTATGCACTTTCATTTGGGGGACTACATTTATTGCACAAGATACGGGCATGGACGACATTGGCCCATTCACTTTTAATTCAGTAAGATTTTTTGTGGGTTTTTTAGCAATTGTTCCTTTAGCATTAATGTTTGAGGCAAAAAAACTAAAAAAAGAATTTAGGTTTGATACAAAAACATTCGTTATCCTGTCCTTTTTAATTGGACTATCATTATTTTTGGGCTCAGCATTACAACAGGTTGCGTTGCTTTACACTGATGTAGCAAATGCTGCTTTTTTTACAATTTTTTATGTGCCAATGGTCCCAATAATTATTTTCATCTTTAAAAAAGATTTTTTGCACTGGAGTGTATGGCCATCAGTAATTTTATGTTTAATCGGCGGATATTTATTAACAAATTTTCAAGATGCAACTGTAAGATTAGGTGATACCCTAGTGGTATTAGGAGCTTTATTTTGGAGTACACATATTATTTTTACTGGCATGATTGTCAAAAAGTACAATCTACCATTGACCATTGGAGCAATTCAAACTCTGCTAGTTGCTTTGTTCTCATTTATGATAGGTTTATTTTCCGAAGAATTTGTAATCGATAATATATTAAATGAAATAGACTCAATTTTATATGCTGGTATTTTATCAGGTGGTTTTGCATTTGTTTTACAAATATATGCTCAAAGAAATATAACTCCAGCACCAGCGGCAATAATTTTTTCTTTGGAGGGTGTGTTTGCAACAATTGCTGCTTGGTTTCTTTTAAATCAAATATTAGGTATTAATAATTTACTTGGTTGTTTTTTTATATTAAGTGGAGTTTTATTATCTCAATTAGTTCCATTATTAAGGAAAGCAAGTTAACTATATATTATATAAAATAAAATTAAGCCAAGAATTATCCTATAAATAACAAATACATTAAAAGAAATTTTACTTATAAATTTAAGAAAATATTTAATTGTAAAAAATGAAAACATGAATGATAAAAAAGTAGCAATTAATAATAAATAATTTATTTCTATTGATTGTTCAAAAGCCTCTCTTAAACCTAGGAAGCTTGCTCCTGCTAATGCAGGTATAGATAGTAAAAAAGAAATTTTACTAGCGTCTGTTCTATTGAAATTCAAAAATCTTGCTGCCGTAATCGTTATTCCAGCCCTACTAACTCCTGGTATCAACGCTAATATTTGAAATAAACCAATTAATAAAACTGATTTAATATTTAAATCTGTAGAAATATTTCGATCAATTTTTCTTTGATCAGCAAAGAAAAGTATGAATCCAAAAAATAGTGTTGTTGATGCAATTACTTTTGTATTTCTTAAAAGATGAATAAATTCAGTGGAATATAAAATGTATCCAAAAAATATTAAAGGCAAGGAGCCAATAATTATTAAACTTAATAACCTATTATTATTTCTTAGATCAAATAGCTCTTTTCTAAAATAAAAAATTACTGCAATTAATGAGCCTAAATGTAGACTTATGTCTATTAATAAAGAACTTGTTTCTAAATTATAAAAATTTGATACCAATATTAAATGAGCAGACGAACTTATGGGTAAAAATTCAGAAATTCCTTGAACAGCAGAAAGAATTAAAATTTCTATAAAATCTCGCAACATACATGTGTCGTAGCTTAAAAAATATCCATTTTAAACAATTCGATTTAATCATATTAGGTATGCAAAAATCAGAATAAGTAGATTTTAAGCTAAATATTATTGTAATTAGGTAATAATAATTGACCTATTTATTTCTTTTACTAATAAAAACTATGTATATTTTGCGATAAATTTATAAAAATTTATGACTGATAAAATGCTAAAATTCGTAAAAATAGGTCAACAAACCCCACCTAAAAGAGGAGTTGATAATAGGAAAGATGATTTTAATGAAATCTATGATGAATTTATCACTCAAAAAGCACAAGAGCAGTCAAGTAGATGCTCCCAATGTGGAGTTCCTTTTTGCCAAGTTCATTGTCCTTTAAGTAATAACATTCCTGATTGGCTTAAATTGACTGCTGAAGGCAGATTGAAGGAAGCTTATGAATTATCTCAAAGTACAAATAATATGCCTGAAGTTTGTGGCAGAATATGTCCTCAAGACAGATTGTGTGAGGGTAATTGTGTTATTGAGCAGTCAGGTCATGGCACTGTAACAATTGGATCAGTCGAAAAATATATTACAGATAGTGCTTGGGAAAACGGATGGGTAAAGCCTATATCAATCAAACACGAAAAAGACCAAAGTGTTGGAATAATTGGTGCTGGACCCGCTGGACTGGCAGCCGCTGAACAACTTAGGAAAAATGGATATCAAATTACTGTTTATGATAGATACGACAGAGCGGGTGGTTTGTTAATTTATGGAATTCCAAATTTTAAATTAGAAAAACATGTGGTCGAGAGAAGAACAAAATTATTGAAAGATGGTGGAATTAAATTTGAACAAAATTTTGAGGTTGGTAAGGATGCAACTTTAGAGCAATTGAGAAAAAAACATGATGCAATTTTAATTGCTACTGGAGTTTATAAACCAAGAGAAATTAATCTACCAGGAAATGATTTAGATAATATTTTTCCTGCTATGGAGTTTTTAACCGCATCAAACAAAAAGGGGTTGGGTGACAAAGTTGAATTGTTCGATAAAGGTATATTAAACGCTGAAGGTAAAGATGTAGTTGTTATTGGAGGCGGAGATACCGCAATGGATTGTGTTCGAACATCAATAAGACAAAAAGCTAATTCAGTTAAATGTTTATATAGAAGAGATAAAGATAACATGCCTGGATCTGCGAGAGAAGTAGCTAATGCGGAAGAAGAGGGTGTTGAATTTGTTTGGTTGTCTAGTCCAAAAGAATTTAGAGGAAAAAATAAAATTGAAAAATTAATTGTAGATCAAATTCAACTTGGAGATCCAGATGACTCAGGTAGAAGAAGACCAGAAATTAAACAAGGATCTGAATTTGAAATTAAAGCAGATATGGTAATAAAAGCTTTAGGATTTGATCCAGAAAACCTGCCATTATTATTTGAAACACAAGAATTACAAGTTACAAAATGGGGAACAATTAAAACTGACTTTGATACTATGGAAACTAATATTAAAGGTGTCTTTGCTGCCGGAGATATTGTTAGAGGTGCATCTTTAGTTGTTTGGGCAATTAAAGATGGTAGAGATGCTGCTTTATCAATCAAATCTTATCTTGAAAATATCGAATTAAAAAAATCTAAAGTTGCATAATGAGTACATACAAAAAAAATTTAAAATTACTTACTAAAAACAATGTTTATTCTGAAGAAATGGAACATGATGCATGTGGAGTAGGGTTAATTGCATCAACAGAGGGAAAAAAATCAAGAGAGGTTGTAGAATATGGAATTGAAGCTTTAAAGGCTGTATGGCATCGAGGAGCTGTTGATGCTGATGGAAAAACAGGTGATGGGGCAGGAATACATTTAGAAATACCCAAAGATTTCTTTATTGAAAAAATAGAAGTTACAGGTCACACACATGATGGCTCTGATATTTGTGTTGGAATGATTTTTTTACCAAGAAATGATTACTCCTCACAAGAAAGCTGTAAAACGATTGTAGAAAGTGAGTTAACCAAAAATGATTTTAGTATCTATGGATGGAGACAGGTGCCTGTTAATCCAAAAGTTTTAGGAGAAAAAGCTTTCCAAACTATGCCAGAGATAATTCAAGTGCTTTTTAAATCGAATGATAAAAATTTGCTTGATAAAGATCTTGAAAGAAAAATTTATGAAACAAGAAAAAAAATTGAGAATAAAGCTTTCAATTTATCATTAAATAATTTTTATATTTGCTCAATAAGTTCTAAATCAATTATCTATAAGGGCATGTTTTTAGCTGAGGCTATCTCAGATTTTTTCTTAGATTTAAAAGACGAAAGATTTATTTCAAGATTTGCAATTTTTCATCAGAGATTTTCAACTAATACTGCTCCAAGCTGGAGTTTGGCACAACCATTTAGAGCAGTTGCCCATAATGGTGAAATTAATACTTACAAAGGCAATAAAAACTGGATGAGAGTTCATGAGCAAGAGATGAGCAGCCCTCTTTTTGAAAATGTAGAAAATTTAAAGCCAGTTATACAAAAAGGGGTTTCTGACTCTGCGGCACTAGATAATGTTTTTGAGTTATTAAATAAATCTGGCCAACCTGCACCTTTAGCAAAATTAATGATGATTCCTGATGCTTGGTCAAAAAGAAATAAAACTCTTCCAAAAAGCCATCAGCAATTATTTAATTTTTTAAATAGTACTATGGAACCTTGGGATGGTCCTGCCGCAATTGCCGCAACAGATAATGAGTGGGTCATTGCAGCAAATGATCGTAATGGTTTAAGGCCTTTAAGATATGCAATAACAAAAGATAAGTTTCTCTTTGCCGGATCTGAAACTGGAATGATTGAATTAAATGAAAAAAGAATTCTATCAAAAGGAAGACTTGGCCCTGGGGAGATAATTGGCGTGAGAATTGAAAAAGGTAAAGTGTTTACGAATAATCAAATTAAGGACTATTTGGCAAAAGAATATAAGCATTTCAATTCTCAGATAATAGATTTAGATGAAAAATTATCCATTTTAAATGAGAAACATAATTTTGATGGTGAAGATCTAAGGAGACGACAACACACTTTTGGAATTAGTTTAGAAGACTTAGAACTAATCTTACATCCAATGGCTGAAGATGCAAAAGAAGCGACGGGTTCCATGGGTGATGATACGCCTTTAGCAGTTTTATCGGACAAATACAGACCACTTTATCATTTTTTTAGACAAAACTTTAGCCAAGTGACCAATCCACCGATTGACTCTTTAAGAGAAAATAAAGTTATGAGTTTGAAAACTAGATTTGGTAATCTTGGGAATATTTTAGATTTTGATACTTTAACCAAAGAAAATATTTATGTTTTAAATAGTCCGATATTATCGAATTCACAATTTAACAAATTTATTAATTTTTTTGGAAAAAATTCTGTCTCTATAGATTGTACTTTCTCGAATGATCAAAGTTTATTTGATTCTATTAAAAGGATCCAAAAAGAGTCAGAAATTGCCGTTAGACAGGGTGTTACACAATTAATTTTAAGCGATAAAGCTATTTCAGATACAAGTATGCCCATGCCAATGTTGTTATGCGTTGGTGCGATTAATACTTTTTTAATTGATAAAAAATTAAGAGGATATGTTTCAATTAATGTTCAATCTGGCGAAGCTTTGGACACCCACTCTTTTGCAACATTAATAGGTGTTGGAGCAACAACAGTTAATCCGTATATAGCTTTTGATAGTTTATACCAAAGGCATGAGAAAAAGTTATTTGGCCAGTATAGTTTTGATGAATGTGTTGAAAGATATATCAAATCAGTGAATGCAGGATTATTAAAAATCATGTCAAAAATGGGTATATCTGTTTTAAGTTCGTATAGAGGCGGATGTAATTTTGAAACTGTTGGTCTAAGCAGATCAATAGTTGATGATTATTTTCCGGGAGTGACTTCAAAAATTTCGGGTATTGGATTGTCAGGAATCGAAAAAAAAATACGCGCAATACATAAAGAGGCATTTGAGAGCACCGATACGGTGTTACCTATTGGTGGGATTTATAGATACAGAAAAAATGGAGAAACACACCAATATCAGGGCAGATTAATCCACTTATTACAAAGTGCTGTAGGATCAAACTCGTATACAGCTTATAAAAAATATGCTGAGGGAATATATAACTTGCCACCAATTAACCTAAGGGATTTGATAGATTTTAGAAAAAAAAAATTAGGACCATCTATTCAAATTTCTGAAGTTGAACCAATAGAAAAAATATTAAAAAGATTTGGTAGTGGAAGTATGTCTCACGGAGCATTGTCTAAGGAGGCACACGAAACATTAGCTATTGGGATGAATCGAATTAAAGGTGCATCCTGTAGCGGTGAAGGTGGTGAAGATGCAAATAGATTTAAGATCATGGACTCTGGTGATAGCGCAAATTCGAGAGTAAAACAAATTGCGTCAGCAAGATTTGGTGTAACAGTTAATTATTTAAACAATTGTAATGAAATTGAGATTAAAATTGCTCAAGGTGCAAAACCCGGTGAAGGTGGTCAATTGCCAGGATTTAAAGTAACAGATGAGATTGCCAAGCTAAGACATTCAACACCAGGTGTAACACTAATTTCCCCACCTCCGCATCATGATATTTATTCAATTGAGGATTTAGCTCAGCTTATTTATGATTTAAAACAAATCAATCCTAAGGCAAGGATTGGAGTTAAACTAGTTGCATCTTCTGGCGTTGGTACTATTGCAGCCGGTGTTGCAAAAGCAAAAGCTGATATAATTTTAATTTCAGGACATAATGGAGGAACCGGAGCTACACCTCAAACAAGTGTAAAATACGTAGGTATTCCGTGGGAGATGGGACTAACTGAGGCCAATCAAGTTTTAACATTAAATAATCTAAGACATAAAGTTACTTTAAGAACCGATGGAGGTATTAAAACTGGAAGAGATGTTGTTATCGCAGCAATGATGGGTGCAGAGGAGTATGGTGTAGCAACTACTGCTTTAGTAGCGATGGGTTGTATTATGGTAAGGCAATGTCACTCTAACACCTGTCCTGTAGGAGTATGTACTCAAGATGAAAAATTGAGAGAAAAATTCACTGGAACTCCTGATAAAGTTGTAAATTTATTTACATTTATTGCTACAGAGGTAAGAGAAATTTTAGCTTCACTTGGTTTTAAATCTTTAAATGAGGTTATCGGTCGAACAGATTTATTAATGCAGGTAAGTAAAGCCTCGCCTAATCTAGATGATTTAGATCTTAATCCATTATTCGTCCAAGCAGATCCCGGTAATAATAAGAGGTATTGTGAGATATCAGAAATTAATCAAGTTCCTAATACACTAGATCAAGAAATTTGGCCTCAAGTAGAAAAGGCTTTAGATAACTCAGAAAAAATAAATAACGAGTTTTTAATTAAAAATACTAATAGAGCTGTAGGTACTAGAATTTCACATCACTTATTTAAAAAATATGGTTATGAAAAATTAGAGGAAAATTTTCTAACTCTAGATTTTAAAGGTTCAGCCGGACAATCGTTTGGTGCATTTACAGCAAAAGGACTTAAACTTAATTTAAAAGGCGATGCAAATGATTATGTTGGGAAAGGTTTGTCAGGAGCAACCATTTCAATAAAACTACCTGATGAAAGCAATTTAATTTCTAATGAGAATACTATTATTGGCAACACAGTTCTTTATGGTGCAACGTCAGGTAAACTTTTTGCAGCTGGTCAAGCTGGGGATAGATTTGCGGTAAGAAATTCTGGTGCCACAACTGTTATCGAAGGCTGTGATTCAAATGGTTGTGAATATATGACCGGTGGTACAGCAGTAATTCTTGGAGATGTTGGAGATAATTTTGCAGCCGGCATGACAGGAGGAATGGCTTTTATTTACGATAAATCAAAAGAATTTGAAAAAAAAGTTAATCCGGACTCAGTTGTATGGCAAAATGTTGAAACTGAGTATTGGTCAAAATTTTTAAAAGAATTGGTACTCGAACATAGTAATGAAACAGGGTCAAGTTTATCAAAAAAAATAATTGATGACTTTGAAAACGAGTTAAAGAATTTTGTACAGGTTTGTCCTAAAGAAATGTTAGATAAGCTTAAAAATCCAATCTCTACAAAAACAAAAATACAAAAAGTTAGTTAATTATTAATTTTAACTCTTTTTTCAATATCTTGAGCCATTTTGAGGAAGATAAACTATGGTCACCATTTTTTATAACTACTAATTTCTTTTTCTTAGATTGAAATATTTTTAAAACTTTTTTTGAGTAAATTACAGGTACAGATTTATCTTTACTCCCGTGAACCATTGTTACACTTATATTTTGACTTATTTTTTTATTTAAAATTTTATTTTTTCTTCCATCTTTAATCAATTGGTAAGTGATTGGGTAT
>CACLSR010000006.1 GCA_902609685.1 uncultured Pelagibacteraceae bacterium
ATAATGTTTTTTTGCTTGTTTAATTGCATCATTTTCATTGATCGCAACAAAAATTTTTTGATCAGGTCCATACCAAGCTGGTATTTGATGTCCCCACCATAATTGTCGTGAAATACACCATGGCTCAATATTATTCATCCACTGAAAATAAGTTTTAGACCAGTTGGTTGGAAAGAAATTTGTTTTTTTTGTCTTAACAATTTTTTTAGCTTTGATTGCTAATTTCTTTGCATCAACAAACCATTGCTCTGTTAAAAAAGGTTCAATTACTGAATTCGATCTATCACCATATGGAACTTTATTTTTGATATTTTCTTCTTTTACAAAAAAGTCTTTTTCTTTTAATTCATTTAATATTTTTTTACGGGCATCAAACCTATCTAAGCCAATATAATCTTTTGGAGCATTATCATTTATTTTTCCTTCTTCCGTAAAAACATTAATTATTTCTAATTTATTTCTTTGACCAACATCATAATCATTAAAATCATGTGCTGGCGTGATCTTAAGTGCTCCAGTTCCCTGCTCCGGATCAGCATAATTATCTTTAATAATTTTTATTTTTCTACCTACGATTGGTATTGTGACAGTTTTGCCAACATGATTTTTATATCTTTTATCCTTCGGATTTACCGCAATCGCAGTATCCCCTAGCATTGTCTCAGGCCTCGTTGTAGCAATAGTGATAAAATCTGACGAATTATCTATTGGGTATCTAATATAGTAAATCTTAGAATTCATCTCTCTTTGATCTACTTCCAAATCTGAAATCGCGGTTTTTAAAACAGTGTCCCAATTTACAAGTTTTTCAGCCTTATAAATCAATTTTTTTTTATGTAATTCTACAAAAACCTTAATGACTGATTTTGATAAATTTTCATCCATAGTGAATGCATTTCTTGACCAATCACAAGAACATCCTAATTTTTTTAGTTGGTTGATAATGATGTCTCCATATTCATTTTTCCATTCCCATACTTTTTCTATAAATTTTTCTCTACCAAGGTCAATTTTACTTAAATTTTCTTTTTCTAATTTTCTCTCTACAAGTGCTTGAGTGGCTATACCTGCATGATCAGTTCCAGGTTGCCATAATGTTTCGTAATTATTCATACGATAATAACGAACTAATAAATCTTGAATTGAATTATTTAAAGCATGACCCATATGTAAACTGCCAGTTACATTGGGTGGTGGAATTACAATTGAAAATTTTTTTGAATTTTTTTGCGGTTTAAATAATTTGTTTTTTTCCCAATAACCATAAATTTTATCTTCAACTTTTGAATGTATATATTTATCGCTTATCATGGGTGTTATTAGTTTATAATTTAATAATCTAAATTAACAATAATCAAATTGGAACGTTATTTAATAGACTAATTGCAAATATTTTATATAAAACTCAATGTAGCTATCTTCTAAAACATATGGCAACGTGGCGGAATGGTTACGCAGAGGATTGCAAATCCTTGTATCCCGGTTCGATTCCGGGCGTTGCCTCCAAAAAAAATCTTGTTTTAGTGAAAAAAAAAAGTAAGTTGAGATTTTAATATTCCTCGGTAGCTCAGTTGGTAGAGCAGTTGACTGTTAATCAATTGGTCGCAGGTTCGAGTCCTGCCCGAGGAGCCAAAAATTATCCAACCTTTGAAATATTGTTACTTCCTACCTGTAATGATTTATTAAACTTTAATTTTTGATCAGCATTTAGTTCAGAATATAATTTCACTAAAAAGTTATAATTTACATTCATATGACCTTCTTGTGATTTCTCTAAATTTATAAGATATTCTGAAAAATCTTCAAAAAAATAATTAATTGGTACTTTAAGATAGTTCGATAATTGTAATAACCTTATTGAACTTACTCCATTAGTGCCTTTTTCATATTTTTGAATTTGTTGAAATGTGACGTTGATTGCTTTTGCTACTTTAGTTTGAGTTAAACCTAGTGCTAGTCTTCTAAGCTTAAGCTTGTTGCCTAAATGCTTATTAAAATTATCTTCCATTAAGACCCCTCTTAATTTTTTAAAAAACTAATTGAACTAGTTTTTAATACCTACTGCAACAATAAATTTTTATTTTTTTTGCCTAAAAACCCGTATTAGGGGAAATATGTCAAGCATTACTTCAGCTATAATTTGAGAAATATTTCTTGAAATTAGCTTGAACTATAGTATCTGGCTGAGGAAAAGTTTGGTTCTATCACTCTTTGGATTAGCAAAAAATTCTTTGGTATCAGCTTTTTCTACTATCATTCCTTCATCCATAAATATCATTTGATCTGCAACTTCTTTTGCAAAACCCATTTCATGTGTAACTACAATCATAGTCATTCCTTGTTTTGCTAAATTAACCATAACATCTAACACTTCTTTAATCATTTCAGGGTCTAAGGCTGATGTGGGTTCATCAAAAAGCATTATTTTTGGCTCCATACATAAAGCTCTTGCAATAGCAGCTCTTTGTTGTTGTCCCCCAGATAATTGACCTGGATATTTTTGTGCTTGATCAAGAATTTGCACTCTTTCTAGATGTTTTAATGCTAATTCTTCTGCCTCTTTTTTGGGCATTTTTTTAACCCAAATAGGAGCTAATGTGCAGTTATCCAAAATAGATAAGTGAGGAAACAAATTAAATTGTTGAAATACCATTCCAACTTCAGCTCTAATTTGTTCAATATTTTTTGTATCCTCTGTTAATTCGGTTCCATCAACGACAATATTACCTTCTTGATGTTCTTCTAATCTATTAATACATCTAATTAACGTAGACTTTCCTGATCCAGATGGACCACAAACAACAATTTTTTCTTTTGGTTTAACTTCTAAATTTATTCCTTTTAAAACTTGAAAATCTCCAAACCACTTATTCATATTACTTATTTGAATAATACTATCTGACATAAATTTTTATCTATCGGTTTTATATTTTTGTTCTAGATTATAACTATATTTACTCATTGCATAACAAATAATCCAGAAAATTATAGCAGCAAATACATACCCTTCCATAGCAAATCCTAACCATTTCGGATTTGTTTTAGCTAAATTTAACATTCCAACTATTTCTAATAATCCGACAACAAATATTAATGGAGTATCTTTTACTAATGCTAAGAAAGTATTTGCTATTCCTGGTATTACTAATTTAAGAGCTTGAGGTAAAATTACAAAAATATGCATTTTCCAATAACCCATACCTAATGATTTCGCAGCTTCGTATTGGCCTCTTGGTAAAGCTTGTAAGCCACCTCTGATAACTTCTGCAACATATGCAGCCTCAAATAAAGAAATTGCAATTATGGCTCTTACTAATTTATCAATGAAAAAGTCCTCTGGTAAAAACATCGGAAACATCACGGCAGACATGAATAAAACTGTGATTAGTGGAACACCTCTCCAAAATTCAATAAAGCCAACTGATATATATCTAATTAATGGAAATTCTGATCTTCTGCCAAGAGCAAAAGCCATTCCGATTGGAAAACAGAAAATAAGACAGAAAAAAGAAATAATAAATGTTAGCGACAGACCTCCCCAAGCACCCGTTTCAACCCAATTTAAACCATCTAATTTTCCAAGCTCAATGTATTCTTCAAAAAAAAGAAAATATTTTAAAATTACATAAAGCGCTAAAGGAATTATTAAAAAGTAATAAAACTTAAATTTACTTGGAATAAAAAAACCAATGATGATAGATAAAATTGCAGCAATAATTCCATAAGAAAAGTCAAAAAATACAGGGCCACCAGAAATAAAAAAGAAGATAAACAAAAACGCAATCAAAGGATAAATAACTACATAATAAAGTGTTAAATATTTCTTAAATTTATCAGTCGCAAAATATCCAACAGAACCAAGTAATACTAAAGCGACAAATGATAGATTGATTCTCCATTGTTCTGCATTAGGATACATTCCATACATAAATCTTCTCATCCAAACCTTAATATATGTCCAGCATGCACCAGAACCCGTACAAACATCTTTTGTATCTCCTGCAAAACTAGCATCAATAACAAACCAGCTTAATATAGGTGGTAGAGATTTGATGATTATGAATATTATCAACAATGATAAAACAGCATTAAAATTATTTGTATTAATATGTTTGTTTAAGAGGTCTAAATTTTTTATTCCGCTGTACTCTATTCGGATGAAATAAAGACCCACAAAACCAAGTATTAAAGGTAATAAAAAACTTAAAAAATTAGGTAAAAAACCGGTTAAGTTTAATCTAAAAAAAGAGTTTAGAAAAACATCCAAAATACTAATAAAAAATAAAAAAGAACCAAGATACAAAAAGGTATTTAGATTAGTTCTATCAGGTTTTAAAAAATTAATATTAGACATTATTTCTCCTGAATAGCTATTTTTTTGTTATACCAGTTCATTAAAATTGAGATTGAAATACTCAAAGTTAGATAAGTAAACATAGTGATTGATACTATTTCAATTGCCTTACCTGTTTGCATTAATGCTGTTCCAGCGAAAACTAATACTAAATCTGGATAAGCTATTGCTGCCGCTAATGATGAATTTTTAGTTAAATTTAAGTATTGGTTTGTTGTTGGCGGAATTATTATTCTCAAAGCTTGAGGCATAATTACTAATTTAAGTACTTGATTAGGGGTAAGTCCGATTGATGCTGCTGCCTCTTTTTGACCTTTACCAACACCTTGAATTCCAGCTCTGACACATTCTGCGATAAATGTTGCTGTATATAAAGATAAAGATAATGTTAATGCTATTAATTCTGGGGGCAAACTAACTCCACCCTCATAAATAAATGATGTTGTTGCCAATTGTTTTAAAACAGGAACTTCAAAAGAAAGTCTTACGCCACCAATTAAAAAACTTAAAAGTGGAAGAATAAAGATCAGTCCTATAGAAATTAAAAAAACTGGAATTTGTTTACCTTGATTTTCCTGAACCTTTTTAGCATGCGCTCGTATAACAATGATTGCTATGATTGCAGCTATAATTGAATAAATGAAAATATTAAAATTTTGCCAAATAAATGCTGGGACATATAACCCTTTTATAGTTAGAAAAAAAACCCCAAACATTGCTTCAGCATCTTGTGGAAGTGGTAAAGCACGTAATGCAGCAAAATACCAAAAGAAAATTTGAAGTAGTAGTGGAATATTTCTAAAAAACTCGACATAGAAAGCTGCAAATTTATTAATTAGATAATTAGGTGATAATCTTGCTATACCAACTATTACTCCTAAGATTGTTGCAATAATTATTCCGATGACTGAAACAAGAATGGTATTTAAAAGACCAACTAAATACGCTCTAAAATACGAGTGTGATCCATCATATTCAATTAATGAAAACTGAACGTCAAAAGAAGATTCTTGTGATAGAAAACCATAACCAAAATCAATACCTCTATTTTCCATATTGATTTGGGCGTTATAAGTAAAAAAACCGAAAACTAAGACTACAGCCAAAACTGTAATTAATTGTGGAACTATATCTTTAAGTTTAAAATTCACTTTGGCGATAATATATGAGTTTATAAAAAAAGGGCTAGAAAAATCTAGCCCTTTTTAATTAATTTAAACTACAATTATCTTGCAGGTGGAACGTAAAGTATTCCGCCTTTTGTCCATAATTGGTTTGGACCTCTGTCTGGTAAAATTCCAGTGTCAGCAATATTTCTCTTATAACTTTCACCATAATTACCAACTTGCTTGATAATTCTTAAGCTCCAGTCGTTGTCTAGACCAAAAGCAGCACCTAATTCACCTTCAGCACCAACTAATCTTTTGATTGCTGGGTTGTCTGAAGTTTTCATCATGTCTGCATTTGCTGAAGTAATACCATACTCTTCAGCTTCAATCATAGTGTTCAAAGACCATCTTACGATATCTTCCCAAACTGCATCACCTTGTCTAACAACTGGTCCTAAAGGTTCTTTAGAAATAGTTTCTGGTAGAACAATGTGTTCATCAGGGTTTTTCATTTTTGTTCTTTGAGCAGCTAAACCAGATTTATCAGTAGTGTATGTATCACATCTACCTGCATCGTAAGCAGCAACAACTTCGTCAGCTTTTTCAAATGCAACTGGCTCATAAGAAATTCCTTTTGAATTAAAGAAGTCTCTCATATTTAACTCAGTTGTTGTACCAATATTTGTACAAGCTGAGATACCATCTTTGAATTGGCTAGTTGAAGTGATACCTGAGCTTTTTCTTACCATGAAGCCTTGACCATCGTAGAAGTTTACTCCAACGAAAGTAAGTCCGATATCAGCATCTCTAGAAAGAGTCCAAGTTGTGTTTCTTGATAAGATATCAATCTCACCAGAAGTTAAAGCAGTAAATCTTTCTTTAGCACTTAGTGGTGTAAACTTAACTTTGTTTGCATCACCTAATACTGCAGCAGCTACAGCTCTACATACGTCAACGTCAACACCAGTCCAATTTCCTGCAGCATCAGCATTAGAAAATCCTGGAAGACCTTGAGATACTCCACATCTTACAAACCCTTTTTTCTGAGTGTTTTTAAGTGTTTTAGATTTTTTAGCAGCCATAGACTCTGTTGTAAAAGTGAACAACACAGCAACCATAGCAACTAAAGAAGTTAATTGTTTTAAGTATTTAAACATATTTCTTCCTATTGTTTATTTATTTGTTAACAAATAATTCAAAATTACTTTTGAATATTCTTAATTTAAGCATGATAAAAATAGGGGTTCAAGGGAAATTTAATCTCATTTCAAATTAATTGAGAATCTAGTCAAGATAAATTTTAACCAAAAATGTGCTAGTAATGGCGCGCCCTGAAGGATTCGAACCTACGACCCTCGGTTTAGAAAACCGATGCTCTATCCAGCTGAGCTAAGGGCGCAAAATCATACTACATATACAATAATTAATTAATTTTTAAAAAGAAATTTTTTCACAAGAAGCAAAATTGTTAATAACTCAATTCGTCCAACAATCATGAAAAAAATAAGACAATATTTGGTAAAATATGAAAAGTTATAAAAAGTTAGATCACTTAAACCATATGAACTTGAATTGACAGTATTCATTAATGTTAAAATAGATAACTTAAATGAATTTTCAAAGCTAAAATCACTTATAGTCAATAATGTTGTTAAAATAAAAAGTGATAAAATAAATACGAGGACTGATAAAAAATATTTACTTATCTCGTTAAAGTCAAAATTAACTTCAGAGAAAAATAACTTATTCTTATATATATTTTTTGGTCTACTGAATGATAATATTTGATTAACTGAATATATAAATAAAGAATAAATCTTCATAAATCTCAATCCTGAACTTGTGGAAAAAAAAGATCCTCCAATAATTACCAGAATCAAATAAATTAAATTCAAATTTGTATTTGAATTTTCTATTGTAAAACCAATATTCGACATACTACTTGATATTGACAAAAAATAATTCAAAAAGTTTTGATTAAAACTAAAAAATAAAAAAAAGATAATTAAGACTATAACGAAGTAAATTATTAAATTGAGATCTTCGTATAGAAAATTAATATTTTTTCTCTTAAAGAAAAATAAGTTGTAACTAAAAAAAATACTAAAAAAAGAAGTTAACATCAAAAATGACAAAATAATAGTTTGAGTGTCATCTCTGATTATACTGGATAAATCATTTGTAGGTAAAAAACCGCCTGAAGAAATTAATGAAAATGCTAAATTTAAAGAATCAAAAGTTCTTATAGAAAATAGATTTAGTATTATAAAAATTGCTAAAGTTATACCAGAATATATAAAAAAAACTTTTATAGCTTGTTTGAATACTTCTGAAGTATTAAATGAAAAAAAATTTGTTAATGTTTTTTTAAAATTTTCATCATAAATATCTATTAAATAAATTATAGAAAATAAGAAATATAACCCACCAATCCATTGAGTGGTTGACCTCCATAAAATCAGGCTTTGATCTATATTTTTAATATTTTCAAAGATAGTAAAACCAGTAGATGTAAAACCTGAAACTGCTTCAAAGAAAGAATTTATAAAAGTTAAGTTATAAATACTTAGGTAAAAAGGAATAGATAAAATTAGAGGTAGTAAAATATATCCCAGAAAAACAGTTAAAATTTTTTGAAAAATTGATGTTTTTTTAGGCGATATTTTTAAGCTATAAAAAAGAATTGCCAGAATTGAAGATAAAAATAAACTTAAATAATAAGTATCTAAGTTTAGGTAAAGATTGAAATAGTAAGAATAAATTATATTAAAAAAAGATAAGATAGAAATTAATCCAAAAAAGAAACTTAGATATTTAATTTGCAATCCAAACATCTAATTATACTGAACTTAATCTAAAAATATTTTCAACAAAAGATATAGAGTCTTTTTTAACAATAAATACAACTCTATCATCTTTTTTAAAAATAAAATTGGATCTAGGTATAATTATTTTTTTATCTCTTAATACGGCACCAATTCTTAGCTCATCTGGTAAATTGGAATTTTTTATTTCTTTATTGATTAATTCAGAAGTTTCAATTATTTCAGCTTCAATTACTTCGTACTCACCATCTGATAAAGTATATGCATTTTCAATTGTTCCCTTGTGGATATGTTTTAAAATACTTGAAACAGTCGTCATTCTTGGGTCAATTAAATCATCAATTTTTAATGATGATTGAAGAAGTGAATAATTTGGTTTGTTAATTAATGCCATTGTTCTTTTATCATCAATATCTTTTTGGTCTTTAGCGAATTTCTCAACTAACACACTGACCATTAAGTTATCTTCATCATCATTTGTTAGAGCTAATACAGTTTCAGCTTCCCCTAAGTTTGCTTCAGTTAAAACTTCTTCATCTAAACCATCACCATTTATAACAATCGCATCGTTAAGTTGATTTGCTAAAAACTCTGCTCGCTCCTTATTTTTTTCAACAATTTTAACTCGAACTGTTTCTAAGGTCTCCTCAATGTTCTTAGCTAAATTAAAACCAATATTTCCTCCACCAATAATTAAAATCTTTTTTGAAATTTTTTCTTCATGACCAAAAGCTTCAAGAGTTTCTGACATTTGTGACGAATTAATAATTACATAAATTTTGTCATCTTTTTTAACCGAGTCTGTTTTTTTTGGAATAAAAAATTTATTATCTCTATTAATACCGATAATATTTGCCTCTAATTTTGGATATTTATTTGTGAGTTCATTAAACTTAATACCTATAGATTTACAATCCTCTTTAATAAATATCTCCAATAATCTTATTTTATTGTCAGCAAAAGGTACACTATCTAACGCGCCTGGCGCCTCCAATTTTCTTTGAATTGATTTGGAAATTTCTATCTCAGGAGAAATAATCACATCAATTGGCAAATTTTCTTTATTATAAACTCTTGTAAATCTTGGATTTAGATAGTCTTGTGATCTAATTCTTGCTATTTTTTTTTGAATATTGAATATAGAAAATGCTATTTGACAAATAAGCATATTAATTTCGTCATTTCTTGTAACTGCTATAATCATATCTGTTTCAGCAGCATTGGCTTTCTCAAGAATTGATGGATATGTAGCTTTTCCAACGATTGCCTTAACATCTAAACTATCGTTGATTTTTTGGATATCCTCACTTGATTGATCAATAACCGTTATCGAATGACCTTGTTCACTCAATAACTTTGCAATAGTAAAACCTACTCTACCGGCACCACAAATGATTATATTCATTTTAGTTAAATTCTTTTATTCCTAAGCCTTTGAGCTTTCTATGAAGAGCGCTTCTCTCCATACCAACAAAGTTAGCCGTTTTAGATATATTCCCATTAAATTTTTTAAGCTGAATAGTTAAATACTCTTTTTCAAAGTTTTCTCTAGCTTCTTTTAACGGCACAGATAAGCTATTTTCACCAATTTTATCATCATAATTATCACTTTTTAAAGACTCTTTTACAATATTAGAAATTTTGTCTTTTGTATCAGGTTGTAAAATTGCAATTCTTTCAATCAAATTTCTTAGTTCCCTTACATTGCCTTTCCAATCATGATTTAAAATGTATGAGTCATTTTCATCAATATTTAATTCTTTAATATTATAATTTTCAGAAATCATCTTTGAAAAATATCTTATTAACAAAGGTATATCTGAAATTCGTTCGTTTAAAGATTTAATGTTAATTTCAAAAACGTTTAATCTATGATATAAATCCTCTCTAAAATTACCAATTTTTATTTCATCTTTTAAATCCTTACTTGATGAACAAATTAATCTAACGTCAACATTGATATCATTATTCCCATTTAATCTTTTAAATTTTTGATCAATAAGAACTCTTAATATTTTTGATTGAATGACTAGGGGAATTTCGGAAACTTGATCGATTAGTAAAGTACCTTTATTAGCTTTTTCTAAAGCACCATATGAAATTGAGCCATCACTCTTTTCCTCCCCAAATAATTCTTGTTCATATTTTTCTGAGTCAAGAAGTGCTCCATTTAGAATAATAAATGGATTTTTTTCTCTTTTAGAATTTTTATGAATTTTTCTTGCGATTAATTCCTTTCCTGAACCTGATGGCCCATTTATAAGAATCCTGCTCTCAGTTAAGGATATCTTTTTTATTTGTTCTCGTATTGTAGATATATTTTTACTATCCCCTATTAAATCATATGAGGAAAATAACTTATTTTCATAATCTTTATTTTGTTTTTTTAATTGAAGATTTTCAACAGCTCTGGTTATAAAGTTTAATAATCTAGCTTGGTCAAAAGGTTTTTCTACAAATTCAAATGCACCATGCTTTAAAGAATTTACTGCCATCTCAATATTGGCATGACCTGTAATAATAATTACTGGGACATCCTTATTTTTAGACTTGATATGAGATAATAACTCTATTCCATCATTATCACCTTTATCTAATTTAACATCTAGGATAGCTACATCAGGCATTTTTTTATCTATTTCTTTTAATGCTTGATTGTAATTAGCTGCTACTCTAGTTTTGTAACCAGCATCCACAATTAATTCATTTAGGATATTTCTTATATCCGCATTATCATCAACTATTAATATTTCTGTTGTCATTTAAATAAAATCTTATCTGTATTTTTGCACCATCAGTAATTGGAATGAATTCAAGTTCACCTTTGTGATCATTTATAATTTTGTTTACTATAGATAGGCCTAGTCCAGTTCCATTTTTTTTTGTTGTGTAATATGGATTTAAAATTTCCTTTATATTATTTTTATCAAAACCAACACCATTGTCCTCTATTGATATTAAAATATGGTCATTATTTGATGAAATATCAATTAAAATTTTCTTTTTAAAATCAAGGTTTTTTTCAACTTTTTGTTCGATGCTCTCAATAGAGTTCTTTATCAGGTTAATGAAAACTCTTGAAATTTGCTCTTTGTCACATTCGAGTAAAATCTCCTCATCTTTTTTATTTAAGTTTATTTCAATGGATTCATTAACCTCTGATAATAATTTGATATTTTCATTTAATAACTTTACTAAATTATTTTTCTTTAAAGTAGGTTTTGGCATTCTCGCAAAATCAGAAAATTCATTTACTAAATTTTCTATTTGTTTTATTTGAGAGTTTATAATTTTTAAATTTTCTTTAAATGATTGTTGATCTTCATTGGTTATTTGTTTCGAATATTTATTTCTAATTCGATCTATTGTTAATTGTATTGGTGTAAGAGGATTTTTGATTTCATGGGCTAACTTTCTTGATAGATTTCCCCATGCTTTATATCTCTCATTTATAATTAATTTTTCTTGCTGGTTTTTTAATCTAAGAATCATAGAATTAAAGTTTTTATTCAATACTTCCATATCTTTATCAGTTTTGATTTCTGGTACTTTTGTATTCAAATTTCCATGACCTATTTCTGTTGATGCTAGTATAAGATTGTTAATAGATCTGAAAAATCTTGATGAAAATCTAATCGCGATCGTAATAGAGATAAATAGTAGCAATGAAACAATTATAATATAAATGATAAAAAAGGAGATTTTTATGCCTGTGCTTCTATCCTCAACAGTATAATAAAAATTTATAGCTTCTTGAGACTCAGCTAAATAATTCGAAATATCTTTATCTAAAAATTTTACCACATAAATAAATCTATCTTTTGATGATTGCAATCTCATTATCGCAGCTGAAATATTTGCTTTGGTGTCAATTATCTTTAATGGTCTATCATCTTCAAGAACTAAATTTAGCGCTTTATCAACAGGAGGAATATATTTTTCTTTTTTTTCAGTTGAGTATAATAGTTTTTTATTTTCATCAATTATATGAATTTCATCAACATCCCTTATTAGTTTTTGTGTCCTTAAAAACCTTAAATACTCCTTTGCATTTTCATTTAAAAAATTTGCACTTTTGTTAGTATCAAAAGCAATCAAAATTATATCTGATTGAATTTTATTTCTTACTTCTTCAACATAATTTTTAGCAAGTTCATAGGAATTATTTACGACAGTTGTAACTTTCTTATCAAAGTACTTTTCTAGAGCAAAAGAAAAAAGAAATAAGGAAAAAATAGAAATTAAAATTGATGGTATTAAAGTAAATAATGAAAAATACGTTATGTATTTTTTATTTGATGTTAAGCCATCTTTATCAATATCAATTTTAATTGAATTTTTAACTTCTACAAAAATAAATATGAATAATAAAATAAGTAAAAAAATATTTGAAATTAGTAAATATTGTAAATTTTTTTCATTTAAATCAACAAAACTTCTATCAATAAATGTCAAAAAGGTTAAAAAACCTAGAAATAGTGTGATACTAGATAGAATAATGATGATTATATTTTTTTTCAAAAATTCTAACATAAATTAGAATTATAGCATTTAAACGAATGAACAACTATTTTGTAATATTAGCTGCTGGAAAAAGTAAGAGATTTAATAAAAAAATACCGAAGCAATTCTTTAATTACCGAAATAAAGAAATAATTGATCATTCTATAGAAAAATCCCTCAATTCAAAGCTATTTAAGAAAATTTTAATTGTTTCAAATAATCTTAAATATTTAAAAAAAAAGAAGTATCCTAAATTAATAAGTATCATTAAAGGAGGAAAAGAAAGATCAGACTCCTCTTTTAAAGCTTTAAAATTTCTTAAAAGATATAAGCCAAAAAATGTTTTTATACATGATGCTGCTAGGCCTAATTTCTCAATTAAATTGCTCAAAAATATTGCTAAAAATTTGAAAAATAACAAAGCCGTAGTTCCAATTATCAATTCAAAAGACACAATAAAATATAAAACTCAAAATCGAATATTTAATCTTAATAGAAATAATTTGTTATTAACCCAAACCCCTCAAGCATTTAGATTTAAAGAGCTATATGAAATTGCAAAAGATCACAAAAATAAAGTTACTGATGAAGCAACATTATTTATAAATAAAGATTTCAAAATCAAATTTATACCTGGTGAAAAATCAAATAATAAAATTACATATATTGATGATATCAAAACTCCCAAAACCTTTTATGGTATAGGTTTTGATATCCACAAGTTAGTAAAAAACAAAAAACTTTATCTTGGAGGAGTTAAAATTCCTTTTCATTCAGGTCTTGAGGGTCATTCTGATGGTGATGTAATCTTACATGCAATTATTGATTCTATTTTGGGGGCTGTAAGAAAAAAAGATATTGGAACTTATTTTCCAAATACAAAAAAATTTAAAAATATCAGATCTCCAAAAATGTTAAAGCCAATTATAATTGATCTAAATAAATCTAATTTAGACATAAATAACTTGGATATAAACTTAATTTGTCAAAAGCCAAGAGTTTCAAAATATAGAGACAAAATAATTAAATCAGTCTCAAAACTAACAGGTCTTAATAAAAATAAAATTAATTTAAAGGGTAAAACAGTAGAAAAATTAGGTTTAATAGGAAAAGAAAAAGCCATCGCTTGTGAAACCATAATTTCAATTACAAAATATGATTAAAACTTTTAATTCATTATTAGTAACAATGTTTGGGATAGGAAAAATTAAGATTATTCCTGGAACTTTTGGATCCTTAGCTACAACTATTTTTCTTTATTTTGTTTTTCACATAATAAAGTTATCACCAAATATAGTTTTAATAGGTTTGCTTGTTATTTTTATTTATTCATTTATAGCAGTAGCATCCCATATAAAAGAGAAAGAAAATAAAGATCCAAAAGAAGTTATTATTGACGAATTTATAGGTCAATCTATACCAATTTATCTCTATGAAATATCCCATGGAACGCAAAAAACAACTGATGAGGCCATAATTTTTTATGGTATTTGTTTTGTGCTTTTTAGAATTTTTGACATACTGAAACCATTTCCAGTAAATTATTTTGACAAAAATTACAAAAATAGTTTCGGTGTAATAATGGACGATGTTTGTGCGGGATTATATGTTGTTCTATCATTAATTTGTTTTATGTTATTAAGCAGTTATTTAATTTAATGAAAACTTTAGTCAGGCTATTAACCAAAAAAAAATTAAAACTTTCTGTTGCTGAGTCTTGTACTGGTGGAATGTTAGCTAGTTCAATTACCTCAATAAGTGGTGCTTCAAAAATATTTAATTTAGGACTAGTCACCTACTCTAACCAAGCTAAAATTAGAATTCTTAGAGTTAATAAAAATATTATTAAAAAATGTGGTGCGGTTAGTCACCAATGTTGTTTGGCAATGGTAAATAACTTATCTAAAATATCAAAAGCCAATATTAACGTTTCTATAACTGGGATTGCGGGCCCTAAAGGTGGTACTAAACAAAAGCCTGTTGGTTTAGTTTATATCGGAGTCAAAAAAGGTAAAAAAATTCAAATAATTAAGTGCTTATTTAAAAGTAAAAAAAGATCTTCCATTCAAAAAGCCACTGTTAAAAAAGCTTTAGATTTAGTTCTTAGAATTTCCAAATAATTCTTCAGCTCTTTTTTGAAAAGCATCAGCTATTTTTTCTAAGCCAAATTGAAAAGAGACTAACATTAAAGAATTTAAAAATTTATTCTTTATTTCAAAATCAATATCAAAGGTCACCTCGGTAATACCATTATTTTTATCACTAAATGTCCAATTATTTGTTAGATGATTTAATGGTCCCTCTATGTTTTTAACATAGATTGAATCAGTTTTTTTATTAAAAGTAACATCACTTTTGTATGTATCTTTAAATGGGCCTTTACCAATGGTTAAATCAGCAATAATTTTTTGCAAATCGCCATCTTGTTTGTTTTCATATATTTTAGCATCAAAACAAAATGGAACAAATTCAGGATATTTTTCTATATCTAAAACAAGTTCAATTAAGTCTTTTTTTTCACATTCAATTAATCGCTTAACTGAAGCTTTTGGCATTAATGATTGTTTATCCGATTTTGTTGTAGCTTAGCAAAATCTTCATCTGCATGATAAGAAGATCTTGTTAATGGCGATGAAGAAACTAATAAAAAACCTTTTGATTTCGCAATACATCCTAATTCATCAAATTCTTCTGGTGTATAGTATCTATCAAGAGGATGATGTCTAACAGATGGTTGTAAGTATTGACCAATAGTTAAAAAATCTACATCAGCAGCTTTTAAATCATCCATTACCTGCAAAATCTCATCTTTTTTTTCACCTAAGCCAACCATTATTCCAGATTTAGTAAAAATTTTTTTATTTATCATTTTAGCATTTTTCAAAAGTTCTAAAGATGCAAAATATCTAGAACCGGGTCTTACTTTAAGATAAAGACTAGGAACAGTTTCAATATTGTGATTAAAAACATCAGGATTTGCCTCTAAAACTTTTTTATAAGCATTACCCTTTCTTAAAAAATCAGGAGTTAAAACTTCAATTGTAGTATTTGGATTTGTTTTTCTTGTTTGGTTAATAACCTCAAAAAAATGATTCGAACCACCATCATCTAAATCATCTCGATCAACTGATGTTATTACAACATGTTTTAAATTTAATTTTTTTACAGCCTGAGAAATTTTTATTGGTTCAAGATTATCTAGTTTTCCTGGTTTACCAGTTTTTACATCACAAAAAGCACATGCTCTTGTACATGTGTCACCCATGATCATAAACGTAGCATGTCTTTTACTCCAACATTCAGTGATATTTGGGCAATTAGCTTCCTGACAAACTGTTACAAGATTATTTTTATTTACGATTGTTTTTGTTAAAAAAAATTCTTTGCTATTTACTAATTTTGATCTTATCCAATCTGGTTTTTTTTTAATTGGATTTATCGGTTTATTCTGCTTTTCTGGATGTCTAATTTTCATTTTTTTTAATTATATAAATTTTTTCATTTTTTTTACCAAATATGAACCTTTCTCTAATCAAAGATTCTATATAATCAAGATCTAGATTGTCACTTAACAATGAATTCTTAAATTCCAAGTCACTTATTTGGTTAATTATTAAAGATTCTTGTTGTTTTAAGTTTTTTAAAATCTCTTTTTTTTCAAAATATGAAATTAATCCTCTTTGACCAGATAAAAGATTAAAAAAGAAATAAAGAATCAAAAAAGTAGAAACTAATAAAAGGTAATTTTTTTTTAATCTTTGAAGCATTAATGAATCTTATTCATTCTAGCTTTTTTTCCAAGTTCTTCTTCTATACGAATTAATTGATTATATTTGGCCACTCTTTCAGATCTAGCTAAAGATCCTGTTTTTATTTGGTTGGAGTTAGTGCCCACTGCTAAATCAGCAATAAATGTATCTTCGCTATCTCCTGATCGATGTGAAATGATAGTATTAAACCCAATAGTTTGAGCAAATCTTATGACATCAAGTGTTTCGGTAACTGTACCAATTTGATTTAGTTTTATCAAAATTGAATTTGATGAAACATTTAAAAATCCCTTTTTCAACCTTTCCAAATTTGTAACATAGAGATCATCTCCAACTATCTGTACTTTTTTAGAAGATCTCATTAATTTACTCCACGACGTCCAATCATTTTCAGAAAATGGATCTTCAATGGATTTAATTTTATATTTATCAATCATTTTTTTGTATTCTAAAATTGTTTTATCAACGGAAACGTATTTTTTTGAGTGAATAGAATATTTACCTTTTTTAAATAATTCATTAGCTGCAACATCCAAACAAATTGAAACATCTTTACCATTTCTAAATCCTGATTTTTTAATTGATAAAACAATCAAATCTAAGGCCTGATTGTTATTATTAATCATCGGAGCAAATCCACCTTCATCACCAACCGATGTAGCTAAACCTTTTGCTTTAATTAATTTACTTAAGTTTTTGATTACTAAATAACATATTCTCATTGCTTCAGAAAAAGATTTTGCTTTATCTGGTCTAATCATAAATTCTTGAATTCTAAGACCATTATTCGCGTGTGCTCCACCATTAATAATGTTCATTAATGGATAAGGTAATTGAAAATTTTTTGTTGCATAAAAAGATTTATAAAGAGGAATTCTTTTTACTTTTGCTGATAACTTTTTTGCAGCCATCGATACCGCTAATGTTGCATTAGCTCCTAGTTTTGTTTTTTGTTTAGTGCCATCTAAATTAATAAGTATTTCATCTATTCTTTCTTGATCATGTATATTTTTATTTCTCAGAGCTCTTGATATTTTGGAATTAATTAAATTAATTGCCGAGAATACACTTTTGCCTAAATATCTTTTATTACTTGTATCTCTTTTTTCGTAGGCTTCATAAGTACCTGTAGAAGCTCCTGAGGGACAAATTGCTTTTGCACTTTTGTTTTTTACATAAACCTCTGCTTCAATAGTTGGATTTCCTCTACTATCAAAAACTTGTCTTGCTTTAACTTTTAGAATTTTACTCACTTAATTTTTAATAAGATTATCTATATCGCTCAATTGTTTTAGAAGATCTTCTAATTTATCTAATGGTACCATGTTAGGCCCATCAGATGGAGCATTATCTGGATCTTGATGGGTTTCAATAAAAACTCCTGCAACTCCAACTGCAACTGCAGCTCTTGCTAAATATTCAACAAACTCTCTTTGACCACCACTTTTTTCTCCAAGACCACCTGGTTGTTGCACTGAGTGTGTTGCATCAAAAATTACTGGATAACCATTCTTAGCCATTATTGGTAACGACCTCATGTCGGAAACTAAAGTGTTGTATCCAAAACTTGCACCTCTTTCAGTTACTAATATTTTGTCATTTCCGGAATCCGAAATTTTCTTTGTTACATTAACCATATCCCATGGTGCAAGAAATTGACCTTTTTTTACATTAATAATTTTATTTGTTTTAGCTGCAGCAATTAACAAGTCTGTTTGTCTACATAAAAAAGCCGGGATTTGTAAAACATCAACATGTTTTGAAACGATTGCACATTGCTCAGCATTATGAATGTCTGTTAGAATAGGGACATTTAACTCTTTTTTAATCTTATCAAATACAGGTAATGAAGCTTCTAATCCAGCTCCCCTTTTGCCTTTTAAGCTTGTTCTGTTCGCTTTATCAAATGAAGTTTTGTAAATAAATCCAAGACCAAATTTTGAAGTAATTTCCTTAATTTTTCCTGCCATATCAATTGCATGTTGTTCACTTTCAAGCTGGCAAGGTCCAGAAATTATACAAATCTTATCATTGTTCGAAATATCTATTTTTCCACAATTTACTTTAATGCTACTCATTTATGATTTTTTGATGCTTTGATAAAAGATGAGAATAATGGATGTGGAGCAAAAGGTCTAGATTTAAATTCTGGATGAAACTGTACTCCAATAAACCAAGGATGATTTTTTAACTCAATGATCTCAGGTAAAAAACCATCAGGCGATAAACCAGAAAAACTCATTCCTTTTTTTTCAAATTTTTCTTTTAGATTGATGTTAACTTCATATCTGTGTCGGTGTCTTTCTTTGATAATCTTTTTTCCATAAATTTTTTTAATTTTAGAATTATTTTGTAATTTTGCATCATAAGAACCTAATCTCATTGTTCCACCTAGATTTTTATCTGTACCTTTGATAGTTTTTCCATCTTTAATCCACTCATTTATTAATCCAATTACAGGTATGCCGTTTCTATCAAATTCACTCGAAGTTGCTTTTTTTAAATTTAATTGATTTCTCGCAAATTCTATAATTGCCATCTGCATTCCATAACATATCCCAAGAAAAGGAACTTTATTTTTTCTAGCATATTTTATTGACTCTATTTTTCCACTTGTTCCTCGTTTACCAAAACCACCAGGTATTAATATACCTGAAATGTGTTTAAGTTTTGATTTAATCTCAGAAACTTTTAATTTTTCAGAGTCAACTCTTACTAAATTTACCTTTACATTATTTTGAATACCTCCATGAGTAAGAGCTTCATCTAAAGATTTATAAGCATCTTTTAACTCAACATATTTACCAATTATTGCAATATTCACATGTTTTTTAGTTTGTAAAATAATTTTAGTTATTTTTTTCCATGGTTTAAGGTTTGCGGGTTTTTTTGATTTAAGCTTAAAATAATTTAATACTTGAACATCAAGTTTTTCTCTAAAAAAACTTATCGGTGCTTCATAAATTGTTCTTACATCAACAGTTTCTATTACATTTTTAATATCTACGTTGCAGAAAAGTGAGATTTTTTTACGATGTTCTAACGGGATAGGTCTTTCTGATCTGCATATTATAATGTCAGGTTGAACACCTATACTTCTCAATTCTTTAACAGAATGTTGGGTAGGTTTAGTTTTAATTTCATCTGAGGACTTTAAATAAGGTACTAAGGTAAGATGGATAAATAATGCATTTTTTTTTCCTATATCATTTGCAAATTGTCTTATGGCCTCAATAAATGGTAGACTCTCAATATCACCAACAATTCCACCAATTTCACAAATGACAAAATCTTCTTTCGATGAATCATTCTTTATAAACTCTTTTATTCTATCAGTTATATGTGGAATAACTTGAACTGTTTTTCCGAGATATTTTCCTTCACGTTCTTTTTTTAAAACATCATTATAAATTTTACCTGTTGTAATATTATCAGACTTCTTTGCAGATACTCCAGTAAATCTTTCATAATGCCCAAGATCCAAATCTGTTTCAGCACCATCATCAGTTACAAAAACCTCTCCGTGTTGAAATGGGCTCATTGTTCCAGGATCTACATTTAAATAAGGATCTAATTTCCTTAATCTAACTTTATACCCTCTCGATTGAAGTAAATAAGCTAGAGATGCAGAAGAGAGACCTTTTCCTAACGATGAAACCACGCCGCCCGTGACAAAAATAAATCGCGCCATGGAAGTATCTTATAGCGAATAAAAAAGAAAATTAAAAGTATTAATTATTATTTTCTGGAATAGCGGGAGTATCCTCTGCTTTTTCTTCAATAGTATCCAAAACAGATGATGTAGGTGTTAATTCTCCTCTAGATACAATTGTAAGTGCTAAACTACAAATTATAAATAAAGTAGCAACAACAGCTGTTGCTTTGGTCATGAAATTACCTGCTGATCTGGAAAACATAAAACTTTCCTGAGAAACTCCAATTCCTAAAGCACCACCCTCAGACTTTTGCATCAAAACTAATAATACTAATATTAATCCGAATATGATGTTTAAAATTAACAATATATTTTCCATGAAGGGTTAATTATATGTTTTTTTAATTATATCAATAAATTTTTTAGGATCTTGAGACGCCCCACCTATTAAGTAACCATCAATATTATTTATAGATTTCAATTGATTAATATTTTTTGGATTTACTGAACCACCATAAAGAACTTTGTAATTCTTTTTTTCTTTTTTAATAAAACTGATTGTCGTAAATAAGTCATCAGATTTAGGTATAATTCCTGTACCAATTGACCAAACTGGTTCATAAGCGATAATAATTTTTTTATTATTTTTAATATTTTTTAAACCTGCTTTAATCTGTTTTTTTAAAACACTTTTAGTAATTTTTTTTCTTTTTGCTTTAAGCGTCTCACCAATACAAAAAATTACCTTCAGCCCAGACTTCAGTGCACTTTTAATTTTAAGATTAATTAATTTATCAGTTTCACCAGCTTGTCTATTTTCAGAGTGGCCAATAATAGTATATTTAGCACCAACACTTTTTAACATTGAAGAATTGACTGAACCTGTAAAAGCACCATAAACATCCTGCTCATGACAATTTTGAGCACCAACTTCAATATTTGAACCTCTCAATTTTTTTGACATTCGCTCTATTAAAGTGCTTGGTGGGCAGTAAATTATTTTTATAAACTTTCTTTTTTTGAAATTTTTTAAAAATTTTACAACTCTATTCAGCGTATATAGTGAATTTAAAACACCAAACATTTTCCAATTGGCAATAAAATACATATATTTATTTGTCATGAGGCTTATTTTAATTTATAGGTTTGCTTTTTATAGATCAATAAATTTATAATAATGATTAGTAGTTTAAGAAATTTTGCAAAAACAAAACTTGCTTGGGTTTTTGTTGGTATAATTATCTTACCATTTGTATTTTGGGGTATGGGTGGGATGTTTAGTAGTGGTAATACTAACAATATTGCTAAAATTAATAACAATAATATTTCCACTAAAGATTTTATTGATTATGTTAATAAATCGGGAATCCCTGAAAAAACAATCAAAGAAAATTTAGAACAAAACATTATTGAAGAAATTCTGTCTGGTTTAGTTTCTACTACTTTACTTGATTTAGAAATAAAAGATTTTGATCTGACAATCTCTGAAATTACTTTATTAAAAAAAATAAAAGAAAATAAAAATTTTAGAGATGAAAATGGTGTTTTTCAAAGAATTAAATATGAAAAATTTTTATTAGAAAATAATTTATCCGCTCCAAGTTTTGAACAAAGACTTAAATTACGAGAATTACAAAGAAATCTTTTTGATTATATTGGGGCAGGTACAACCTCCCCTCAATTTCTTACAACAAAACTATTTAAAGAAGAAAATCAAAAACTTGAAATAGAATTCATTGATTTAAATGATTTTTATGTAAATAAAGATGATATCACAGATAAAGAATTAGAAAATTTTATTAAGGATAATAAAGGTGAGTTAAAAATAGAGTACTTAGATTTCAGCTACACAATCATAAATCCTAAAAATTTAATTGGAGTAGATGATTTCAATCAATCTTTTTTTGACAAAATTGATGAAATTGAAGTTGCTATATCCAATGAAATTGATTTTCAAACAATCACATCAAATTTTGATTTAAAATCGGTTGATATTAGTAATTTTAGATTTTCTACAGATAAAGATGAAATTGAAAAAAAGATTTATGAATTAAGAAATAATAAATTTGATATTTTTGAAAATAAAAATGATTATATCCTATATAACATAAAAAATATTACCCAAAAATCACCAGATTTAAGTGATAAACAAATTAAAGAAGAAGTGCTCGAATTAGTTTTTCAAAAAAATAAATTTGATTATAACCAAAAATTATTAAATGAAATAACCAATAAAAAATTTAATGACAATAATTTTTTAGAGATGGGAAAAGATAAGATCCAGGCAATAAATTTGAATTCTGTGCGAGATAATAAAAAATTTGATATTAATGCTGTTGAAGTTTTATATAGCTTACCTGAGAAATCATTTACTTTAGTAAATGATGAAAATAACAATATTTACTTAGCAAAAGTCAAAAAATTTGAAAAACAAATCATAGATACAAATAAAGATGAATTTAAACAATATATTGCAAAACAAAATTCTAACAACAAAAATTCATTATTAAAATCTTATGATACATTTTTAAATGACAAATATGATGTTTCTTTAAATCAACAGACTATTGAACGAGTTAAAAACTATTTTAAATGAAAATTAATCGAAGCTTCAAAGAATTCAAGTTTCGACACAGAAACAACGAAAATCAAATAATCTATACATCAAAAAAAGTAAAAACTGATGAAGAAATAATTAATTTAATTGATAACTTTTTAATTGAAAAAAATAGCTTTATTTTTGAGTCAGTAGAAAAAGGTAAGATTAGAGGCAGATACACTATATTTGGTAAAAATCCTGATAAAATTTGGGAATTTAATAATAATAATTCTTATTTAATAAAGAAAAATAAAAAAATTAAGTTAAGGGATAAACCTAAATATTTGATTGAAAAAATAATTGAAGATTTTAAGTTTAAAACTCCTAATAAATTACCGAAAATTTGTTCTTTGATTTCAGGATATTTTTCATACGATGCAATTAGGTACATCGAAAAAATCCCAAACAATTGTAAAGATGACCTAAAATTACCTGATGTTAGATTATTACGTCCAAGAACACTTATTATTCATGACAATTTAAAAAAGGAAATATTCTTTATCAATAATATTTTTAAAGATGAAAAAATTACAAATTATAAAGATAAATACAAAGATATCCAATCTGACCTTTTTAAACTTGCTTTGCAATCATCTGTTCAAAAAATAGATAATGAAATAAATCGAAAGTCACAAAAAATTATAATTAATTCAAATACTTCTAAAAATAAATTTTTATCTATAGTTAATAAGGCAAAAAAATACATTAAATTAGGAGATATATTTCAAGTTGTTTTAAGCCAGCGTTTTGAGACTAAGTTGACAAAAAAACCAATCGATATTTATAAAAAATTGAGAATAACTAATCCATCTCCATTTATGTTTTTTTTTAATTTCACTGATTTTCAAATAATAGGCGCCAGTCCTGAAATATTAGTAAGATTAAGAGATGGCGAAATAACTGTAAGACCCATTGCAGGAACAAGACCTCGAGGAAAAACAGTAAAAGAGGATCGTTTTTATGAGAAAGATTTACTTAAAGATAAAAAAGAGCTTTCTGAACATCTAATGTTATTAGATCTTGGAAGAAATGATGCCGGAAAGGTATCTAAAACTAATTCGATTAAGGTTACAGAAAGTTTTATAATTGAAAGGTATTCACATGTGATGCATATAGTTTCTAACGTAATAGGTAAACATGATAAAAGATTTTCTAAATTTAAGTCTCTTTTAGCTGGTTTTCCAGCTGGAACTGTGTCTGGAGCACCTAAAATAAGAGCTATGGAAATTATTGATGAATTAGAAACTACAAAAAGGAAAGTTTATGCCGGTGGTATTGGATATTTCGCTGCTAATGGAGAATTTGATACATGTATTGCTTTAAGAACAGCTGTTGCAAAAAATGATAAATTTTATGTACAAGCTGGGGCCGGGATTGTTGCAGATAGCAAACCATTAAAAGAATATGAAGAAACAGTAAATAAAGCAAAAGCTTTAATTAATGCGTTGAAATGAAAAAAATAATTTTAATTGATAATTACGATAGTTTTACTTTTAATCTCTATCATTATTTGTCTTCATTAAAAGTGAATGTTGAAGTGATTAGAAATGATCAAATTACATCTAATGAAATTATAAAAAAAAGATATCATAAGATCGTAATTTCACCTGGGCCTGGCAATCCAAATCAATCAGGTAATTGTCTTAAAATTGTTAAATCTTTATATAAAAAAATACCAATTCTTGGAGTTTGTTTAGGCCATCAAATTATAGGTCAAGTATTTGGCTCAAAAATTATTCAAGCTAGAAAGCTAATGCATGGAAAAACTAGTAAGATTTTTTCAAAAAAAGTGGGTATTTTAAAAAATCTCCCTAAAACGTTTGAAGCCACTCGATATCACAGCTTAATTATTGATAAAAAATCATTATCTAAAGATCTTGAAATTACTGCTCAGACTCAGGATGGACTTATAATGGGAGTACAACATAAGAAATATCATATACATGGAGTGCAATTTCACCCTGAAAGTATTAAAACTAAATTAGGAATTAAAATTTTAAAAAATTTTATAAGAATTTAGGATTAATGAAACAATTCATTGAAAAAATTAAGAAAAAGGAAAATTTAACTTTTGATGAAAGTAAATCTGCTTTTGAATTACTGATGGAGGGTAAAGCAGAAGACCAAGAAATATTTGATTTTTTGACACTTTTATCAGCAAAAGGTGAGTCTTCTGATGAGGTAGCTGGTGGAGTTTTTGTTCTTAGAAACAAGTCTAAAAGAGTAAATGTAGAAAACTGTATTGATACTTGTGGGACTGGTGGAGATGGTATGAATACACTTAATATATCAACAGCCTCAGCATTATTACTTTCAAGCATGGGTGTTAAAGTCGCTAAACATGGAAATAAAGCTGTATCTTCCAAGTGTGGATCAGGTGATGTTTTAGAAGCTTTAAATATAAAAATTAATTTAGAACCAAATGAAATTGAGACTCAAATTAATAAAAATAATTTTGGTTTTATGTTTGCACCTAATTATCATAGTGCAATGAGATTTGTCGGACCCACTAGGAAAAAGATTGGAAAAAGAACTATATTTAATATGATTGGACCACTAAGTAGCCCTGCTCTAGTAAAAAGACAAGTAGTTGGTGTATTCGATAAACAACTCTTAAAAATATTTGCTAATGCTTTTAAAAATTTAGATATTAAATTTGCTTGGATAGTCAATAGTGAAGATGGATTAGATGAAATTTCACCTTATGCTAAAACTAATGTAATTCAATTAAAAGATGGTGTTATCTCAGAGATTATTATTGATCCAAATAAGTTAAATATAAATGCAGATAAGTTTGAAAATCTCATTGGTAATGATGCAGCTTTTAATGCAGGTAAAATGATTAATATATTTAAAGGCGAGGATAATGATTTTTCTAAAGCGGTTTGTTTAAATGCGGCAGCAGGATTAATTGTAAATGAAACTCATCAGAATTTCGATAAAGCTTATGATGATGCTAGAAAACATATTTTATCAGGTCAAACATTTAAACAACTAGAGAAAATTCAAAATGGCTGAAAATGTTCTTGAAAAAATAATAAATATTAAAAGTGAAAAAATTTTAGAGCTTAAAAAAAATATAAGTCTTGAGTCACTCGAAGAATTAATAAAAAATAATAGTACATATGTTGATTTTAAAGATACGATTAAAAAGAATATTGAAAATAAAAAATTCTCAATTATTGCTGAAATAAAAAAAGCAAGTCCCTCTGCAGGTATAATTATTAAAGACTACGATCCTGTAAAAATAGCTAATATGTATAAATCAAATAAAGCAACCTGTTTATCTGTTTTAACTGAGGAGGATTTTTTTTTAGGAAACTTACTACATATTAGTAAAATTAAACAAGATGTTAATTTACCAATTCTTTGTAAAGATTTTTTTATAGATAAATTTCAAATTCCTTTAGCTAAAAGTTATGGTGCTGATGCTATCTTAATTATTTTAGCTGGAGTTTCAGATAAATTGGCAGATGAATTATATGAAGAAGCTTTAAAGTTGAATATGTCAGTTATTGTAGAGGTTCATACTGTTAATGAAGCTAAACAAGCACTTAGATTTAAAAATGCTTTACTAGGTATTAACAACAGAAATTTAAAAACTCTAAAAACTGATATTAATACAACTTATGATATTCACGATGTTTTAGTTAATCACCCTGGCCCACTAATTTCTGAAAGTGGAATTAAAACTAAAGAAGAATTGTTGGAACTTTCAAATAAAACATCCATCAAAACCTTTTTAATTGGTGAATCACTTTTAAAAAATTTAGACGATAATTCGATTTTTTCCGTTTTATAGTCAAAAAAGTCTTTATTTTCTTTACTTTTTAACTATTGTTAATTATGAAGAACTTTTATAGAACATCGTTTGTACGATATTTGTTCTTATGCTAACAAAAAAACAAAAAAACCTGCTTTTATTTATCAACAAGAAGTTGAGAAGCTCTGGTGTATCTCCCTCTTACGAAGAAATGAAGGAATCACTAAATCTTAAATCAAAATCTGGGATTCACAGATTAATTAGTGCTTTAGAAGAAAGAGGTTTCATTAAAAGGCTTGCTCATAAAGCTAGAGCTTTAGAGGTTATAAAATTACCAGAGACTGCTTCTGCAAATGATATTTACAATAATTTTTCCCCAAGTGTCATCAAGGGAGGTTTGGATGAAGAAAAACCTTTATCCGACGATGCTGAAGTGCCAGTTTTAGGTAAAATAGCAGCTGGAACACCAGTTGAGGCAATCCAAAATGAAGTTTCCAGAATTCCATTACCAAATAACTTAGAAAAAAATGGAGATTATTTTGGCCTTAAAGTTCAAGGAGATTCAATGATTGAGGCTGGAATTCATGAGGGTGACACAGTCATCATCAAAAGAACTGATACAGCTGATAATGGAAAAATAGTGGTAGCACTAATTGATGAACACGAAGCTATGCTAAAAAGAATTAGAAAAAAAGGTAAAGTAGTAGCGTTAGAAAGTGCTAATAAAAACTATGAAACCAAAATTTTTGGCCCTGATAGAGTAAAAGTTCAAGGTGTTTTAGTATCTTTATATAGAAACTTCTAAAAAAATAGTCTAAACCATTTTTAATGAAAAAAGTAGCAACTAGATTTGCTCCGTCACCTACTGGACCTTTGCATATTGGTGGGGTGAGAACAGCCTTATTTAATTGGTTATATTCAAAAAACCAAAATGGTAATTTTTTTCTACGTATAGAAGATACAGACAAAGAAAGATCAAGAGAGGAATACAAAAATCAAATTATAAAATCTTTGCAATGGATAGGTATCAATCATGATGGAACAGAATATATACAATCTCAAAAAATTGACGATCATATCAAAGTTGCAAACGAACTATTAAAAAAAGGTAATGCTTATAAATGTTATTGTTCGACTGAAGAAATTGAAGCACAAAAAAAAAGAGCTAAGCAAAAAAAAATTCCATACGTTTATGATAGAAAATGGAGGGACAGTAATGAAAATGAAGCGCCTAAAGATATTAAACCAGTAATTAGATTTAAAAGTAAAATTGATGGTACATCAATATTAAAAGATAAAGTTCAGGGAAATGTAGAAATTGAAAATAATACTATCGAAGATTTTGTAATATTAAGAAATGATGGCACACCAACTTATAATTTATCTGCTGCTGTTGATGATCATCAGATGAATATGACACATATTATTAGAGGTGATGATCATAAAATCAATACATTTAAACAAATTCAAATTTATAAGGCAATGGGATGGGCCTTACCAACGTTTGCACATATACCATTAATTCACACAATGGAGGGAAAAAAATTATCTAAAAGAGATAAAGCATCAACTCTAGAGGACTATTCTAAAATAGGTATTATGCCAGATGCTTTGAGAAATTACCTTTTAAGATTGGGTTGGTCATATGAAGATAAAGAAATTTTTACTTTAGATGAAAGTGTAAAATATTTTAATCTTGAAGGTATTGGAAAATCACCATCAAAATTAGATTTAAGTAGAATTCTATCTATGAATGAACACTACATAAAAAGTATTGATGAAAATGAACTTTTTAATCAACTCATTAACTATTGTGAAATTTTTAAAAATAAGATTATTGAGGAGAAGAAAGATAAAATTAAAAAATCTCTAACTTTTCTTAAAAATAAAGCTAAAACACTAGAGGATATATATAATAACAGCCAATATATTATTAATGATGAAGTTAGCTTTAATAAAGAAGACCTAAAATTAATTGATGCTAATGCACAAAAAATTATCTCTGAATTTAAAGATAATATTAAAGAAATCAGCAACTTTACAAGAGAAAATTTAGAGCCGATAGTTCAGGATCTAATAAAATCTAATAATACCAATTTTAAAGGTGTTGGTCAGCCCTTAAGAGTGGCTTTAACAGGGTCAAAATTTGGTCCTGGTATTTATGATATAATTATATCTCTTGGCAAAGAAGAGGTTGAAAAAAGATTATCCAACAAGACTATTTCTTAAGATCGAGGCTACTTCATTAGATGATGAAGAATTCGATCTAATTCCCTTTAAAGTTTGATTGCATTGTTCTAATTGTTTTTTTCCAATCTCTGGATTTTTAAGCATATATAAAACAGAATTATAAATTTCTTTTGCATTACACTCACTTTGCAACAATTCAGGAATGACTTCTTTATTATTAATTATATTGATGATATTCGCAAATTTAACATTTACCAATAATTTAAAGATCATAAAATTTATAAAATTTAACTTATAAATAATTATTGAAGGAATATTAGCATTACAAACTTGAAGTGATATTGTTCCTGACTTACATACAGCAAAAATTGAATTTGATAATATTTCCTTCTTCATATTTTCATCTGAAATTACATCAATATTATTCAAATTCTTATCTTTAATATATTCAATAATGTTATTTTTGTTTTCTTCAGTAGCATGAAAAATAAAATTATAATTTGAATTTCTTTTGTTCATCATATTTATAAAATCAATCAATATTGGTAACAAAACATTTGTTTCTGATTTTCGACTACCTGGAAATATAGAAATTATTTTTTTATCATTAGAAATAAAATTATTGATATCTGTTTTATTTTTTTTGTTACTTTCTATTAACGGATGACCTACAAAAGTATTATTTATATTCTCTTCATCAAAAAATTTTTTTTCAAAATCAAATAATAAAAGAATATGATCAATAAATTTTTTAATCTTTTTTACCCTTCCCTTTCTCCAAATCCAAACTTGAGGGGCTACATAGTGAATTGTTTTAATTTGAGGGTTAATTTTTTTTACCTTTTCTGCAACTCTTAAAGTAAAATCTGGACTATCGACACTAAACAAAATATCTGGATTAAATTTTAAGATTTCATTGACAGCTTGATTAATTCTTTTATTAATCTTAAAAATATTTAATAAAACACTCGTAAAACCCAAATAAGTTATTTCTTTTAAATCAAAGATGGAATTAATACCAATTTTTCTTAAATTTGATCCGCCTACAGATAAATATTCAATGTCGGTATAATCTTTTTGAAGTTTTGAAATTGCCGTGGAAGCTAATTTATCTCCAGAGGGTTCTCCTGTAAGTACAAATATTTTTTTCATTTTATCAAAATAAAAATTTTATTTTTATTAGCAAATTCAATACTTTTAGATTTATCTAAAAAGATATTTTTTTTTGATTTAAGAACTATTCCTTTTAATCCATATTTTTTACAATCTTTAATAGTTTGGATCCCTATTGTTGGTAAATCCATTCTCAAATCTTGTTTTTTTTTTGGAAATTTTATTAAAATACCACCGGAATTATTTTTTAATTTAGTCATCATTTTTTTGGTACCTCTATTGTCCTCTTTTGCTATTATCTTATTATCTCTTACTGCTATTGCTTGAATATGATCATAACTATTTGTTTTAGCTAAATATTTTATACCTCTATTGATTGATTTAATATCTGATCGAGAAGGTTTTATCTTTGTATGTAAACCTTTTTTACCGGTTAACTCAGGATTGAAATGAATTGAGCTTATAACATCAATTTTTTCATTTTTAAGGATTTCAATTATGACTTTAATTATAGCTGCATCGCCTAATTTAGCAGCTTTTATAATACTTGGCATGTAATAAATACCTTTTAGGTCTAATCTCAATGTAGAAAATTTTGGTTTAGCAATTTTCCCAGCAAAAAGAACTTTATTTGATTTTTTTTCTTTTATTAAATTTATTATTTTTCCAAATTTTCCAATACTTATTCTGTAAGAATTTTTTTCTTTAGCAAAATCATTCTTATTGGAAAAATCAATTATAAAGTACTTTTTTTTTAATTTTTTTATTTTTTTTAGAACGATTTTCGAAAAATCTGTATCACCTAAAAACAAACCTATCATTTTATTTTGAAAATGGTGTACATATTGGTCTTTTTTTATCTTTCTCTAAAAATTCAACAACGTCTTTTACAAGACCATTTTTTTTGAATTCAGCATTTAAATTTTTTAAATTTTCCGTCAAATTTTCGTTTTTAAAGATTTCTTTATATGCTTCACTTAAAACTAAGATTTCTTTATTACTTATATTTTTTCTTCTTAAACCAATTAAATTTAAACCCTGAAGAATACTTCTATTTCCATGTACCATCGCATAAGGGATGATATCTCTTACAACCCCACACATTCCACCTATCATTGCAAACTTACCTACTCTAGTAAATTGTTGCACAGCTGAATTGCCTCCGATTATTACATTTTGCTCAATATGTGCATGTCCACCAAGAGGAACATTATTTGCAAGTATTACATTGTCCTCGACCAAGCAATCATGTGCTATATGAGAAGAAACCATAAATAAACATCCATTACCAATTTTAGTAATACCACCCCCACCTTTAGTCCCTGGATTTATTGTTACATATTCTCTAATTTTATTGTTATCTCCAATTTCTAATTTAGTTTCCTCACCATTGAATTTAAGATCTTGAGGATCGTTTCCAATTGAAGCAAATGGATATATCTTATTTTTTTTCCCAATCCTGGTGTTTCCCACAATACTAACATGAGAATGGATAATAGTATTTTCTCCTACCTCAACATTTGGTCCAATTACTGAATAGGGACCTACCTCTACATTAGATGATATTTTAGATTTTGGATCAACGATAGCAGTTTTATGAATCATCTATTATTTTTCAAAAATTCTCTAATACTTTTTGCTGGATAACCCATAACTTTTGCATTATCAGGTATATCTTTAATAACACCACTGCCCCCACCGATTTCAACATTATTTCCTACTCTGAGATGTCCAGATATTCCAGCTTGACCGCCAATTTTCACATTATTACCAATAATCGAACTTCCTGCAATTCCAACTTGTCCAGCTATAATTGTATTTTCACCAATTTTAACATTATGTGCTATATGAATTTGATTGTCTAAAAAAGTATTTTTACCAATTTCTGTATTAGATAAAGAACCACGATCTATTGTAGATCCACATCCAATTTCAGAATTTTCATTGATTATAACGATACCTATATGAGGATATCTCAAATTTTTACTCTGTGATGGAAAAAAACCAAATCCTTTTTTTCCAATTATACAATTATCTAAAATAGTTACATTATCTTTTATCACAGAATTTCTTAAAATTGTGTTAGATCCAATTTTACAATTATCACCAATTTGAACATTGCGTTCTATAATTGAATTATGTCCAATTAAACAATTTTTACCAATTTTGACATTGTCTCCAACTAATACATTTTTTCCAGCGGTTACTATATCTTTTAGAGTGGTTTCTTGTATATCAACAGCGGAGGCATCATACTCATCCTCAATTGAATTTGGATAAAACTTTTGAGTAACAAGTGAAGTCGAAATTAATACATTTTCAACCACAATAGGAGTACAATTTTTTGGAAGATAGTCTTTTAAATTTTGTGTTGTAATACAATATGAAGCTTTGGTTTTTTTTGCTATTTGATTGTATTTTTTTGAATGAAAAAATGTAATAGACTCTTTGTCAGCATTATATAAATCCTGAATATCTTTTATTAACAGATTTTCCTCAATTTTAAGTTCAATATTTAAAATTTTAAAGATTTCTGAAATTTTAAATGGTCCATTATTAATAAAAAATGGATTAGACATAAATGCTTTTACCAAAGCACAGGTTGTTGTGTTATCAAGAATTATTGCTAATTATTTCTTATCGACAATTGTAGCTGACCATATTGCATCTGCCATCTTTTTATCATCAACAAATGCTTCACCTTTGTATTTCCAAACACGGCCATGAGATCTGATAGCCTCTATTTTTAATATTAACTTACAATCAGGTACAACTGGATTTCTAAACCTTGCTTTCTCTACTCCCATCAAAAATACTAATTTATTTTCATAGGTTGATTTATCCAAACCATGGGCTGTTAAAGCTGCTGCTGCCTGCCCAAAAGATTCAACAATCAAAACACCTGGCATAACTGGTTGGCCAGGAAAATGGCCATTGACAAAAAAACTATCCCTTCTAACGTTAACAACAGCTGTGGCTGAAAATAGTTTTTTAATGTCATATAGTTCATCAATCAACAACATAGGTTCACGATGGGGCAGAAGTTCTGTAATCTGTTTTTTATTTAAAGTTGTACTCATTTAATTTTAGAATCAATTATCTTAATTATCTCTTGAGTTATATTTTTTTTTTTACTGGCAACAAAAATATTTTTTTTATCCAGAACAAAATCAATTTTATTTTCATTTACATAATTTTCAATAATCGGCGTAATTTTTTTAAAAAACTTATCAAATTCTGATTTTTTTTTTTTATTAAAGTCATTAATAACCGTTTGTCTATTTTTTTGATAAGTTGAGACCTCCTTTCTAAATTCAATTAATTTTTTCCTTAATTCATCTTCAGAGATAATATTTTTTTGTTTATTAATTTCTTCCTCAATTTTTTTAAGCTCTTTTCCTTTTTTTTCAAATTTTGATAAAGCTATATTTTTTGAATTCTCCAATTCATTCAAAATTGATTTACCGGCTTTTGTATTTACCACAACATAATCTAAATCTAAATAAACAATTTGATCCTGACTAAAAGAGGATGGTGTCAAAACAAATAGCACTATAAAAATAGCTAAAAGTCTTTTTACTATTTTCATTTTTAAAAACTTGTACCTATATTAAATCTAAATGTTTGTTCAATGTCAGTAGGTTCTTTTGTTACCGGATGAGCAAATGAAAATGTCAAGGGCCCAACTGGAGTTAACCAGTCTATTCCAACACCAACTGAACTTCTTATGCCATTTTTGTCCAAAGAGCTGTCATAATCCACTCCCCAAATATTTGCCGCATCTGCAAAAAGAACAACATCTACACTTTGAACATTTTCTAGTAAAGTTGGAATTGTAGTTGTGGCATTAATACTTGATACATAATTTCCACCAATAAAATCATTTCCATCTTTAGGTCCAATCTTACCTGTTTCAAAACCTCTTAATCTCTTTCCAGGAATATATAATCTCTCTGAAAGTTTAATGTCATCATTGCTCAAAGAACTAGCACCTTTAAATAAGATTGATAATGTTGAAACATTATTTTCATAAAGTTCTTTAAAAACTTTATAGTTATAAGTATTAGTTAATGTATTCGTATCACTTAAAATTGGCATATTCACGCTGTAATTACTGAAAAAACCACTAGTAGTTTGGTATCTTTGATTTCTTTTATCATAAAGGAAATCTACTCCAATAAAACTATCAAAATAATTTCCATCTTGTTTTTTTTGTTTGGTTGACGCACTTGCATCAACATCTATTTTTTCGATAATATTTTTTGTTGATAAACCAAGTCTTAAATCATCTAAAAACTCAAACTGTGTACCGACTGAAAATCCCGTAACATTTGATTTATATCCGGAAGTTGCTAATCTATCTACAGAAGTAGCATCTAGCGATAAGTCAAGGTTTTTATCTGAATTTTTATAGTTCGGGTTAGATACTATAAATTTACCTTTAATTTTCTCATCAGAAACATTTACATTACTATCAAGCATAATACCTCTTCCTAAGTAATTATTTTCTTTTACCCCAAAAGAAAAACTTGAACCATCTGTTCCTGTTCCAACACCAGCAAAGATTTCACCTGTAGCTTTTTCTTCAATAGTAATATTAATTATTTTTGTATTAAATTCGTCACCGTCTAAAATTTCACCTTCAACTTTTTCAAAAAAATTGAGAGCATTAATATTATTTAAAGATTTTGAGTAAAGAATTTGATTAAAAGGATCACCTTCATCAATTTCGATTTGATTTCTAATTACTGACTCTCTGGTGACGTTATTTCCAAAAATATTAATTCTTTCTACAAAAAATTTTTCTGTTTCTTCTATCTTAAAATTAATATTTATTTTATCAGAAATTATTATTTCATTCACACTTGCTTTAATTGACTCATATTGCTCATTAATAGTAATTGTTTCAATTTTTTCTACAATATCCTCAATACGATTAATTGAATATGGCTCATTTTCTAGTTTTTTTAAAAATTTTTTAACATCTAAATAATTAGTTTCAGAAAAATCACTTGGTAAATCTATTTTTAAATCACCAAAAAATAATTTTGGATTTGCATCAATGTTAAATATTAACTCAAACTCTTGGTTTTCTGTCATTTTTGCAAATGATGAATTTACAATTACATTATAATAGCCTTTGTTTAAATAAAAATTTTTTAACAATCTTTCGTCATATTTAATCATAGACTCATTCAAATATTTTTTTCCAGACAAAAATTTCCAGGGTTTATATTCCTCACTTAAAATAATCCCTTTTAACTTTTTATCTTTAAAGATCTTTTCTCCGATAAAAGAAATCTTTTTAATTTTTGCTTTTTCTCCAAGTGAAATATTGTAAGTTAGATTAATTTTATTATCCTCTAATTCCTCTATTGTGATATCTATTAAAGAAAAATAGTAGCCCGAATCTTTCAAAAATTTTTTAATTCTTTTTTTATCTTTGTCTAACAAAACTTCGTTGAAGGAAGATCTAGATTTTAATAAAACATTTTTTTTTAAATTTTTTAAAATTTCAGATGATTTAATTCCTTCATAATTAATATTTTGTATTATTGGATTTTCTTTAACATCAATAATTAGAATCTTATCTTTAATTTTAATAGATACTAAATCGAAAAAGTTTGTATTATACAATTTTTTGAGTATCAAGTTTAAGTCACTTTCAGATAAATCATCTTTAAGAGATACACCTGCAAACATTTTAATTGTTTCTTTTGAAATTCGCTCGTTTCCAGTTATATTTATTTTATCTATTATTTCTGCTCTTAACCATGAACTAAAAGCTAAGGTAAAAAAAATTATAAATAAAATTATCTTATATTTTGGTTTAGACATTTCTAGTTTTTATAAAATATTCAATATCATTTTTAATTTTAGTATTCATTTTTATAATTTCATCAATATTTTTTGGTTTAATTTTTTTATATTTTTTAAAGTTATATAAATTAAGCATTTTATGCATTTTTCTTGAAATATCAGTAAATTTAATCCTATTACTCAAAAATAACTCTACAAATTTATCATTAATGGATACCAAAATGGTTTCAAATAACGAAGTGTTGTTTGGTAACATTTTGAGGACTTTGATTAATGGAAATTTTATAGGATTTACAGCTTTAAAATCTAAATTATTTAAAGTTTCAAAATCTAATTTTTTAGAATTAATTATTTTTTTTGATGAATATAATGAATTAAAAATTGGAATTTTCATATTTGTATCATGAACAATAATTTTAGTTATTCCATTTTTTAATTTAATAATTGCATGAACATATGATTTTGGATGAATAATAATTGCTAACTTTTTATATGAAACTTTAAACAATCTTTTTGCCTCTATAACTTCAAAAACTTTATTAATCATCGTTGCAGAGTCTGTTGAAATTTTTTTCCCCATTTTCCAATTAGGATGATTTGTAACTTGTTTAATATTTACTTTATTTAAGTTTTTTAGAGATTTGTCTAAAAATGGTCCACCTGATGCAGTTAAATATATTTTTTCTATTAAATTTTTTTCAATATCTTTTAAAGCATACCAAATAGAAAAATGTTCTGAGTCTACAGGTATGAATTTAGTCTTATACTTATTTAATTTTTTTTCAATTAAATCCCATCCACATATAATTGATTCCTTATTTGCAATTGCTATTTTTTTTGTATATTTAATGATTTCAATAGTTGGTTTTAATCCTTGAATACCCGAAATAGAACTCATGGTATAATCAATTTTTTTCTTAAAAATTTTTTCAAAATTTTCGAAATTGTTATAAATTTTAATTTTTCTTGAATTATTATTTTTTTTAAATTTATTATAACATTCAACATTAGTGATAATTAAATTTTTAACTTTAAAAAATTTTGCTTGTTTTAAAAGTTCTTTATAATTTTCATTTGAAGTAAGAAGTACTATCTCAAAATTTTTTTTATCTCTTTTTATTATATCTATTAAACATTTTCCAATTGAACCGGTAGATCCAAGAATTGCAATTTTTTTTTTCATTACTTAATAAGATCTAATTGAGAAATTAAAATTTTTAATACAAAAAGATATGTTATTGGCATCACAAAAATTATACCATCAATTCGATCTAAAAAACCTCCATGTCCAGGTAAAATTCTTCCTGAATCTTTCAATTTAGCTTTTCTTTTAAAATATGAGATAATTAAATCTCCTATTTGACTGATTGTTGAAATAAATAAAATTAATAAAATTATAAATATGGGATTGGTATCTAAAAGAATTTTACTTTTTTGGCCTAAATATTTTACATAAATCATGCCGGAAATTAATGAAATGAAAAAACTTCCAAAGACACCAGAATATGTTTTATTTGGACTGATTTTTGATAACCTTGGACCCTTAAATATCTTACCAAATAGGTAACCACCAATATCAGTAAAAATACAAACTATAATTAAAAATAAAAAGAAATTTAAACCAATAAATTGTCTTAGATAAATTGCTGTATAAAAGGAAAAAAATAAAAAAAATAATCCTAGTGCTCTAAGTAAATCTTTATTATTTGTCATTTTTAACCACTCAAAACTTGTAACCATTAAAACTAAGCTTAAAAAAAATATAAAAGTAAAAGAACCTTGAATAATAAAAAAGAATGATAATGGTATTAATATTATTGAACTAAGAATTCTTTTTTGTAATTCTGTATAAATCATATTTTTCCAAAGTTTCTTTTAATATTTTTATAGTTTTTTATAATATTTTTATAATCTTTTTCAGTAAAAGCTGGCCATAATTTTTTTTCAAAGAAAATTTCTGAATAAGCTAGTTGCCATAATAAAAAATTACTCAGTCTTTTAGTATTGCCAGTTCTAATTAGTATTTCTGGATCTGGAATATATTTAGTTTGTAGATGTTTTTCTAAATTTTTTTCATTAATTTTAATCTTTTTTTTATTAATTTTTTTGAAAGCATTCAAAAGTTCCAGTTTTGACCCATAATTTAATGCTAGATTAATTTGTAATTTTGAATTTTTTGAAGTTTTTTTTTCTGCGTAATTTAAAAGATTATTCAACTTGGTTGAAAATTTTTTATCACCTAAAATTTTTATTCTAATATTTTGATTATGAATATCATTAAGTCTATGAGTTAAAAAATTTTCCAATAAATTAAAAAGATAATTTATTTCTTTTTTGGGTCTTTTCCAATTTTCTGTAGAAAAAGCATATAATGTCAGAAACTTAATTTTATACTTTATTGATGCTTTTATTATTTTTTCAACAGTTTTTAATCCTTCTTTATGTCCCGCATTCCTAGAATTTCTATATTTCAAACCCCATCTTCCATTACCATCCATGATAATGGCTACATGATTTAGAGGGTTCATATTGTCATTATTTCTTTTTCTTTAGAAGAAACTTTTTCATCAACAATTTGAATATGTTTATCTGTGATATTTTGAACATTTTTTTCAAATGATTTTTCTTCATCTTCGCCAATTTCTTTTGATTTTAAAAGTTTTTTGAGTTCCTCCATTGCATCCCTTCTTATATTTCGAATAGAAATTTTACATTTTTCACCCATAGATTTAATTAATTTTTTTAATTCATTTCTTCTTTCCTCATTAAGTTCGGGTACTGGCAATCGAATTAATTGACCATCAATTTGTGGATTTAATCCTAATTCAGATTTTTTTATAGCTGCATCAACTAGAGGAACATTGTTTTGATCCCATACTTGAACATTTATCATTCTCGGCTCTGGTGTTGTTATACTGCCAATTTGATTAATTGGCATTTGTTGTCCATAAACATCCACTCTAACAATATCTAACATTGCAGCATTTGCTCGACCAGTTCTTAATGATGATAATTCTTTTGAAAAAGCTTCGATAGACTTATCCATTTTGAGGCTATGTGATTTTTCATCAAACATTTATTCCCCTATTTTAATTCTGCTAAACTCCTTGATCTTTAAATCATTAATAGCAAGTTCTTTTAAAACGTCTTGAACTTTTTTTTTTGGTTCCATAACCCAAGCTTGTGTTAAAAGAGCATTTTCCTCTTTAAATTTGTTCATCTTACCTAAACTAATTTTTTTTGCAATTTCCTCTGTTTTTCCTAAATTTTTCAATTCCTCAGTAACTAATTCCTGCTCTTTATCAATAATAGCTTTATCGATTAATTCAGACTCTAAAGCTAAAGGGTTTGATGCTGCTATGTGCATAGATAATTGTTTTCCAAATGTTTTAACAGTATCAGAATTGTCCTTAGTCTCTAATGAAACTATGACAGCTAGTTTGGCTAAATTATCTTTCACTACAGTATGTAAATATTGGTAATTTATAGAAGAAGAATTTGAAATTGTTTTTGTTTTACCTATTGTAATTTTTTCACCTATCTTTGCAATTAAAGCAACTAAATTTTCTTCAACAGTAATATCATTTTTCATTTTAGATTTTTTTAATATTTCGATATTTGAATTATTTTGATTGTTCAATTCACTCAATTCTTTTACAAAATTGATAAAATCTTCATTTTTAGCAACAAAATCTGTCTCACAATTTACCTCAATAATTGATGTCTTGTTTTGATCTCCACTAACTGCAACTACACCCTCTTTTGCATCTCTCGACATTTTTTTGGATGCTTTTGAAATTCCTTTTACTCTTAAAATTTCAACAGCTTTATCTAAATCACCACTAGATTCCTTAATTGCTAAATTGCAATCTTTAAATCCTGCACCTGTTGCCTCTCTAAGTTTTTTTACTTTTTCTATATCGCTCATTTAATTTAATTTTTCAGAACTTTTTTTTGGGAATTTTTTTTCAAGCTTTTCTCTATCTATTTCAGCAACAGTTTTAGATTTATCAACTTTTTCTTTTTTCTCAGCATCATTTTTTGTTTCAATAATAGGTGTAGCTTTTTTAGCGCCTACAATTGTTTCCTTTATAAGATTACAATATAAATCTATAGATCTTCTTGCGTCGTCGTTACCAGGTATTGGAAAATCAATTCCATCTGGATTTGAGTTGCTATCTAATATTGCAATAATTGGAATTCCTAATTTTACTGATTCTTGAATTGCAAGTGACTCATAATTTGTATCAATAATGAATACTAAATCTGGAACTTTTTTCATTTCAGCAATTCCTCCAAGTGATCTTTGTAATTTATCCTTTTTCACACTCATTTTTAAAAGTTCTTTTTTTGTAAATCCTCTATTTTCAGAAACTAAATCTGTCTCTAACTTTTTTAATTTTTTAATTGAGTTTGAAATGGTACCCCAATTGGTAAGCATTCCACCTAACCACCTATAATTGACAAAATATTGGTCAGTTTCTTTTGCTACTTCTGCAATTGCTTCAGAAGCTTGTTTTTTGGTAGATACAAACAAGATTTTTCCATTATTTGAAATTGTCTCGTAAACTTTTTCTAAAGCGATTTTCGTTAATTCCAAAGTTTGGGTTAAATCGATAATATGAATACTATCTCTTTTTCCAAATATATATTTCTTCATTTTTGGATTCCATCTTAAAGTCTTGTGACCAAGATGTACTCCAGCTTCTAACAATTGTTGAATAGTAACGTTTGGTATCTTCATATTTTTTCCCGGTTAAGCCACCACAGTCATTTCCAATTAAGGACCGGAGGTTTAAAACCAACAAACTGTGTGCGTGTTAATTTAAAATTGAAAGTTATTTACAAAGAAATTTTGAATTAGACAAGTCTTAATTAACTAATTATTGCCAAAATTTCCTTATTTCTTAAAATATTTATTGTTTTTCTGTCAATATTTCTCTTATTTTTTAAGTTAAACTTAAAATTATTTTTATAGTCACTAATATTGATTTTTATCAATGTATTTCCAGGTTTGGGCAAATATCTTGATATCTCATCTAGTTCTTTTGTAGATTTTAAATTAAATGTTACTTCTTGAATTGGTCTGCTTAACAAATCCTTTAAAGATACAATCTTTTGAACATTTAATCTTTTAAATCTATTTTCTGAGTCTGATGAGGATTTAAATAAAGTCAAAATAAAAGAATTTCCCTCTTTTAAAATTTCTCGATTTAATTCCAACGTATCTGAAAAAATAAACAACTCAAAAACGCTCGATAAATCTGTAAGCTTTAAAACAGCATAAGGGTTGCCTTTTGCAGTTTTTCTCTCTTGTATTTTTAGCAATGTTGCAGCAACATTTGACTCTTTTAGATCATCTTGGTTATTGAATTTTTGATAATCATAAATATTATAATCATCAAAAACATCTTTAAACTGATTTAATGGATGATCTGAAATAAAAAAACCCACAGCTTCAAACTCTTTAGATAATCTTTCCTCAAACTTCCAGTCATTAATATTAATAGTTATCTCATCTTCTTCATTAACATTTTCACCAAACAAGTCTATTTGGTTAGCAGATTTATTTTCAAAAAGATTTTTAGATTTTGTGATAAAATTGGGAATGGAATTAAATAAAGACTGTCGATTTATATTTAAATTGTCAAAAGCACCTGCTTTAACAAGTCCCTCTAGTTGCAACTTGTTTATATCTTTTGGATTTACACGATTTAAAAAATCTTTAATAGATTTGAATTTTCCATTGTTTGTTCTTTCTTGAACTATATTAGAAACAGCTTCATATCCTACAGCTTTTATACCGCCAAGGGCATAATAAAATTTCCCATTTTCGGTTCTAAAATCTGCGAAGCACTGATTTATATCTGGTCTAATAATTTCAATGTTTAATCTCTTAAGTTCTTCATAAAATTCACTAAGTTTATTTTGATTAGATATATCCATGGTCATTGAAGCGGCAATAAATTCTTTCGGATAATAAGCTTTTAAATATGCTGTTTGATAAGAAATAATTGCATATGCAGCAGCATGACTTTTATTGAATCCATATTCGGCAAATGGTTCTATTTTCAAAAAAATTCCAGCTGCCACCTCTTTGCTAATTCCATTTTTGACCGCCCCAGCAATAAAATTTTGTTTTTGTTTTTCCAGCTCAGATCTTTTTTTCTTTCCCATCGCTCTTCTTAAAATATCTGCTTGACCAGCGGTAAAACCCGACAATTTTTGTGCAATTTGCATTACTTGTTCTTGATAAATGATTACTCCATAGGTTGGTTTTAAAATATCTTCCAATAAAGGGTGTAAATAATCTGGCTCTTGTTTGCCATGCTTACAATCATTATAAGTTGGGATATTACTCATAGGACCTGGTCTATACAAAGCAACTAATGCAATAATATCCTCAATATGATTTGGCTTCATATGAGTTAAGGCCTCTCTCATTCCAGAACTTTCAATTTGAAATAAGCCAACTGTATTACCTGAAGATAGCATTTCAAAAACTTTCTTATCTTCATAATTAATACTTTCTATATTGAAATCTTTTTCTTTTTTTTTTATTAATTTTTGAGTGTTATTAATTACTGTTAATGTTTTTAATCCTAAAAAATCAAATTTAATTAATCCAGCATCCTCAGCTGAATACATATCGAATTGAGTTGAGGGAAGTAATAGATCTGTCGATGCATCTTTATATAAAGGAACAACTTCCTGTAGTTTTCTATCAGCTATAACAACACCTGCTGCGTGAGTTGCAACATTTCTGTTTAATCCTTCTAATTTTAAAGAGAGTTCTGTAAGTTTTTTTACTCTTGGATCATCTTTAATTAACTTTTGAAGTCTTGGCTCTCCAGCAATACATTCTGTTAAATTTTGAGGTCTTGAAGGATCAAAAGGTATCATTTTGGATATACTATCAACGAAACCATAGGATAAACCTAATACTCTTCCTACATCTCTAATAACCATTCTGGCTTTTAATTTTCCAAAAGTAATTATATGAGCAACACTATCCTTATACTTTTCAGACAAATATTCAAAAACTAGGTCTCTTTTCTCCTCACAAAAATCTATGTCAAAGTCTGGCATTGAAATACGATCAGGATTTAAAAACCTTTCAAAGATGAGATTAAATTTTATTGGATCAACATCTGTAATTAAAAGACACCATGCTACTAAAGAACCTGCACCAGATCCCCTCCCAGGCCCTACTGGAATATCATTTTTTTTTGCCCATATAATATAATCAGAAACAATTAAGAAATAACTGGAGTATTTCATTTGTATAATAATATCTAGTTCGTGATCTAATCTATCTTTGTAAAATAAAAATTTTTCATTTTGCGAAAGATCTTTATCCTGAATTTTAAAAATATTTTTAAATTTTTCTTTTAATCCATCCAAAGAGTTTTTTTTTAATATTTTATCGGCATTTCCACCTTTATCAGAACTAATGTCAGGTAATATGGGTTTTGAAAAATGCGGTCGAAAATTACAACGATAAGGGAAATTATAGTTATTTTCTAAAGCCTCAGGTATATCTGAAAATAATTCTGACATCTCAGAATTTTCTTTAAGATAGTGTTGATTTGAGTATTTAATTCTATTTTTCTCATTTACGTAAGTTTTGTTTTTAATACAGATTAATGCATCATGAGCCTCATACATGTCTTTGTTTGAGTAAAAAACTTCATTAGTAGCTATTATTGATATTTCTAATTTTAAAGACTGGGAGAGATTAAACTTTTCAAATGAAATTTCATTTTGATCTCCATGACGTTGGATTTCTATATAAAATTTATCACCATATTTTTGTTTAAGTTTAGAGTATAGTTTTTCAATTTCTGTAAATTTTCCTTTATTGAATAATTGACCAACTAATCCATTTATTGTTCCTGAAAAAATAGCAACTCCCTCACTATTTTTTAACAATTCCTCAAAATTCAAATGTGGATCGGAGGTTCCATCATTATTCAGATATGATAATGAAGATAATTCAATAATTCTTTTATATCCGATTTCATTCAATGCGAATAATGGTAATAAACCAATAGTATCATCTAATCTAAAATTGATCTGAGTACCAATAATTGGTTGAGTTCCAACTTTAGATATTTTTTCGGCAAATTCTAGTGCACCACATAAATTTGATGTATCACATAAAGCTAGAGATCTAATTTTCTTTTCCTTAGAAATTTCTTTTAAGTCATCAATTTTAATTGCTCCTTCACATATTGAAAATTGAGAGTGTATTTTTAAATGATTAAAGTTTTGAATTTGAGACTCAGCCATTAATGGTCTTTATATTACCATCAACTATTTCCAATAAGCAATCCGACTTATTAGCAAAAAATCTATTATGAGTTGCAAATATTATTATTCTATCCCGCTTTATCTGTTTTTTTAAAAGCTCAAAAATTCCTTTTGCAGTCTCAATATCTAAACTTCCAGTTGGCTCGTCTGCAAGAATAATTTGTGGATTGTTTATCAAAGCTCTAGCAATAGATACCCTTTGTTTCTCACCCCCAGATAATTCTGAGGGGTAGTGATTTAATCTTTTTGCTAGACCAACTTTTTTGAGCATTATTTTTGATATATTTGAAGCGTCCTCTTTATTTTTACCACTTGCTAAACTAGCTAAGGTTAAGTTTTCTATTGCTGTGAAATCAGACAGAAGATTATCTTGTTGATAGATAATCCCGATTTTATTAGCTCTTAATAGATCATTTTTTTGAGAATTGTTTGGATCAACCTTTTTATTATCAATAATTATAGATCCTGAACTAGGTCGATCTATTAAGGACAATAAATTTAATAAAGTTGATTTACCTGAGCCTGAGGGTCCCATTAGAGAATAAATTTTTCCAGACTTAAATTTATATGAAATTTTTCTTAAAACATTTATTCTTTTTAAACTTAAAAAACTTTTATTAATGTTTGATAGCTGAATCAAATTACTCATATTTCAATGCTTTTATCGGATCTAGTTTGGCCGCCTTTACAGCTGGGAATATAGATACAATTATTGTTATAAAAATTGAACATAATGAAATAATAAAAATAGAAGATAGGTTTATTTCAGATGGCATTGTGCTTAGGAAATATATTTCCTCAGGAAATAAACTTATATTAAAAACATCGCTAAGGAATTTTCTAACATTTTCAACATACATAGAAAATGTAACTCCTAAAATTATTCCAAATAATGTAGCGGTTGTACCTATTATTACCCCAACTAAAAAAAATATCTTTATAATAGATTTATTTAATACACCAATAGATTTTAAAATAGCAATATCTCTAGTTTTGTTTTTTACCAATATCGTCAAACCTGAAATAATATTGAAAGCTGCAACAACAATTATAAGAGATAATATGATAAACATTACATTTCTTTCTATCTTTAAAGCTGAGAATAAAGAGCTGTTAGTATCAGCCCAACTATAAACAAAATCATTAGGAAATATTTTTTGAACGATCTCTTTTTGGTTTTCAATCTTTTGAGGATCCTTTAAATAAACTTCCAGTTTTCTATCATTTTTTGAGAGATTCATAAATTCATCAAGAGTATCAATATTAATAAATGCTACATTATTATCGAAATCTGCCAAGCCACTTTCAAACAATGAAACAATAGTAAAAGATTTTTTCTTTGGGATACTACCAATTATTGTATCTACACCTGATGATGACATTATTGATACATCATCACCGAGCTTAAGATTTAATGTGAAACTTAACTCTTTACCTAAAGAAATATAGTTGCCTGTTAAATTACTTTTATTCCCTACAAATGTTTTATCTTTTATTATCTTTAGTTTAGGAAAATCTTCTCTTGAATAACCTCGCAAAACAATACCTTTAGAGGTATCTTTATTAATAATTATTGCTTCTCCTGAGTTGCTTAATATCATTTCACTCGCGATAAGATTGAGATTAGTATTCTTTACTTTATCAATTTGAATTTGGTTTTCATAAGTATCAACCGTTATATGAGCATTAAAACCAACAATCTTATTTATTAATTCTGATCTAAATCCATTCATTACTGACATAACAATAATTAGGACTGCAACACCTAGGCTTATTCCAATAAATGAAAAGATAGATATAACATTTAAAAAGCCATCTTTTTTTCTAGCTTTTAAAAATCTAAGTGTAATTTCTTTTTCTAAAGTTGAAATCAATTGTGAGCTTTTTGTTTATTAATAATCTTAATAATTTCTTTTAAATTAATTTTTTGAGTTTCTTTGTTTATCTCTTTAAATTCAAATAAATCACCTTCAGTTTGTTTTCCAATAATTATTTGATATGGAGCTCCAATTAAATTCATTTTTTTTATTTTTGAGGATAAGTTCTCATCAGTATCATCAATAATCGCTTCGATATTATTTTGATTTAACTCAAGACTTATTTTGATTGCTTTATCAAGTGCAGATGTATCATTTTTATTAATCATAGGAATTATTGCAATATCATATGGTGCAACAGAAATTGGCCATTTCATGATTTCATTTTTTTCGTCATATTTTGCCTCTATAATTGCTCCAACTAATCTTGAAACTCCTATCCCATAGGAACCCATTTTTACATAATCTTTTTTACCTCCAGGTAAATCGACTGCTGCTTCCATTGGTTTGGAATATTTGTCTCCAAAATAAAAAATATGACCCACCTCTATACCTTTTGTTTTCAATCTATTTTTCTCTGAAACTTTTTCGTTAAACTCATCTTCTTTAAATTTATCATCAGTAACAGAGTAAAATTTTTCATATTGACTTCTCATTTCTAGTAGAGATTTAACATCAAGTTTTGTTCCTTCAAAATTTAAGTCAAATATTCTTTTATCTGCATAAATTTTACTCTCTCCAGTTTCTGCTAGGATAATAAATTCATGAGAGAGATTTCCACCAATCGGGCCCGTGTCAGCTGCCATTGGAATTGCTGTTAGATCTAATCTTTTAAAAGTTTTTAAGTAAGATAAGAAAAATTTATTATAAGAAAATAAAGCATCTTCATCTGTAATGTCAAAAGAGTATGCGTCCTTCATATAGAATTCCCGACATCGCATAATTCCAAATCTTGGTCTGATTTCATCTCTAAATTTCCATTGAATATGATAAAGAAGTTGAGGTAATGATTTATATGATTTTAGAGAAGATCTAAAAATATCAGTTACTAATTCCTCGTTTGTTGGTCCGTAAAGCATTTCTCGATCTTGACGATCTTTTATTCTTAACATTTCCTCACCATAATCCTCATAACGTCCACTCTCTTTCCAAATCTCGCTAGATTGTATTGTGGGCATTAGTATTTCTTGTGCACCTATTTTGTTTTGCTCTTCTCTGACAATTCTTTCAATTTTTTTCATTACTTTAAAACCAAGGGGCAACCAAGAGTATATGCCTGCTGAAGATTGTTTTATCATTCCAACTCTTAACATTAGCTGGTGAGACTTTATTTTCGCTTCTGAAGGGTTATTTTTTAAAATAGGAATAAAAGATTTAGAAATATGCATGTTAAATGATTATATTTCTTAAATTTAAATATTCAAATTTCATTAATAAATAAATGGCTATGAATATAATTGTTGTTATTCCAGTACAATAAATGAATTTTTTTAACATTTTAGGATTTTCTGGTGAACCAGGATCTTCACCATCTACTTTAACTATTTTTTTCCTTTCAACATCTATTGGTAAAATTGCAAAAAAAACAATCCACCAGATAATAATGTAGATTATAGCTAAGCCAGTTGGACTCATTAAATCCTTACTAAATTAATATTAGTATATGGTCTTTTTCCGGTTTTTTCTTTTGTAAATTTTCTACAAGCAATTTTAAGAGCGTCTATTAAATTACTTTCTTGCTGTCTGCTTCCAAGTTTAAAGGATCTTGTTGTTTTTTCAATCTCGTCTTCTAACCCATAAAGAAATTCATCTTTTTCATAAATGGGCAAACCTCTAAATGTTGTGACAGGGTTATTATGGATATTCCCTTTAGGTGTTATTAATATAGTGACTTCCAAATATCCATTGCTGCTTAAATTTTTTCTATCTTTGATTGATTGAGAATCCTCTTCTACACTAACATTTCCATCTAAATACAATCTTCCGCTAGGAGCTTTGTCATATACTTCAGGTGCTTCACCAGGGTATAGCTTGACTATATCACCATTTTCAACTTGAACCGGATGAGGTACTTGCATTTCTTTAGCAAAATTTATGTGTTCTATCATGTGTCTGTGCTCTCCATGAACAGGGATTACACATTTTGGTTTTACCCATTGATACATATCTTTTAGATCCTCACGATTTGGATGTCCAGAGACGTGTATAAATTCTGTTTCTTCTGAGATAACCTCAATTCCATCTTTGACTAACTGATTGTGTAATTTATAGAGTTTTTTTTCATTTCCTGGAATTATCTTTGATGAGAAGATTACTGCATCACCTTTTTCAATAAAAACATCAGGATGTGTGTAATTTGATATCCTCATCATTGCGCCCATTGGTTCACCTTGGCTTCCTGTGCACAAATAAACTATTTTTTCTCTAGCAAAATTTTTAGCTTCTCTTGAATCAATTGGATCAATGGTATTTTGTAGATATCCACATTGTCTAGCTGCCTTATAAATTCTATGCATAGATCTTCCAACTAGTGAAATTTGTCTTCCTGTTTGTTCAGCACAATAAAAGGCTGTCTCCATTCTAGCAACGTTTGAAGCAAAAGATGTCACAATAATTCTTTTTTTTAATCGACCCATTATATTTAACAAATTTTTTCTTACATCTAACTCTGAGCCTGATCTGCCAGCACTAAAAACATTTGTAGAGTCACAAATCATTGCTAATACACCTTCATCACCTATTTCTTTTAATCTTTTTGCATTTATTTCGTCACCTATTAGAGGATTTGGATCAACCTTCCAGTCACCGGTATGTAAAACAACACCTGCTGGAGTTTTAATTCTTAATCCATTAGGTTCTAAAATAGAATGAGTTAAAGTAATGTACTCAATTTCATAATCTTCCAAAATCACCTTTCCATTTAACTCAACTATCTGTAAATCTTTTGTTATGTCGATGTGTTTTTCTTTAAATTTTTCTTTAATTAATACAGCAGTAAACGGAGTTGCGAAAATCTTACATTTTAATTTTGGCCATAAGTGTGCAATTGCTCCAATATGATCTTCATGTGCGTGTGTTAATATTATTCCTAATAAATTATCTTTTCTTTCAACAATAAATCCAGGATCTGGATATATAAGATCAATGCCTGGTATTGTATCATCAGCAAAAGTTACTCCAATATCTACCATTATCCATTTATGATTTCCAGGCTCACCATAGCCAAAAAGATTCATGTTCATTCCAATTTCACCTGAACCTCCTAGTGGACAAAATAATAATTCTTTTTTCATTTATTTAATTAACTTAGCAATTTTAATTAATCCTTTAATTGTGATATCTTTATTTTGTATTACATGAGTCCTTAAAGATTTTCTAAACAAATCAGAGTAACCACCAGTAATTACAAGTTTGAAAGATTTTCTAGTTTCTTTCTTAATCAAATTAATAATATTGTCAATTAGTCCTATATAGCCCCAAAAAAAACCTGAACGCACTGCCGAAATTGTATTGTTGCCAACTATATTTCTTATCTTCTTTAAATTTATTTGGGGTATTAATGAGGCTTTGTCAGACAAAGTATCAAGCGATATTTTAACTCCAGGGGCTATTATGCCACCTCTATAATATTTTTTTTCAACTACATCAAATGTGGTGGCAGTACCAAAATCCAAAATTATAAAATTATCTTTACCATTTTGTAAACTGATTGCATTAGCTAAACGATCTGAACCAGCCTGTTTATAATTAACTTTGATTTTAATTAATGAACTCAAATTAAGATTTTTAATCTCATAACATCTAATTTTAGTTTTTTTATGAAAATATTTTTTAATCAAATTAAAAGATTTTGGCACTACACTACAAAAAAGAATTTTCTCTACTTTTTTAATATCTTTAATCAAAAATTTAAT
>CACLSR010000007.1 GCA_902609685.1 uncultured Pelagibacteraceae bacterium
AATAAAATTACTTTTAAAAACTTTGTAAATGATATTTTAATAGCTTATTTTGGATAAATCATTTTTTTTGGATTCACAATTCTATCAAAATCTTTTTCATCAATTAATTTTGTTTTCAAAGCCTCCTCTTTTAAGGTCGTACCTTTTTTAAGTGCTGTTTTAGCTATTTTAGCTGAATTGTCATATCCGATGTGAGGAGCTAACGCGGTAACTAACATTAATGAATTATCTAAAAATTTTTTTATTTTTACTTTATCTGCTTTTATCCCCTTAACACAATATAAAGCAAAATTATTTGTACTATCTGCAAGAAGATCAATAGATTGTAAAATGTTATGAGCAATTAGTGGTTTAAAAACATTAAGTTCAAAATGTCCATGAGAACCTGCCATTGTTATTCCATTATGATTACCAATTACTTTTACACAAACCATTGTCACTGCCTCTGATTGTGTCGGGTTTACTTTTCCAGGCATAATCGATGAACCTGGTTCATTTGCCGGTAAAATTATTTCACCATATCCGGCTCTGGGTCCTGACCCTAAGAATCTAATATCATTCGCAATTTTCATTAAACTAACAGCGGTAGTATTTAAGGTTCCAGAAAAATTTACTATCTCATCATGAGCTGCTAAAGCAGCAAATTTATTCTTGGTTGGTTTAAAAGGTAGTTTGGTTATTTTTTTTATTTCATTTATTACTTTTTTATCGAAACCTTTTTTACTATTAATTCCTGTACCAACTGCGGTACCACCTTGAGCTAAATAATAAATTTCATTTAAAGCGTTCTTAATCCTAAAAATACAATCTTCTAATTGAGATTGATATCCTGAAAACTCTTGTCCTAATGACAAAGGAGTTGCGTCTTGAAGATGAGTTCTTCCCACTTTTACAATATTTTTAAATTGAGAAACTTTTTTTTTCAATTCTTTATTTAAAAGCTCAAGAGATGGTAACAACTTATTTTTAGTTTCCATAGCAATAGCTATATGCATTGCTGTAGGAAATACATCATTGGTAGATTGAGATTTATTAACATGATCATTTGGATGTACTGGTTTTTTTGTACCTTTTCTTCCACGCAAAATTTCGATTGCTCTATTTGCAATGACTTCATTTACATTCATATTAGTTTGAGTACCAGAGCCAGTTTGCCAGACTTTCAGTGGAAAATGTTCGTCTAATTTACCACTGATTACCTCATTAGATGCTTTTACAATCGCATTAGAAATTTTTGGTACAATCTGTTTTTCTTTTTTATGAACTATAGCGGCAGCTTTTTTAATTATTGCAATAGATTTTATTAAAACTGGTCTAACTAGAAATTCTCCAATATCGAAATATTTTTTTGATCTTTGAGTTGATGCTCCCCAATATTTATCATTAGGAACATTAATTGTTCCAATACTATCGAATTCTTTTCTTAATTTCATTGATTAATAGACAAATATTAAATTACTATAAATATACATTAATTTTATAAAACTTACAGGAGCATTATGTCAAATTTTAGCAAGGTTGGAATTTTTATGAAAACTTTTGGTCAAGAGGTTAAAAATAAACCTTCATTTAGCACAGATAAAATCAATAAATTACGATTAGATCTTATAAAAGAGGAATTGAGCGAGCTCACAGATGCAATGAATAATAAGGATTTATTAGAGGTTGCTGATGCTCTGACAGATATCTTGTATGTTACATATGGAGCAGGTCATGCTTTTGGAATTGATTTAGATAAGTGTTTTGATGAAGTTCAAAATTCTAATATGAGCAAGTTAGACGAGCGTGGAAAACCAATTTATAATGAACATGGCAAAGTAATGAAAGGTCCAAATTATTTTAAACCAGATCTCTCAAAATTTGTTAATTAAATTTCTAATTTAAAATCAATCGCTGGTGCACTATGAGTTATGCCGCCAACAGAAATTCTATCTACCCCAGTTTTTGCGATCGATTTTACTTTTTTGAGATTTATATTTCCTGAAGCTTCAGTTTGATAATATTTTTTTGCAAGCTTAACTCCTAATTTTAAATTTTTAATACTCATATTATCAAATAAAACACAATCAAATTTTAATCCGATTATTTTCTTCAGCTGTTTAATTGTGTCTACTTCCACAGTTATTTTCTCTCGTTTTTTATTTTTTATTGCCAAACTTACCAATTCTCTAATGTTTGAATTGGCAATATGATTGTCTTTTATCAAAAATTCATCACTTAAGTTAAATCTATGGTTGGTTCCTCCACCTAACTTTACAGCATATTTTTGTATAACTCTTAAATTAGGTATAGTCTTTCTAGTGCAACAAATTTTACATTTTTTTCCTGCCAATTTTACAAATTGATTTGTTTTTGTGGCTATGCCTGAAATATGAGATAAAAAATTTAGCGCAACTCTTTCTGCTATCAAAATATTTTTTTTATTTCCTCTAATAATTGCAATTGTTGAATTTCTTTTAACAAAAGATCCATCCTTCGTTTTTACAATAAATTTAATTTTTTTATCAATAAGTGAAAAAGTATATTTTACAAATAGTAGCCCACCAATAACAGCGTTTTGGTTAGATATTAATTTTGCATCTATAATTTTATTATTTTTGATTAAATCAGAGGTAATATCGCCTGATGGATATAAATCTTCATTAAGTGCAAGTTTAACATTATTTTTAATAAAATTTTCGCTAAGTTTTATTTGAGACACAAAAGTTATCTGCCTATAGCAACCATTTTTTCCACAGACATTCTTGCTTTATTGATTGTTTCTTGATCCATAATAATTTCACCAGTTTCATTCTCTAAACAATCTAATATTTTTGGTAAGGTTATCTTTTTCATATGAGGACACATGTTGCATGGTCTAATGAATTCTACATTTGGATTTTCAACTTGAATATTGTCACTCATTGAACATTCAGTAACCATCATTACTTTTTTAGGCTGATTATCTTTAACATAATTTATCATTCCTGAAGTTGACCCAGCAAAATCACTTGCTTTGATTACATCTGGTGGGCACTCAGGATGAGCTATGATTTTTATCCCTGGGTTGCTCTTTCTAATATTTTTAATTTCTTTTTCATTGAATTGATCATGCACAATACAAATTCCTTTCCAAGAAATGATCTCAACATCTGTTTGAGAAGCAACATATTTTGCAAGGTAATCATCTGGTAGAAAAATTACTTTCTTAACTCCTAAAGATTTTACAATCTTTACAGCATTTGCAGATGTACAACACACATCTGTTTCTGCTTTCACATCTGCAGAAGTATTGACATAAGAAACTACTGGAACACCAGGATATTTTTCTTTTAATAATCTTACATCTTTTCCTGTAATTGAAGATGAAAGGGAACAACCTGCTTTCATATCTGGTAGTAAAACTTTTTTATTTGGGCTCATTAACTTTGCAGTTTCAGCCATGAAATGTACACCAGCCATAACAATTATATCTGCTGAAGTTTTTGAAGCTTCCACAGCAAGAGCGAGAGAGTCTGCTGAGAAATCTGCAATACCATGATAAATTTCTGGGGTTTGATAATTGTGAGCTAAAATTACTGCATTTTTTTCTTTTTTAAGTTTATTTATTTTATGAATATAAGGAGCATGCACTGACCATTCAATTTCAGGCATAACCTTGGAGATCTTTTTATAAATAGGATCAGTTGCTTGTTTTACTTCCTGATTAAATTCCATAATAAAAATTTATCAATTTGAAACCTACTTGTCATTGATTTAATGTGGGTCAAATTTGCGGCTATGCTGAAATTGGTAGACAGGCACGGTTGAGGGCCGTGTGGACCTAGTCCATGAGAGTTCGAGTCTCTCTAGCCGCACCAAAATTTAAATTTTAAGCCATTTGGGCACGAAAACTTTAAAAGAACCATTTTTACCTTGAAATATTTTATCCTTTTCAAAATTTGAATCTAAGTATTTAATAAGGGCAAAAGGATACGTTTCATTAATTAAGACTTTTCCAATCTCAACATTATTATTTAAAACACTTTCATTCTCAATTAATTCTCCATCAATAATCTCGATTGGTAGTAATCTTTTTGAAAGCTTATTTTTTAATTTTATTCTAGCGGTATTTTCTTGCCCAACATAACAGCCTTTTTTAAAATCTATACCATTTAGCTCTTCAAAGTTACACTCGATACCAAATAATTTATTTTTCAATTTATTTAAGTCTTTAGGAACTATACCAAGTTTATGACTATGAATATGATAGTTTTCAATTTTATCGTTTTTAAGCTCAAGTTTTTTCAAAGATAAATAAAGTTTTTCAAGATTAATTATAAGTCTAGCACCCAAGTGTTTATTTCTTGGATCTAAAAAAATAGGATCTTCTCTGTACTTTAATGTAAAACCCAAAACATCCTTTGTACCTTCAATAGATAAATATTTTTCGTATCCAAAACTAGCAACCACAAATTCGTTACTTAAATTAAGAATTTCTACTTTTGATCTTATTTTATATAAATTTAATTGTTTAAATATCTCTTCAGACTGAGATTTTTCACAATCAATAAAGTAGCCCAATTTGTGTTTTACAACCATGAATTCATATAAAAATTTACCTTGTGGAGTAAACAATGATGCAAAACAACTGGAGTTTTCTGTAACTTTATTAATGTCATTGCTAATCAGATTTTGCAAAAAATCTTTTGCATCTGAACCATTGACGTAAAGTATGGATCTATCTTCTAATATATAAACACTATTATTCATATTTGATTGATATCTGATTTTAATATAATAACTTTTCTCAAAAATGTTAGATCTAATAATCAAGAATGGGCAATGTTATATTAATGGGAAGTTAGAAAATAAAGATGTTGCTGTTAAAGACGGTAAGATATCAAAAATTGGTGAAGTATCAGAAGAAGCAAAAGAAGTGTATGATGCAAAAAACCTAATAGTCTTGCCTGGATGTATTGATACCCAAACTCATTTTAGAGAACCTGGCTCAACAGATACTGAAGATCTTCACTCAGGAAGTAGAGCAGCAGTTGCGGGAGGTATTACGGCAGTGTTTGAAATGCCAAATACTAACCCACCCACATCAAACATAAAAGAATTTCAAAGAAAATTAGATCTTGCAAAAAATAGAATGTATTGCAATTACGCCTTTTATTTTGGTGCAACAGCAGAAAATGTTAATCAATTAGCAGAGCTAAAAGAATTAGAAGGATGCTGTGGCATCAAATTATTTGTAGGTTCATCAACAGGTAATCTTTTAGTAGCTCTTGAAGAAGACATTGATAAAGTCTTTCAACATTGTTCAAAAATTGTTGCGGTTCATTCTGAAGATGAGGAAATTTTAAATAGAAATAAAAAATTAATAAAGAATGGCGATGTACATTCACACCCTGTTTGGCGAAGTGAAGAGTGTGCTATTTCCTCAACTAGAAGGATTGTTAGAATTGCAAAAAAGTATAATAAGAAAGCTCATATTCTTCATATTACCACTAAGCAAGAGATAGATTTTTTATCTCAACACAAAGGTAATATTACTTTCGAAATTACTCCACAGCATTTAACGATCTATGCTCCAGATTGTTATGACAAACTTGGAACGTATGCACAAATGAATCCGCCCATTAGAGATAAATCTCATTATGATCGATTATGGTATGCGGTTAAAAATAATATTAATGACACCATTGGTTCAGACCATGCACCCCATTTAAAAGCAAACAAAGAAAAAGAATATCCCAATTCACCTTCAGGAATGCCAGGTGTTCAAACACTTATGCCAGTGATGTTAAACCATGTTAATGATGGAAAATTATCACTCAATCAATTGATGAACCTGGTATGTGAAAATCCAATTAAAATTTTTGGCATTCAGAATAAAGGATTTATTAAAGAGGGTTATGATGCTGATTTTACAATTGTTGATATGAATAAAAAGATTGTGATTAAAAATGAAAATATTGAGAGTAAATGTGGCTGGTCACCTTTTAATAATGTTGAGTTTAAAGGAACACCTGTAGCTACTATTATTGCTGGAAAAACTAAAATGAAAGATGGAAAAATTATAGGAGATCCAGAAGGAACACCATTAGAGTTTAATTAAGTTTAATTGTAAAACTATTTACTAACACTACTCCAATTACAATTAAAAATAATCCCAATATCGCTTGCCAAGCCAAAGTTTGTTTGAAAAAAATATACCCCAGTATTGCAATTGTAAATATTCCAAGACCACTCCATGTAGCATAAACAATCGCTATTGGTAGCTTGTTCACTACAAAAGTTAGTAAATAAAAAGCCGTTAAATAAAATATGGCAAGAAAACTTGTAGGAATAATTTTAGTAAAGTTTTGTGATACTGGCAGTAACATAGTTCCTGCTACTTCACAAAAAATTGCACCGATTAAAAATAAATAAGTTTTAAGCACTTTTTAGAATATTATTTTTGATTAAATCCTCTTTGATCTCATCTAAAATTGCTGGATCATCAATAGTTGGAGGCATTTTATATTCAACACTATCAGCGATTTTTCTAATTGTTCCTCTTAAAATTTTACCCGATCTTGTTTTTGGAAGTCTTTTAATAACAATTGCAACTTTAAAAGCAGCCACAGGTCCAATTTTATCTCGAACCATTTGAATACATTCTTTAGAAATTGTCTCATTGTCTTTATCTACTCCTGCTTTTAAAACAATTAATCCGATAGGTAATTGACCCTTTAATTTATCAGCTATTCCTAGCACCGCACACTCTGCAACTGACTGATGTTCTGATAAAACTTCTTCGATTGCACCTGTTGATAATCTATGACCTGCAACATTGATAATGTCATCAGTTCTAGACATAATCCAGATGTAACCATCTTCATCAATGTGACCTGCATCATATGTTTGATAATAACCTTCATAGTTTGACATGTAATTTTCTTTATATCTTTGATCTGCATTCCACAGAGTTGGAAAAGTTCCTGGAGGTAAAGGTAATTTTACTACAATATCTCCCATCTCATTTGGTTTAGCTAACGTTTGATCTGATTTTATTATTTTAACATCATAACCTGGTACTGCTTTACAAGCTGAGCCATATTTTGTTTTCATCATTTCAATTCCAGTACAATTTGAACTAATCGCCCAACTTGTTTCAGTTTGCCACCAGTGATCAATTACTGGAACTTTCAATAAATTTTCTGCCCATTTAATTGTATCAGGATCAGCACGTTCTCCTGCAAGAAATAGACTTTCAAATTTACTTAAATCATATTTTGAAAAAAACTTTCCCTCAGGATCTTCTTTTTTAATTGCTCTAAAAGCTGTTGGCGCGGTGAATAAAGATTTTACTTTATAGTCTGAAATTATTTTCCAGAACGCTCCAGCATCAGGTGTACCGACAGGTTTCCCTTCAAACAATACTGTGGTGCATCCTTTGAACAATGGAGCATAGACAATATATGAATGACCAACGATCCAACCAATATCACTTGCTGACCACCAAATATCATCTGCATCAATGTTATAAATATTTTTCATCGTCCATTTTAATGCAACGATGTGACCCCCAATGTCTCTCACGATACCTTTTGGCGTCCCAGTAGTGCCTGATGTGTAAAGTATGTAAGCAAACTCATTTGAATTCATTTCAACACAATCAGCATCTTTAGCATTTGCATGTGCTTCATCCCAACTTATCTCCATTGGCGCATTCAATTTTACTTCGTGACCCTTTCTTTGAAATAAAATCATCTTACTAATTTTATGTTGAGCTTGTTTGATTGCTTCATCGACCAATGGTTTATATTCAACAGTTCGCCCAGGCTCAAAACCACATGAAGCGGTCACTAAAAGTTTTGCTTTACTATCATCAATCCTGCTTGCAAGTTCATTTGAAGCAAATCCACCAAAAACTACTGAATGTATGGCACCAATTCTTGCACAAGCCAGCATTGCAACAACTGCTTCAGGTATCATTGGCATGTAAATTATTACTCGATCCCCTTTGTTAATGTCTTGATCCTTAAGTGCGCCTGCAAACTTTGAAACTTTTGATTTTAATTCCTCGTAAGTGAACTTACTTTTGTTTCCTGTAATAGGGCTATCATAAATTAGAGCAGTTTTATCACCTTTTCCTTGATCAATATGAAAATCTAAGGCGTTGTAACATGTGTTGGTCACTCCATCTTCGTACCATTTGTAAAAAGGGGGATTAGATTTATTTAAAATTTTTGTGGGTTTCTTAAACCAAAAGATGTCATTTGCAGCATCTTGCCAAAATTTTTCAGGATCTTTGATAGAAAGATCGTAAATTTTGCTGAATTTGTCTGACATAGTTATTTTGATTCGTTGTTATAATTTGTTGTGATTTTTAAATCACAAATTGTATTTAATTTTAAAAAACAAGTAAAATCAATGTAAATTAATGACAATTAAGTCTTCAATAAAGTCTTTTAATTTGGTATTTAACCACAACTTTTGCTTGGGGAAACCTAAGCTTAGTTTATATAAACTAATAAAAACTAACTAAAGAGGGAGTTTTTTATGAAAAAACTTAAAATGTTTGCATTAGCAGCTGTTGCCCTTATCGGTATTACAGGTGTTGCAAACGCAGCGACCACTATGTTAGCTCAAGATGACTTTGTTGGGATATCTTTCTGGATAATCTCAATGGGTATGTTGGCTGCTACTGCTTTCTTCTTCATGGAAAGAGGAACTGTGGCTCCTGGCTGGAAAACGTCAGTAACTGTTGCTGGTCTTGTAACTGGTATTGCATTCATCCACTACATGTACATGAGGGATGTATGGGTGACTACTGGTGATTCACCTACAGTATATAGATATATTGACTGGTTAATTACTGTGCCATTACAGATGATAGAGTTCTACTTGATTCTAGCAGCTGTAAGAAAAGCAAACTCTGGAATGTTCTGGAGATTGTTAATCGGTTCATTAGTAATGTTAATCGGTGGATATTTAGGAGAAGCTGGATATATCAACGCTACACTTGGTTTCGTAATCGGTATGGCAGGTTGGATATACATTCTATATGAAATATTCTCAGGAGAAGCTGGAAAAGCTGCTGCTAAGAGTGGAAACAAAGCACTTGTTACTGCTTTTGGTGCAATGAGAATGATCGTAACAGTAGGATGGGCTATTTACCCATTAGGTTACATTTTTGGTTACCTAACAGGTGGAGTAGACGCTGACTCACTAAACGTGATTTACAACTTAGCTGACTTTATTAACAAAATTGCATTCGGTCTAGTAATCTGGGCTGCTGCAGTAAGTTCAGCTGGTGCAAGAGCAAGATAATTACGCTTTAAAATAAATTTATAGGGCGAGTATGTTTTTACATACTTGCCCTATTTTTTTTAACACCTATATCTAATCCAATGGCAAAAATTACATACATTACCCACGACAATCAAAAGCACGAAGTTGAAGTTCAAAATGGACTGACTGTTATGGAGGGGGCTGTGCAAAATGATATTCCAGGAATTGACGCTGATTGTGGTGGAGGAATGGCTTGTGCAACTTGCCATGTTTATGTCAAAGAAGATTGGTTTAATAAAATTCCAAAAAAAGAAGATGGTGAAGAAGATATGTTGGATATGGCATTTGAACCCAAAACAAATAGTAGACTGAGTTGTCAAATTGTAGTCTCAGATGAAATTGATGGTCTGGAAGTAAATATACCATCGAAGCAAACCTAAATGATTAGAACAGATGCATTAATAATTGGTGCAGGACCAACGGGTTTATTTACTGCTCATCAATTAAAATTAATTGGACTAAATTGTGAAGTGGTTGATAATTTAGACAAGATTGGCGGTCAATGTATTGAACTTTATCCAGATAAACCAATTTATGATATACCTGCTGTGCCTGAATGCACGGGGGAAGAATTAACAAATAACTTAATCAATCAATTAAAACCATTTGATATTAAATTTCATTTAAACGAAAGAGTAGAAGAAGTTAAAAAAGAAAATGACAATTGGTTGGTAAAAACTAATAATGGCACATCTTTTTCAACACCCAATGTTATAATTGCTGGTGGTGTTGGTTCATTTGAACCAAGGAAGTTTTCTCCTAAAGAGTGTGAAAAATTTGAAAATAAATCTTTATTTTACTCGGTAAAAGATAAAAAGATTTTTAAAGGTAAAAATGTATCAATTTTTGGTGGAGGAGACAGCGCACTAGATTGGGCTGTTGAATTATCAAAAGAATGTAGTGTTAATTTGATACACAGAAGAGACGAATTTAGAGGTGCACAAGCTACAATAGATAAAGTGCATCAACTTGCAAAAGATCGAAAAATAAATTTATATACTCAATATCAAATGGGTTCTGTTAAAGGAAATTCAAATTTAGAAAGTATTGATATTAAACACGATAACAATGAAATTAAAAATTTAAAAACTGATTATGTATTAGGTTTTTTTGGTTTAATTATGCAGCTCGGACCAATAGCTAATTGGGGACTAAATATTGATAAAAAAACAATTGAAGTAGATACAGAAAAATTTGAGACCAATCAAAAAGGAATTTATGCAGTAGGGGATATTTGTAATTACCCTGGCAAATTAAAATTAATCTTATCTGGTTTTCATGAAGGTGCTTTAGCTGCAAGAGCTTGTTTTAAATTAGCAAGACCTAATGAAAAATATCGATTTGAATTTACAACCACCTCAACAAACTTATTGAAAAGACTTGGAAAAAAAGAGTGATTGAACTTTACTCTGCCAATACTCCTAACGGAAAAAAAATAAGTATCATGCTTGAGGAGATTGGCTATGAATACAAAGTAGTTAATATAGATCTCAACAAAGGTGATCAATTTAAACCTGAATTTAAAAAGATAAGTCCATTTAGTAAAATACCGGTGATCATTGATCAGGATAATAACAAGAATATTTTCGAGTCAGGGGCAATTTTAATGTATTTAGCTGAACAAAGTGGAAAATTTTACGATGCAAAAGATCGACTTGAGATAAACCAATGGTTGATGGCGCAGATGGGTTATGTTGGACCTATGTTAGGACAGCATCATCAATTTCATCATTTCAATCCAGGTAAAAGTCAGTTTGGCGAAGAAAGATATTTCAAGATATCTAAGAGAATATATGAGGAATTAGAGGAAAGATTATCTAAATCAAGATTTTTAGCTGGAGAAAATTATACAATCGCTGACATAGGAACTTTTCCTTGGATAGCACGACATGAGTGGCATGACATTGGTCTAAAAAATTATAAAAATCTTACTAGATGGTATGTTGAGATATCTGAAAGAGAAGCGGTTAAGAAGGGTTTTAAATTTATGAATAAAGATGAGGTTCCACCAAAGCCCTAGTTCATTGAGCTTATTAATCTAAATAGTGAAGCAAAAATTCCGTGACCAGATAGTTCTATAGCTACAATTGCAATAATTATTAAAATTAATTTTTGGTTCATCTAATTAATGAATACGAATAACAATAACAGAACCCAAAAAAAACCATAATAATAGTAAATATATTTTTTTGTAAAATTATAGGTAATTGGGTTATGAACTTTTTTACTTTTCTTTTTTTTAGTCATCGGCGTGAACCTTTTCATCTTTCTCATGTTTTTCTTGTGCGGCTATAGTATATTTTGCAACGGGTCTTGCCATGAGTCTTTTTAGCCCTATTGGTTCTGCAGTATCTAGACAAAATCCATAAGTATCTTCTCTTATTCTAGCTAAAGCTTTATCAATTTCTGAAATCAGTTTGATTTGTCTATTGATTGCTTTCATTTCAACATTTTTATCTGTGTATGAACTTGCTTGATCGACAATATCGGCTGAAATACTATTATCATCCATACTGCCATTATACAGAGCTTCATTATTTGCTCTGACCAGCTCTTTTTTCCACTCTTGTAATTTCATTCTAAAGAAAACCTTATGTTTTTCGCACATATATTTTTCAGTTTCTTTTGGAATATATGTTTTGGAAATTTTAACAGGTCCTTTACTACTTTCTTTTGGTTTACTGATAGTCTTAGGTTTTGCTTTAGTTACAATTTTAGTTTTAGCTTTAGTAACCTTTTTTTTAACTTTACTAGTTTTAGGCATCTTTCAATTTGAATTCGACGGAGTATATTCAGCAAAATAGGGGTGTCAAGCAACGTTAATTATTGTAAATATTTACTTATGAATGTCTTAAATAGAAATATTAATAATATTTTTTTTATTTTTGCATTGTCACATTTAATAATTTGGACACTGATTCCTTCATTAACAAATAAAAATTTACCATTAGATACAATTGAAGCTTTAGCATGGGGAAGTAATTTAGATTGGGGTTTCAATAAACATCCACCCATGAGTGCTTTTTTTCCTGAAGTATTTTTTCAAATTTTTGGTTCTCAAGATTGGGTTTATTATTTATTAAGTCAAATATTCGTGATAATAGCTTTTTATTACGTATTTAAATTTGCTTTTGAAATTTTTAAAGATTTAACATTAAGTTTAATTTCTGTTTTGTTATTAGTTTCTATCTATTTCTATAATTTCACCACTCCTGAATTTAATGTAAATGTTTGCCAATTACCGTTTTGGTCATTAGTCGTTTATTATTCATGGAAAATTTATTCGTCACAGGAAATTAAATTTTCAGATTGTTTTCTAGTTGGCTTATTTGGTGCGATTGGTTTTTTATCCAAATACTTGTTTATCTACCTTTTGGTATCAATTGATTTATTGTTTATTTATTTAATCTTTTTCAAAAAAACTAAAAAATTTGATTTTAAATATTTAATAACAATTGAGGTCTTTCTAGTTTTATTAGTCCCTCATTTAATTTGGCTCTTTAACAACGATTTTATAACCATAACGTATGGATTAAATCGAACAGGATTTGAAAGTTCTGGTATTTTAGATCACATTAGTAATCCAGTATTATTTTTATCAAAACAAATTGGAATACTGGCTCCTTTCTTCTTTTTGATTTGGTTGCTCACTAAAAAAATAAAATTTAAGCTAAATATAAATGATAAAAAATTGATGTTTCTTCTATTTATTAACTTTATGCCTATTATCTTGATGTTTCTGACATCATTGATTACTGGTTCAAAAATAAGAACGATGTGGATGACACCTTTTTATTTATTTTTTGGAGTGTTATTTTTATATCTTCTAAAATCAAAAATAAATTTAAAAAAAATAAATTCATTTCTTTATGGATTTCTTTTTCTATTTTTTTTATCACCTATTCTTTATTCTTATGTCTCATTATCACAGACGGATAAACGAACGGATTATCCAGGAAAAGAAATTGCAATGAAAATTCAATATGTTTGGGATCAAGATTTTGATAAAGAAATTCAATTTGTAACTGGTGATGAATGGAAAGCTGGTAATCTATCATATCACTTAAAATCTAGACCAAAGTGGGAGGGATTTAATAATAAAGAGATACTCAATAACTCATCACAATTTATTTGTGTGGGTGATGTTTGTTTGGGAAGATATTAATTTTTAAATGAAAATTAAAATTTTAGTACCTATTTATAACGACTGGCAATCAGCTTCAAAATTGCTAGATGAAATTGATAATAATATTTCGGATTTGGATCACCATATATCTGTGATCATTGTCAATGATGCTTCAACACATGATCGTCAAGAAGAGCAAAAGGATTTTAATAATATCCAATCAATTAAGATACTAAATATGAAAATTAATCAAGGTCACGCAAGATGTATTGCAACTGGATTAAAATATATCTTTGAAAAAGAAGACTTTGATTATGTAATTCCAATGGATGGAGATGGAGAAGATAGACCAGAAGAAATTAAAGAGTTTATCAATCAAATTGATAATTCAAGTAACAATCCAATAGTTGGTGAAAGAGTGAAAAGATCAGAAAAATTAATTTTTAAAATTTGCTATCAATTACATAAATTAATCACACTAACTTTTACCGGTAAATCAATTAAATTTGGAAACTATACATGCCTTCCAAAAAGCACAGTTGAAAAAATGATCAAAGAAAAAGCTACCTGGAATAGTTTTTCAGGATCATTAAAAAAAATTGAAAATAATTTATTGTCAATACCATCCACTCGAGGCAGTAGATATTTTGGTCCATCGAAAATGAGTTTTTTTAATTTGATAAAACATTCACTTTCAATCATGAGTGTTTTTAGAAAAACGTTTTTAATTCGTTCAGGTTTATTTATTATTTTATATATTTTATTTATTAAGAGTAATGCCTCTGTGGTGACGGCATTGCCTTTGGTATTTTTATTAATAGCCGTTTACTTAATTTCAAATTTAGCTTTAAGAGAAAATATGGCTGAATTTGATAAAGCTTTATCTAAAATTAACGAAATAGAAAATATTAAATAAGTTTTATGAAAAAAAATTAGTTTTAATACCTTTTACATTTGTTTTAATAAAAAAAATATTTCCGGAATCTTTTTCAGTTTGGTTAAATTTATTAGTTTTTCTTGCTGATGTAATGAATAAAGTATTTAGATTTTTTCCACCAAAACAAACACTAGTAGGTCTAGAAATTGGCAATTTAATTATTTTGTCTATTTTTCCATTTATCTTAAATCTGATAATGCAACTACCATCCCAGCAAGCGACCCAGACAAAACCCATACTATCAACACATAATCCATCAGGTTTTCCTTTTTGATAAGGGATACGGGCAAATACCTTTCTTTTACTTATTTTTCCAGCTTTCCTCTCATAATCAAAAATATAAATTTTTCTTTTATCACTAGCCACAAAATAAAGCTTTTTTTTACATGGACTCCAATCAATACCATTTCCAATAATAAAATTTCCCAAAAGTTTTTTTGGTGAATTAATTTTTTGAAAAAAAAATAAATTTCCAGATTTTGAAACTTCATTTTCATCCATCGTAGAAGCCCACAGTCTTCCTTGGCTGTCTATTGAAGCATCGTTGAATCTATTATTTTTTTTATGCTTAATAGATATTAATTTCTTACAAAAAATTTTATTTTTTTTAATCTTTATTTGAAATACTTTATTTTTTCCACATGATATCCAACTATTATTTTTTGAAGGTAAAAAATTGCTTATCATCTCTTTTGAATTAAATTTTTTAATTCTTTTTTTATTTTTACAAATAAAAATATTTTGATTAAGTATATCAACAAACGAAAATTCTTTTGTACGATGATTCCATACCGGTCCTTCTGCCAATGAAGCATTACACCTTATTAAAATTTTTGGTTTTGAGTGTATTAGTTTTTTCATTTATTAATTAGAATATATTATATATTTATCTGAAAGATGAAGAATAATAATTTAATAATTGTTGGATTGGGATCTATTGGAGCAAATCTAGCTCAATTCTTATTAAGCTGTAATTACAAAGTTTCAGTTTGGGATAAAGATTTATCAAAACTAAAAAACTTTTCAAAAAAAAATAAAATTAAATTCAAAAATAAATTTTCCAAAAATCGTTTTAAAAATAATGTTGTTATCTTGACTATTAATGCGGGTAAAAACGTAGATAACTTTATTTTAAAAAATTTAAAATTTTTAAAAAAAATAAGATATTTGATTGATCTAGGCAACAACCATCCAAATGATACTTTACGAAGATTTAATTTTTTAAAAAAGAATAAGATTATTTATATTAACCCGGGATTCTCAGGTGGTGTTGATGGTGCTAAAGGCAAAGCTTCTTTGATGTTAAGTTGTAATAAAAGTCAATTGAAATACTTGAATGATCTTCTTTTAGATATTTCTGGAAATAAAATAAAATCAATTAAATTGGTTGGAAAAAAACCACAAGCGGGAAATTATGTAAAAATAATTCATAATTCAATTGAATATGCAATACTTCAAAGTCTTGCTGATTATTATCTTATACTCAAGAAATTTATAAAATGTTCTGACCATAAAATATTAAAAGAAATATTATTTTTAGAAAAGAAATTTAACAATTTTTATTTATTAAATATATTTAAAGAAATAATTTTAAAAAAAACAAATTTAAAAAAAATAATTGATAAAGTTGAAGATAATAATACCGGTGCTTGGGCTGCTCAAATGTGTATGAAATATAAATTTCCAGCACAAATATTACACGCCTCAGTCGATGCGAGATACTTATCAAAATCCAATAAGTTTACAAAACCTTTTAATAATAAAATTTCTCATTTAAATATAAGAACTTTAACAGAATCTTTAATTCTAATTATTAAATTTAGTTATATTCAGGGTTTTGGTTTGTTAAATGAAATTAACAAAAAAGAAAAACTTGGACTTAATTTAAATAACATTATTTTAAATTGGAAATTTAATAGTATTATTAGATCAAATTTATTAGAAAATTTTTCAAAATATATAAAAAAAAACAAGTTTAATTTAAGTTTTGTATACAAAAAAATTTTTTCACAAAAAAAATTAAATATACTTTTGAAAACCTTGAGAGAATTGTCTTTAAATAACTTATATCCATCAACTTTTGTATCTGTAGGAGTATGGATATTCCATAATCAAAAATTACACTTTAGTTCTTTTTCATTAGTGCAAAAAATGAGAAATATTTTTGGTAATCATAATATTAAGATTAAAAATTGAATTTTATGTATTTTTTTTTAGTCGGACCAGCAGGAAGTGGGAAGTCCACGATTGGAGAGAAATTCAATCGATTGAAATTATTCAGGCATATTGAAGGGGATCAATTTCACCCAAAAAAAAATATTAAAAAAATGGTTAGTGGAAAAATTTTAACTTTTAAAGACAGAAAACCATGGCTAAATAAGATTAATTTTTTTTTAAGATCCAAAAAAAATACAAACATTAATTATGTTATTTCTTGTTCAGCATTAAAAAAATCTTATAGAAGTTTACTTTCAAAAAAGCTTGATAATTGCTTTTTTTTTTACCTTAAATGTAGTGATAAAGAATTATTTATTCGAAATTTAAGGCGTAATCATTTTTTTCCAATATCTTTATTAAACAATCAAATTAAAAATTTTGAGTTTTCAAAAGATCTCATTGTTATCAAGTCTACTTCCAACATCAATAAAGTTTACTCAATTACTAAAAAAAAATTCTTTAATCTTCTTAACAAAAAATCATAATTCTATGTTCCTATTTTAGGTAAGGAATAAAAATCAGCAGTATCTATTTTAGAAGAATATTGTCTTCTCATATTCCATTTTTTATGAACCCCAGCGCTTGCAAGACTTAAAGTGGATCTGCCATATCTATAATTGGTGTTATCAATTGATCGCATTAAACTTTTTATTTTTTCATCTTTTTCAGATGAAAATAAATTTTTTCTACCATCGTCATTACGTAGTCCTGTCAGCATTACACCTGCTTTTTGATAACGGTAACCATTTTTAAATATGCTTTCCAGTATTGAAACTGCAGTTTTAACAGTTTCAATGCTATTGTTTGTTGCAATAGGAAAATCAACTGTTTTAGCATTTGAATAATAACCATAGTCTCTTTGAAAAGGACTGGTTCTAACAAAAACTGTAATTGCTTTTGCAACTAAAGACTCTGATCTAATTTTTTCAGACGCATTTAAACAATAGTTGGCAACTGCTTCTTTTAGTTCTTGAAATTTTTCAATCCTTTTACCAAACGACCTTGAAACTACACAGCTCTTTCTTTTAGTCTGGGTAGTTTCTAAATTGATACAAGGTATTCCTCTAAGTTCCATTGCGGTTCTAGAGCTTAAAACATTAGAACATTTTTTAATCCAGGTATTAGACTTATTCTTAAGTTGCTTAGCGTTATAGATACCATTTTTTTGATAGAATTTTGTTAGCTGTCTACCAACACCCCATACGTCATTTATTTCAACTTTTTCTAAAATAGGGTCTAAATTTTCTATTCCAATTAAACTCGTTACCCCTGATTGTTTTTTCTTAGCAATATGATTTGCAACTTTGCTTAAAGTTTTAGTTTTAGCAATACCGATACTGGTTGGAATACCAGTCCATTGCAAAACTGTTTCTCTAATTTCTCTACCAACTTTTTCAACTTCAGAGTCTGGAAAATTGGATAAATCTATAAATGCTTCATCAATAGAATACACTTCTATTTCAGTATTAAATCTTTTAAGTGTTCTCATTACTCTTCTAGATAAATCTCCATACAAAGAATAATTTGATGAAAAAACCTCGACTTTATTTTTAACAATAATATCTTTTGCTTTAAAATAAGGTTCACCCATTTTAATCCCCAAAGCTTTTGCTTCATTGGATCTAGAAATAATACAACCATCATTATTTGATAGTACAACTACAGGTTTTTTTCTTATTCTTGGATTGAATAATCTTTCACATGAAACATAGAAAGAGTTACAATCAACCAAGCCTATTTTTTTAGTACGTTGAATGGATGACATAAGTCACAACTCCCCAAATAAACACGTCTTCTTCTTCGTTAATCAAAATTCTATTAGAAAAATCTTTAGAGCCTGAGGATAGAAATTTTTTATCTCTTTCTTGAACCAAAGTTTTAACTACAAGCTCGTCATGAACATTTGCGATAACAGTTGAAAAGTTTTTTGGTTTTAAACTTTTGTCGACAACTAATAAATCCCCATCGTTAATCCCAACATCAACCATAGATTTTCCCTGTACTCGGATGATGAAAGTGGCAGGAACATTTTTGATTAAATGCATGTTTAGATCAATATCTTCTTCGATATAATCAGTGGCAGGCGATGGAAAACCAGCGCCAGCTTTATGAAGATAATAGGGAATAGTCAGCTTCATGTTCTTGTTTTGTTCTTATTTGTAGCGCAGTTATACAATACAGTCAATAGGTTGTATTTTGAGTCCGTAATTGAATCAAAACTGAATCAAAACGTGAACATCGAAACTATATTTTGTATGCTTGTGGATAACTTCAACCAAGGATAGTTTAAAACATCAAATGAAAAAACTAATTTGTCATTGTGGAGCTGTAGAAGCAGAAATTAATTTAGATGGAGATTTAGCTAAAGTAATAAAATGTAATTGTTCAATTTGTAAAAGAAAAGGTGCAATTATGTCGATGGTAAAAAATGAAGATTTTAAAATTACTAAAGGTGAAGATAAATTAAAACTATATCAATTTCACTCAAAAGTAGCCAAACATTACTTCTGTTCTGAGTGTGGAATTTATACACATCATAATCCAAGAATCAATCCAGCCATGACAGGATTTAATGTTGGTTGTATTGATGAAATAAATACTTTTGATATGAAAGAAGTTCCAGTAAACGATGGCCAAAATCATCCATTGGATAAAAAATAATTTTCATGCAACAATTCAGCTTATGCTTTGGTAAGGTAAAAAAAGATTGTTTAAAGTTTATTAAATCTCAAGAAACAAAAGCAGATAAATTTAAGAATAAGGAAAGAATGATAAAATCTTTCTTAATTCCATTATGTTTTTGGATTAGTAAAAAAGCTGATAAAAAAAGACCTTATTTTGTGGGTTTAGCAGGAGGCCAAGGTACAGGTAAAACCACCATAAGTTCACTCATTAAGATAATTTTAACAAAGTACTTTAAATTAAAAGTTTTCAGAATTTCTATAGATGATTTTTATAAAACTAGAAAAGAGAGAATAAATTTATCTAATAAAATTCACCCAATGCTTTTAACTAGAGGGGTACCAGGAACACATGATATTAATATGATGTTAAGTTTTTTTAGAAAGGCAAAAAGTAGAAAATTTAAAAGGCTGAAATTGCCAACATTTAATAAAGCAATAGATGACCGCTTTCACAAAAAGAATTGGTATGATTTAAAAGCAAGACCTGATGTAATAATTTTCGAAGGTTGGTGTGTTGGTGCAAAATCAGAAAAAAATAGTACTTTAAAGAAAAATATCAATTCTCTGGAAAAAGCCAAAGATCAAAGACAAATTTGGAGAAAATACGTGAACCAGCAATTGAAATCAAAATACAAAAACTTATATTCCCAACTTAATTGTTTAATTTATTTAAGAGCAAAAAATTTTAGTTTGCTGCAGAAATGGAGATTGAAACAAGAGAGAAAACTTTGGGTAAAAAGTAAACTAAAATCCAATTTAAAAATAATGAGTAGAGGAGATGTCATCAATTTTATGCAGACATATCAAAGAATAACCCAGAATATGTTTAAAAATATGCCTAAATACGCATCTATAATTTTTAATCTAAATAGTAACCATCAGATCAAATCTGCAGTATATAAAAGTAAATGAAAAAAATAATTTTAATTTTTTTAGGTACATTGTTTTTATTTTCAAAAGTTAATGCAGAAACCTTTTCTAGTGCTTTATCAAAAGCTTATAAAAATAATTCAGAGCTTAACGCAGAAAGAGAAAATATTAATGTTTCTGAACAAGATCTAAACATTGCAAGAGGATCTTATTTACCCACGATTACTCTTGAGGGAACTCAAAGTCAGGAAGATACAAACAAACTTACTAATCAAAGTGGGGGAGATGCTTCAATTAGTGATGTGGATCCATCAACAAGATCAGTTTCAATTACTCAAACTTTGATAGATTTTGGTAGAGGTGCAGATCTTGCAAAAAATAAGATAGGTATTGATCTTGCAAAAGCAAAATTATTAAAAAAAGAACAAGATATCTTATATAAAACTACAGAGGCTTATACGGGGCTAATTTCAGCAAATGAAAAGTTGGAAATTAATAGAACAAATGTTGAGCTTTTAAGCAGACAAGTTGAGACTGATAGAATTAGACTTAGTAGAGGTCAAATTTCTTTATCAGATGTTTCTCAATCAGAGTCCTCTTTAGCAGGCGCTGAGGCACAATTTATTAAAGCACAAAATGATTTATTAACTAGTAAATTAAATTATGAAAATATTATAGGTAGCATTAATGATGTGCAATCATTGGATAAAAGTTCAATTATAAATTATGAACTTCCAGGAGATCTTAATTCAGCAATTGAGCTTTCAAAGAAAAATAATCCTGATTTAATAATTGCAAAGTTAGAGTATGAACAATCCATTAAAGATAAATCAATAGCTAAATCTGATTTAGCACCTACTGCGAAATTATCTTTTGAAAGATCATATACTGAGGATTTAAATACAACATATGATGAGAGAGAAAAAGATACTGTTAAAGCAACTGTTTCGTGGCCTTTTTTTTCAGGTGGTAAAAACATTGCTAAATATAAAAAAAATCAAAGTTTAGAAAATAGAAAAAGATTGATTTTAGATAGTGCCGTAAAACAAAATCAAACTGATGTAGCTAGCGCCTGGTCTAATTATCAATCTAATAGAAGTTTACTTAATTCTGTTCAATCCCAAGTTAAAGCTGCTGAAATTGCTAATGAAGGAATTACAGCCGAATATAATAGTGGTGCAGGAAGAACAACTTTAGAGGTCATTCAATCCAACTCATTACTTTTGAATGCTCAAATTTCTTTGGCAGATTCTGAGAGAAATTACATTTTATCCCAGTTTAATTTGTTAAAGTCCTTAGGATTGCTAAACAGCGATTATCTAAAAATAAGATAATTATTGGTTTTTTGAGGAAAAATAAAATATCTTGCCAATGAGAACAAAATGTGTACATTTATTTTATGATTCGAGTGTTAAAAAAAGCAAGAAAAGAGGCAAAAAATGACAAAAAATAACTTAAAAGTAGTTAAATCTACAAAAGATCAAGAATTGGATATTAAAGAAAAAAACAAAGCATTAGATGCTGCGATTAGCCAGATAACTGACAATTTTGGAAAAGGTTCAGTTATGAAGCTGGGCGAAAAAAGAGCGATGGATATCGAGTCGATATCTACAGGTTCTTTAAGTTTAGATTTAGCTTTAGGAATAGGTGGTTTACCTAAAGGAAGAATTATTGAAGTTTATGGACCAGAGAGTTCTGGAAAAACAACATTAGCATTACAAGTAGTTGCTGAAGCTCAAAAGGCGGGTGGAATTTGTGCATTCGTTGATGCGGAGCATGCTTTAGATCCAGTCTATGCAAAAAAATTAGGAGTGAATACCGAAGAGCTTTTAATTTCTCAACCAGATGCAGGTGAGCAAGCTTTAGAAATCGCTGATACGTTAGTAAAATCAGGCTCTATTTCAGTTATCGTAATTGACTCTGTTGCAGCTTTAACTCCAAAAGCTGAAATTGAAGGTGAGATGGGTGATCATCATGTTGGTCTTCAATCAAGATTAATGAGTCAGGCTTTAAGAAAATTAACTGGTTCAATTTCAAATACAAACACAATGATGATTTTTATTAACCAAATTAGAATGAAAATTGGAGTTATGTTTGGAAGTCCAGAAACAACATCAGGTGGAAATGCGTTGAAGTTTTATTCATCTGTAAGAATGGATATTAGAAGAATTGGTGCTATCAAAGATAAAGATGAAATTATCGGCAATACTACAAGAGTAAAAGTAGTTAAGAATAAAGTTGCACCACCATTTAAAGTTGTTGAGTTTGACTTAATGTATGGCAGAGGAATTAGCAAAATGGGTGAGTTAGTTGATCTAGGTGCTAAAGCTGACATTATTGAAAAATCAGGAGCATGGTATGCTTATAAGGGTGAAAAAATAGGTCAAGGTAGAGAAAATGCAAAAACTTACCTTGCTCAAAATCCTAAAGTTGCTGCAGAAATAGAAATGGCAATTAGAGAAAAAGCAGGTGTGATTTCAAAGAAAATTGAAGGAAATCCATTAAGTCCTGAAAAAATTGAAAAAGAGAAGAAAGTAGCTGAAAAAGAAGAGGCTGCAAAAGAAGCTACTCCTTCCAAAAAGAACTAAAATTAAAGGTCATCTTTAAATTATAAAAGGCGCTTGTTATAAGCGCCTTTCCCCCTTTATCCCTAACTAGACATAGAATAAAAAAGCTGTATTTTAAAGTATGGCGGATAAATCATTAAATGAAATAAGAAGTACGTTCTTAAAATACTTTGAAAAGCATGATCATAAGATTGTTGAGTCAAGTAATTTAGTTCCAAATAATGATCCGACATTAATGTTTGCTAATTCTGGAATGGTTCAATTTAAGAATGTATTTACTGGTTTAGAAAAAAGAGATTATCAAAGAGCAACCACTTCTCAAAAATGTGTCAGAGCAGGAGGTAAGCATAATGATTTAGAAAATGTTGGTTACACTCCAAGACATCATACTTTTTTTGAAATGTTGGGAAATTTTTCTTTTGGGGACTATTTTAAAGAAAGAGGAATTGAACTTGCATGGAATTTAATCACTAAAGATTTTGGTTTAGATAAAAATAGACTTTATGTAACAGTTTTTCATGAAGATGATGAAGCCTTCAATTTTTGGAAGAAAATAGCGGGTTTTAGCGATGACAGAATTATTAGAATTTCGACATTAGATAATTTCTGGTCAATGGGTGAAACAGGTCCTTGTGGACCTTGCTCAGAAATATTCTACGATCATGGTGATCATTTAAAAGGTGGTTTACCAGGAACAAAAGATCAAGATGGAGATCGTTTTATTGAAATTTGGAACTTGGTATTTATGCAATACGAACAAGTTTCAAAAGATAAAAGAATAGATTTACCCAAACCATCCGTAGATACCGGAATGGGATTGGAGAGAATAGCTGCTCTTTTACAAGGCACACACGACAATTATCAAACTGATCATTTTAAGAAATTAATGAGTTCGATATCAGATGTAACTAAAGTTAAACAAGCTGATAATAATATATCGAGTTTCAGGGTAATTGCTGATCACTTAAGAGCAAGTTCATTTCTTTTAGCTGAAGGTGTTCTACCATCCAATGAGGGTCGTGGATATGTCTTAAGAAGAATTATGAGAAGAGGTATGAGACATTCTCATTTATTAGGATCAAAAGAACCTATTTTTTACAAAATTTTTGAATCTTTAAAAAATGAAATGTCTGGAAATTATCCAGAGTTAGAGCGATCTGAGTCTTTGATAACAGAAACATTAAAAATGGAAGAAGAAAAATTTTTAATTTTACTTGATCGAGGAATTAAAATTTTAAATGATGAAATTTCAAAAATTGATAAAGTGTTATCAGGTGAAGTAGCGTTTAAATTATATGACACTTATGGTTTTCCTTTAGATCTCACAGAAGATATTTTAAAAAATAAATCTTTAAAAGTTGAACATCAAAAATTTGATGAGTTGATGAAAAAAAGCAAAGAACTTGCAAAAAAGAATTGGAAAGGATCTGGGGACAGCTCAGAGGAAGCAATTTGGTTTTCAATTAAAGATAAAACTGGTCCTACAGAATTTTTGGGTTACGAGTCTAATCAATCCGAGGGAGTAGTGTTAAATTTAATTAAAAACAATCAGGAATCGAAAACATTAGCTATGGGAGAAGAAGGAATGATTATAACTAATCAAACTCCTTTTTATGGTGAGTCAGGAGGACAACTCGGGGATAAAGGCACAATAGTTTCTGGCAATTCATTTTTTGAAGTTGAGGATACACAAAAAAAACTTGGAGATTTATTTGTTCATTATGGATCAGTAAAAACTGGAGAATTTAAAATTAATGATGTAGTTGAAATGAAAATTGATATTGAGAGAAGAGACAATTTAAAAGCTTATCATTCTGCAACTCACTTACTTCATGAGTCTTTAAGAAGAACTTTAGGTAAGCACGTGATGCAAAAAGGATCATTAGTTGCACCAGATCGTTTAAGGTTTGACTTTAGTCACATGAAACCGATTACTAATGAGGAGTTAGAGACAATAGATAAATTAGTTAACGAATACGTTAAAAATGGTTCTGAAGTGACCACAAGAATTATGACTCCTAAAGCTGCAATAGAAAAGGGAGCACTAGCTTTTTTTGGTGAAAAATATGGTGATGAAGTTCGTGTCGTTTCGATGGGTAAGGAAAAGGATGCTTATTTTTCAACGGAATTATGCGGTGGAACACATGTAAAAAACACCGGAGATATTGGAAAATTTAAAACAGTCAGTCAATCATCTATTGCTGCAGGAGTAAGAAGAGTTGAAGCTTTAAGAGAAAAACAGCTTGAAGATTTTATTAAGAATAAAGAAAAGCTTTCAACTTTATCTGTACAAAAAGATGAGGAGACTATCAAAGATTTGTCATCACAAATAATCAAACTTGGAGGTAAACCGAAAGTTGATAACAAAGATTTAAAAGAAATAATAAAAAATCTTTCAAAACAACTTGAACAATTAAATGTTAATTCAGTTCTTCAAGATAAAACAAAAAATATTATTAATGATCAAAAAATAAAAGATATAAAAGTTCGATTTCAAAAAGTTCAAGATTTACCTCCTAAAGATTTGAGAAAATTAGTTGATAGTGGAAAAAAAGAACTTGGCGATGGAATTGTAATTGTTTTTGCAAGTAGTGAAGATAAAGTTGGTTTAGGAGTTGGTATTACTGAAAAGCTAGTTGATAAATATGATGCTGTTAAATTTGCAAAATTAGGTTCAGAAATTATCGGTGGTAAAGGTGGGGGTGGCCGAAAAGATTTTGCCCAAGCAGGGGGACAGGATAAAGACAAAATTGATGAGGCTTTTGAAAAACTAAAGGCTTTAATTTAGCTTCTGTTTAAGATTGTTATCAATTACATCCAGAAATTGATTGGTTGTTAAATATTTGCTTGAAGGTCCAACCAATATTGCAAGATCTTTTGTCATGGAGCCATTTTCAACACTTTCAATACAAACTTTTTCAATTGTATTTGCAAATTTGATAAGTTCGTCATTACCATCAAGTTTTCCTCTGTGGGCTAATCCTCTTGTCCATGCAAAAATCGAGGCAATTGGATTTGTCGAAGTTTCTTTACCTTGTTGGTGCATTCTATAATGTCTGGTCACTGTTCCGTGAGCTGCTTCTGCCTCCATTATTTTTCCATCAGGTGTAAGCAGTGTACTTGTCATTAAACCAAGTGAGCCATATCCTTGAGCCATGGTATCTGATTGAACATCACCATCATAATTTTTACATGCCCATATATACTTACCACTCCATTTCATTGCACAAGCTACCATGTCATCAATTAACCTGTGTTCATAAGTAATTTTTGCATCCTCAAATTTTTTCTTGAATTCTTTATTATAGACCTCTTCAAATATATCTTTAAATCTTCCGTCATATTTTTTTAGAATTGTATTTTTAGTTGATAAGTAAACTGGCCAATTCTTAATTAATCCATAACTAAAACAGGATCTTGCGAAATCCTCGATTGATTTATCTAAATTATACATTGAGAGTGCAACCCCTGGTCCTGTAAAATTAAATACTTCATATTTAATTTCATCTTTACCATCTTCAGAAGTCCATTTTACTTCCATCTTACCTTTGCCAGGCACTTTGAAATCTGTTGCTCTATATTGATCTCCAAATGCATGTCTTCCGATAACGACCGGGTCTGACCAAGAGGGTACGAGTTTTGGAATGTTAGAACAAATTATGGGTTCTCTAAATACAGTTCCTCCAATAATATTCCGGATAGTTCCGTTTGGAGATCTCCACATTTTCTTTAATTTAAACTCTTCAACTCGTGCTTCATCAGGAGTGATTGTTGCACATTTGATACCGACACCAATTTTTTTAATTGCATTAGCAGAGTCGATAGTGATTTGATCATCAGTGTCATCTCTACTTTTCATTCCTAAATCGTAATATTCGATGCCAAGATCTAAATACGGAAGTATCAATTTTTTCTTGATAAATTCCCAGATTATTCTGGTCATTTCATCGCCATCTAACTCTACTATTGGGTTTTTAACGCTAATTTTGCTCACTTATATTTTTATCTTAATAATTGAATTTCGCGATTTTATATACATATTAATGACAAATTATCAAATAGAAGAATATGTTTAGTAAGATATTTCCAAAAATTCACGCTGAAGGTTATAAATTTTTAGTTATAGCTGGAATAATCACAATAGTATTTTATATTTTTAGTAATTTCTTAGGTCTTATTGGTTTAGTCTTAACTATTTGGGTTTATTATTTTTTTAGAGATCCAGAGAGAGTTATTATAGATGATGATAATTATCTTGTTAGTCCAGCAGATGGTGAGGTGATTAAAGTTGAAGAAGTTGATGGACCTAAAGAACTTGGTCTAGAGAATAAAAAATTTAAAAAGATTAGTGTTTTCATGAATGTCTTTGATTGTCATGTAAACAGAACTCCATGCGCAGGGAAGATTGAGGAAATCTTGTATAAGCCAGGCAAGTTTGTAAATGCTTCATTAGATAAAGCAAGTGAGGATAATGAAAGAAATTACTTTAAAATTAAAGACCCTCACAACAATGATATTATAGTTGTTCAGATAGCTGGATTGGTGGCACGAAGAATAGTTTGTGAGTCAAATAAAGATCAAGAGTTGAAACAAGGAGATCGTATTGGCATGATACGATTTGGTAGTAGAGCTGATATCTATTATGAAAATTATGAGCCGCTTGTAAAAGTTGGTCAAAAAGCTATTTCAGGTGAGACACTACTTGCAAAAAAATAATATGGAACAAAAAAAACCAAATCTTAAAATTGTAGCAGATAAAAAAAGCGCAAGAATGATTTTACCAAATATGCTAACCCTGATGGGCGTATGTATTGGTTTAAGTTCAATTCGATTTGCTTTGGACGGAAGATTTGAAATAGCAATTATTGCAATAATTTTTGCTGCTTTGATTGATGGCTTAGATGGAAGAATAGCCAGACTTATAAAGGGAACCTCAAAAGTTGGAAAAGAATTAGATTCTTTGACGGATGTAATAAGTTTTGGGGTTGCTCCAGCATTCATTATGTATTTCTGGAAATTAAATACCCTAGGTCGATTTGGCTGGTTACTATGTTTAGTTTATGTAATTTGTGTTGCTTTAAGATTAGCAAGGTTTAATGTTAATTCTAATCAAGAACCTTCTTGGAAAGATAACTTTTTTGAAGGAGTACCATCTCCAGCAGGTGCAATACTATTATTAACTCCGCTAATAATAAGTCTCAGTGGGTTTGATTACTTACAATTAAATTATACTATGATTGTTCCAATATTTTTTGTTATAACATCATTGCTTCTAATTAGTAAATTTCCAAGTTATTCATTTAAAAAAATTGTCATACCTAGAAGAACAACAATTTTTTTATTATTTGGAATAGTTTTCTTTTTTGGTCTTTTACTGATCTATACATTTAACGTCATTGCAATAAGTGCTTTAGTTTACGTACTTTTATTACCAATTAGCTTTTTTCATTTTCAAAAATTAAAAAAACAACATGAAAATGACAAAATTCAAGAGGATGATGATCTTGAAGACATACTTTAATGAAAAAAAACACAATAGTTTCTCTTGCTGATGCTAACTATTTTCCTTTATTAGAGGAATTAATTAATTCTATAAAAAGATTCAAAGAAAGTGAGAATGTTGCGATCTGTATTTTAGATGCAGGTTTAAACAAAGATCAAAAAGAAAAATTATCCACCAAAGTAGATGAAATTAAATCTGCAGAGTGGGATATTGAAGTTCCACAATCTAAAGTTAAAGAAAAGGAATGGCTTAAAAGCCAAGTTTCAAGGGCATTTTTACCTAAATATTTTCCAAACTATGAAAAATATTTGTGGATTGATTGTGATGCTTGGGTAAATGATTGGAGTTCTGTTGAACTTTATTTTCAAGCTTGTGATAATGGAAAGCTCGGTATTACACAAACAATAGGGCCTGGTTATAAAATCACTTCAAGAGTAAATTGGTTATTTGGTAAACTGGCAATTATTAAATCACAAAATTTTAAACATGCCATAAAATCTAAAATTGGTATTAACAAAGCGAGAAAACTTGCTTTTGCTCCACATATAAATATTGGTGTGTTTTCTCTCGAAAAAAACTCAAAAGGATGGAGTTTGTGGCAAAATAATTTGTCCAAAACACTTAAAGCTGGCAATATTTTTGGATCAGAAGGATTAGCAATTAATATGTCAGTTTATATTGATGATCTTGAAACAGAATTTTTACCCTTAAATTGCAATTGGATCACTAGCAATCTTTTACCAAAATTTGATGAAAATCAAAAAACTTTTGTAGAACCTTATCTTCCCAATTACAAAATAGGCATAATGCATCTTGCGGCTGGAATATGGAAAGATGGTAAAGATATGCGAGTGGATAAAAGTATAGAGATAGAATTAGAAACTTTAGACAATAAAAAGATTAATAAAAGCTTAAGATTCGATACATAGTTGAAAAAAAATAAAATTTCAAAAAATTGGATTAATAAACAAAGAAGAGATACTTATGTTCGTCAATCCAAAGTGGATGGTTATAGAGCTAGATCTGCGTATAAATTAATTGAAATTGATGAAAAGTTTAAAGTTTTTAAGGGTGGAATTTCTGTAATAGATATTGGTGCTGCACCAGGAAGTTGGTCTCAATATGCTTCAAAGGTTGTAAAAAATGGGACTATTATCTCAATAGATTTAAAAAAAATGGAAAAAATTAAAAACACTATTCAAATTGAAGGTGATTTCACAGAACCTAATATTCAAGCGAAAATAAAAAAAAATCTTCACAATCCAATTGATGTGGTTATGTCTGATATGGCAGTAAATACGACTGGAATAAAAGATGTTGATGCAATTCAAACTGGAGAGTTATGTAAAGAGGCGATGATATTTTCAAAAGATGTAATATCTGAAAAGGGTATTTTTATTGCTAAAATCTTTATGGGTAGATCTTTTAATGAAATTGTCGCACTAGGAAAAAAAATTTTTAGAGAAGTAAAGGTTTTTAAACCTAACTCGAGTCGCAAAGACTCTAAAGAGAGTTTTATTATTTGTAAAAATCTTAGATAGACACTTTTAATTTAAAAGGAATCATATATAAAAGATTATGGTTCCTATAAAAGAAGCACTTACCTTTGATGACGTTACTTTAGTTCCAAAGTACTCTGAAATACTACCCTCAGAAGTTGATACGAGTATAAAATTAACAGACTCATTAAAACTTAAAATTCCACTCTTATCATCAGCAATGGATACTGTAACCGAAAGCAAAATGGCAATTGCTATTGCAAAATCTGGTGGACTAGGAATTATTCACAGAAATTTAGATATCAAAAAACAGGTTCTGGAAGTTAAGAAAGTAAAAAAACATAAATTACTTGTAGGTGCAGCTGTGGGGGCTGGACCTAATGAGTTCAAAAGAGCTGAAGCACTATTAAAAGAAAAGTTGGATATGATTGTTGTGGACACTGCACACGGACATACCAAAAAAGTTTCTGAAATAATTAGATTTATCAAAAAAATTAAAAATAAAAAAACAGCTCTATGTGCTGGAAATATAGCAACACCAGATGCAGCTAAATTTTTACTTAAATTAGGCGTTGATGTAATTAAGGTTGGGATTGGTCCCGGTTCTATTTGCACAACTAGGTTGGTTGCGGGTATTGGCGTTCCTCAATTAAGCGCAATATTAAATGTGAGAAACGGCATAAAGAATAAAAATGTAAAAATTATTTCTGATGGAGGGATAAAATACTCAGGTGACCTCGCTAAAGCTTTTGCTGCTGGCGCTGACGCGGTCATGATAGGTTCATTGTTTGCAGGAACTGATGAAACACCGGGTAAACTCATCAAAAAAAATGGTAAACTATTTAAAAGTTTTAGAGGCATGGGCTCGGTAGGAGCGATGAACAAAGGCTCGGCTGATCGATATTTTCAAAAAAAACAAAAAGACAGTTCAAAGTATGTGCCCGAGGGAGTAGAAGGATTAGCAAAATACAAAGGTAAAGTTGATAAAGTTGTTTTTAAATTAGTTGGTGGATTAAGATCATCTATGGGTTATCTTGGTTCCAAACAGATCAAATATTTAAGATATAAACCGCAATTTGTCAAAATTACAAAAGCTGGATTTTATGAAAGTATGGTCCATAATGTCGATATCGTTAAAAGTGATAGTAAATACTGATGACAAAAATATTTAAATTAATTTCTTTATTATATTTAATAATCAATAGCTTGAGTATCTCTATAGCAGATGAAAATTTTTTTAATAAAGGTTTAAAATTATTTCAAGATAAAAAATATGAGGATGCTAGGTTTATGTTTGAAAGAGGTATAGTGTTTAATCCGAAAGACTCAAATTCTTATCTTTATTTAGCAAAAATTTACAACATTCAAGAAGATCAAAGTAAAGAAGAAAAAAATTTGGAAGCAACATTATTAATTGAACCTGATAACGAGGAAGCAATATTAATGTCTATGAAAATAGCTTTAGAGAGATCTAATTATTCAAAAGTAAAAGACTTATCTAATACTTTTTCTAAGGTTTGCAAAAAACTCTGTAATGAAAATAAAGAAATTTTAGACACCCTTGCAAATATAGAACCCAAAAAAAATGAGTCTTGATAAGAATTTGAACAAAATCTTAATAATAGATTTTGGTTCACAATTTACTCAGTTAATAGCCAGGCGAATAAGAGAGTCAGGAGTTTATTCCGAAATTATAAGTCATAAAAAGGTTAAAAATAAAAATATTGATAATTCTATTAAAGGAATAATCTTATCAGGTGGACCATTGAATGTTTACCAAATTAATAAATATTCTTTTGATAAAAGGATTATCGAAAATCAAATACCAGTTTTAGGTATTTGTTTTGGTCATCAAATTTTATCAAAACTTAATGGTGGCAGAGTTAAACAATCAAAATATAGAGAGTTTGGATTAGCCAATATTCGCAAAAAGAGGGAAAGTATTTTGACAAAAAACTTCTTTAATAAAAAAAATATTAATAAAGTTTGGATGAGCCATGCTGATCAAGTTTCGAAACTTCCCAAAAATTTTAACGTTATTGCCTCAAGTCAAAACTCGAAATTTGCTATTATCGAAAATAAAAAAAAAAATTTTTATGGTGTCCAGTTTCATCCCGAAGTTACCCATACAGAAAATGGAAAAAAATTAATAAATAATTTTATATTTTTGATATGTAAAATTAAAAGAAATTGGTCATCAAAAGATCAAAAGATTAAATTGATAAAAGATGTTCAAAATTTAGTCGGTAAAAATAAAGTAATATGTGCATTATCAGGTGGAGTTGATAGTAGTGTTGTCGCTCAACTATTGAATAAAGCAATTGGTAAAAAATTATTTTGTATCTTCGTTAATACGGGTCTACTTAGAAAAAATGAGGAGATACAAGTAGTTAAAACTTTCAAAAAAAAATTGAAAATAAATCTAATTTATGTGAATGCAGAGAATGAATTTTTGAGAAAGCTCAATAATGTTTCTGACCCAGAGAAAAAAAGAAAAATAATTGGAAATTTATTTATTAAAATTTTTGAGAGATACGCTAAAAGAATAAAAAATGTAAAATTTTTAGCACAAGGAACGCTCTATCCAGATCTTATTGAAAGTAAGTCAGTGACTGGAAGCCAAACCTCAAAGATCAAATCTCATCATAATGTAGGTGGTTTACCAAAGAAAATGAAACTTAAATTGGTAGAACCATTGAAATTTTTATTTAAAGATGAGGTTAGAAAATTAGGATTAGAACTAAAACTTAGTAAAGAAATTATTTCAAGACATCCGTTTCCAGGACCTGGACTGGCGATCAGAATGCCTGGCATTATTACTAAAGAAAAAATCAAAATTTTAAAAGAAGCTGACAATTATTTTATTCAAGCTTTAAGAGAGCACAATTTATATAATAAAATTTGGCAAGCCTATGCTGCATTGCTTCCAGTCAAAACAGTAGGTGTCATGGGTGATAATCGAACTTATGAATATTTGTGTTTACTAAGAGCAATTACATCTGAGGATGGAATGACAGCTGATTTTTATGACTTCAAAAAATCATTTATTCAAATGATTTCAAATAAAATTGTAAATAGCATAAGAGGAGTAAATAGAGTAGTTTATGATGTTACATCTAAACCGCCGAGCACTATTGAGCTTGAATGAAAAAAATAAAAAAAATTTTAAATAAAAAAAATAAATCTAAAATTGTTTGTCTTACTGCGTATTCAAAAAATATTGCAGAAGAGGTAGATAAATATGTTGATATTGTGCTAGTGGGAGACTCCCTCGGTTCAGTATTGTACAATTATTCAACTACCAGAAAAGTTACTCTAACAGAAATGATCAATCATTCTAAGAGTGTAAGACTTGGAGTAAAAAAAAGTTTAATGGTTGTTGATATGCCATTTAACACTTATTCAACACCAAACGCTGCTTTAAAGAATGCTAAAAAAATAATTAAGGAAACCAAATGTGATGCAGTGAAGTTAGAAGGTGGAAAAAAAATAATCCATCAAATTAAACTATTAACCAAAAACAAGGTTCCTGTAATGGGACATCTTGGATTATTACCCCAATCGACCAAAGGCAAATTTAAATCTAAAGGAAAGACTACAAAAGAAATCAATCAATTAATTAATGATGCTTTATTACTTCAAAAAAATGGAGTTTTTGCAATTGTCCTTGAGTGCATAAAAACACCAATCGCTAAAGAAATTACAAAAAATTTAAATATTCCAACAATTGGAATTGGTTCATCTGTTCATTGCGATGGTCAGGTTCTTGTTACGGATGACTTAATCGGTTTAAATCAAACAAAAATAAAATTTGTTAAACAATTTTTAAACGTAAAAAAATATATCAATGCCGGATTAAGAAAATATGCTTCAGAGGTAAGATCTAAGAAATATCCAACTAAAAAACATTCGTATTAAAAATATTTTTTAAATTGTTCGTTGATCGATAAAATTTCTAAGTCTACTAAACCTCCAATTACTAGTTGAAGGGCTACTAAAAGAATAAAACCTAAACCAACATAGGCAATCCATAAATGTTTTTGAATATAACTTGCAAGATATGTTGCCATTGCTCCTGTTAAAATTACTGATAAAACCAGTCCAAATATCATAAAGCCAAAATTGCCTTTGGCAGCTCCAACTACACCTATCACATTATCAAAACTGATTGTAATATCCGCAAATAAAACTTTATAAACACTTTGAATATAAGATGGTTCTTTAGATTTTTTTGTTGGCGATTTTACTTTCTTTATTTCAAAAAGATCTTTTCTTAAATCATTAACGATCCAGATTAAAAGTAAACCACCTAAAATTTTAATAAAATAAAATTTAAACAAGTACGTGGCAAATAACGCAAAAATAACTTTAAATATTAAAGCACCAGCCACTCCCCACAAAATAATTTGTCTTCTATGTTTCGGTGCAAAGTTTGCAGCGATCAAACCAATGATAATTGCATTATCTGCTGCCAAGATTATATCGATAAAAATAATCTGAACTAATATGAGTGCTTCTTCTAACAAAGTAAGAGCATAGTATAAAATATTTAAAATAATTCAATTAAAAGTAGTATTATTTTTTTATTGATAATTATTTTAATACATAATGAAATAGTCTTAATAAAAATGGAGGACAAATGAAATTCTTAAAATATTTATCAACTATTTTAGTTTCATTAATTTTGTCAATTAATCTTGCAATTGCAGAGAAATGGGACATGGCTCTAGCTTATGGAGCGGGGAACTTTCATTCTGCAAACGCAGCTGAATTCGCAAAAAATGTTACTGAAAAAAGTGGTGGCAAGTTAACAATTGTAACACACCCTGGTGGTTCGTTGTTTAAAGGTGGAGAAATTTTTAGAGCAGTAAGAACAGGTCAAGCTCAAATTGGTGAGAGATTTATGTCAGCTTTAGGAAAAGAGGATCCACTTTTAGAAGTAGACTCTCAACCATTCTTAGCAACGTCTTATGCTGATGCAATGAAGTTATATAAAGCGTCAAAAGATGAAATCGTTAAAGGATTAGACGAGAAAGGCTTAGTATTTCTTTATGCTGTGCCATGGCCAGCGCAAGGCTTGTATAGCAAAAAGGAAATTAACTCTGTTGAAGATTTAAAAGGTCTTAAATTTAGAGCTTATAATTCTGCTACCATTAGGATTGCTGAGCTAACAGGGATGGCTCCTACAAAAATAGAGGCTGCTGAAATTAGTCAGGCGTTTTCTACAGGTGCAGTAGAAAGTATGATCACTTCACCAACTACGGGTAAAAACTCTAAAATTTGGGAAAATGGTGTGAAATATTTTTATGATATTGCAGCTTGGTTTCCAAAAAATATGATAATTGTGAACAAAGATGCTTGGAATAAATTAGATCAGGCAACTAAAGATCTTGTTATGAAACAAGCAGCTTTAGCTGAAAGAAAAGGTTGGCAATTATCAAAACAAGGAAACGTTGGTGATAAAAAAGCTTTAGCTGATGCTGGTATGGTAGTCGGTAAAGTAAATGCACCACTACAAGCTCATTTTGAAAAAGTTGGAGAGACTATGGCTAAGGAATGGTCTCAAAAAGCTGGTTCAAGAGGAGCTGCTGTTTTATCAAGTTATAAATAATTCAATTCTTAAAATTAAGGCCACTTAAAATTTGAGTGGCCTTAAATTGTTATGTTAAAATCATTAGATAGAAATTTAAATAAACTCTATAAATTTTCGGGTTATGTTGCTGCGTTTTTCTTAATTTTAGTAGCAGTTTTTATTCTTATTGGTATCTCATCGAGAATATTTGGTTTTTATATAAGAGGTCTTGCTGAGTATTCAGGTTATTGTATGGCTGCTGCATCTTTTTTTGCATTAGCGTACACATTTGTAGAAGGAGGGCATATTCGGATTACACTTTTTTTAGAAAAATTATCAGGTACAAAGAAAAAATTTATTGAAACCTGGTGTTTAAGTATCGCAAGCTTTTTTTCAGGATACCTAGCTTTTTACTTCGTTAAAATGTTAATTATTTCCTTTAAATTTCAAGAGCGAAGTGAAGGAGCAGATGAAATTTTGATTTGGATCCCTCAAACAAGCGTAGCCATCGGATCAACAATTTTTTTTATAAGTGTTTTTCATCAATTTATTTTAACCATCAAAAAAGATTAAATGACCGAAATACTTTTAACAATTTTCTTTATCAGTGTTTTGTTATTTTTTTTAGGATCTGGAATTTGGGTTGCGTTAAGTATGATTGGTGTATCAGCTATTGGCATGATGTTATTTACCTCAAGACCAGTTGGTGATGCAATGGCCACAACAATATGGGGTACATCATCCTCTTGGACACTTACCGCATTACCACTATTCGTCTGGATGGGTGAGATTTTATTTAGGACAAAGCTTTCTGAAAATTTATTCAAAGGATTATCTCCTTGGATGCAAAAATTACCAGGAGGTTTAATCCATGTTAATGTTGTTGGATGTGCATTATTTGCAGCAATTTCAGGCTCTTCAGCAGCAACTGTTGCAACAGTAGGCAAGATGTCTATTCCCGAATTAAGAAAAAGAAATTATCCAGAAAAAATCTTACTAGGTAGTTTGGCGGGTTCAGGAACATTAGGTTTGCTGATACCACCGTCAATTATATTGATTATCTATGGCGTTGCTGTCCAAGAGTCTATAGCAAAATTATTTATTGCTGGGATTATTCCTGGGATAATGATTGCACTAATATTCATGTCTTACGTGATTATTTGGTCTTTAATTAATAAGAAATCTATGCCAAAAATTATTGAGGAGTACTCATTTTTCGAAAAAATAAAAAGATCAAAACAACTTTTGCCAGTAATAATTTTAATATTAGCTGTTATTGGATCGATATATACAGGAATTGCAACAGCTACAGAAGCGGCTTCATTAGGAGTAGTTGGAGCATTAATATTATCTTACTTTCAAAAAAGTTTAACATTAAAAACTTTTAAATCCTCTTTACTTGGAGCAACTAAAACCTCTTGTATGATCGCATTTATCTTAGCAGGTTCAACGTTTTTATCTTTGGCAATGGGATTTACAGGGCTACCAAGAAATCTAGCTCTCTGGATCCAAAATATGGAATTATCCCCATATGTTTTGATATTTGTTTTAATGATCTTTTATATAATTTTAGGAATGTTTCTTGATGGTATTTCAGCAGTTGTTTTAACAATGGCAATTATTGAACCAATGATTAGACAAGCAGGTTTTGATATGATTTGGTTTGGTATTTTTTTAGTCATTGTTGTTGAGATGGCACAAATCACGCCACCTGTTGGTTTTAATTTATTTGTACTTCAAGGTATGGCAAAAAAAGATATGGGGTATATTGCAAGGAGTGCATTTCCATTATTCTTATTGATGGTACTTGCAGTTATATTAGTAGTAATTTTTCCAGAAATAGCTTTATGGATGCCGGAGCAAATGATTAAAAATATAAATTAGTATTTTGATTTTTCGCCAGCTATAACAGCTTTTAGCTGATCATATTCTTCACAATTACAACCCTCTAAAACTCCGAGCCTTTCAACTGCAAGATTATGTCTGTTTGTTGCTACATACAATTCACCAAGATACTCATTGATACCTTTGTGCTTTGGATCAATAGCTAAACCTTGAAGGTAATATTTTTCACCATTCTCAAAATCACCTAGCTTTCTAGTTGTGAAACCTAAATAGTTTAGAGTATCAGCTTTACCAGGTTTTTTTTCATTAGATTTGAGTAAAAGCTTTTGCGCTTTCGAATAAACTTTTTTAGCTTTATCGCCCTTTCCATTTTTTTCATATTTTTTTGCACTTTTTACAAGTAATACAGCTTTATCATAATTTGTTTTTTTTTCACTCGATCCACCAGATCCGCTGGAAGACGAACCAGCTGCAAAAACGTTTGTTGTGATAAAGAAGGCAATAGATAAAGTTAAGATAATTTTTTTCATATTAAATAAATTTTTTCATTTTGTTTAAAGTTTTCAAATCTAAACCATTTTCAACTAAGTTATCTCTTATCGACTTAGCCGTTGCTAATGAACTTAGATTGTCACCATGTATACAAACAGAGTCGATTTCACAAGGTATTTGCTTCCCGCTGTGACAATTAAGCGACTGAGTTTGCACCATCTTTAATACATGTTTTTTTGCTAGCTCAGGGTCAGTTATTAATGCATGAGATTTCTTTCTCGATACAAGATTGCCATCATCCTCATAATTTCTGTCAGCAAATATTTCACAAGCGAACTTCATATCTAATTTCTTTGCAGCTTCTTGCATTTTTGATCCAGTAGGTACGAGATATATTATGTCTTTATTAATATCCTTAATAGTTTTGGCTAAAATTATAGCTAACTCAATATCCTCACATGCCATATTATTTAAGGCCCCATGAGGTTTTACATGAGATACACTTTCTCCATGAGAAGAAGCTATTTTTTGAAGAATTTCATATTGATCAATTATAAGTTTTTTTATTTCACTTTCAGAAAGATTCATTCTTTCTCTACCAAAATTTTCTGGATCGTTAAAAGAAGGATGTGCACCAATACTCACTCCATTTTTTTTCGAAATTTTTACTACTTGATTCATGGTTTGCTCATCTCCAGCGTGATAGCCACAAGCAACATTGGCTGAATTTACGATTTCTAATAAATCTGGATCATACTTATTTGAGTGATGTTTTGATTTTTCACCTAAATCACAATTTATATTAATTTCCATACTCATAATTTGTAAGTATAACATGGCATGATTAAAAATATATCAAATCTTGGTGACGCAGCTTTGTATTGTGATTTCGGGTCTGAGGTAAACAAAGAAATAAATAGTAAAGTAATACGATATTTTAAAAGTATTCAAAAAGAAAATATTGATGGGATCAATAACTTAACACCCTCATATAATAAATTAATTATTTCATTCGATCTACGAAAAAAAAATTTTCAAACGGTTAAAAAATTAATCGAAAATTTAAATATTACTAATGATGATGAATTAGAGACAAATAGAATTAAGATACCTGTTTGTTGTGATGAAAACTTTTCATTAGATATAAAAAGATTAGAGGAAAAGTTACAAATAACTCGTGATAAAATCTATGAGAAATTTTTTGGTAAGGAATTTTTTTGTTATATGACTGGTTTTATTGCAGGTATGCCTTTTCTTGGTGATCTGGAAAATGAGTTGCAGGCGAAACGTTTGGAAACACCGAGAGTAAAAGTGCCTAAGGGTTCAGTTGGATTAACAGAACAATTTGCAAATGTTTATACATTTGAAAGTCCTGGTGGGTGGAATATCATTGGAAATACACCACAAGTTATTTTTGATAGCACTAATGAGAATAATCCAAACCTAATTAATCCAGGTGATGTAGTGACTTTTGAACAAATTACTAAAGATCAATATTACAATAAAAATGAATAAAAATTATTTTGAAATAAAAAGAGCTGGAATAAACACAACATTTCAAGATCAGGGTAGAGATAACCTTTATCACATTGGTATTCCATTTAGTGGAGCAATGGATAATAGAAATTTTCAAATTTCTAACAAACTTGTTGGTAATGAAGTAAATTTTCCAATAATTGAATTTGCTTATCAAGGTCCTTTGTTAAAGTATTTTGGTGAAAATATTAATTTTGCAATCACGGGAGATGTAAAATTTATAATTAAAAAAAAAGATAATGCTATCGAAGGAAATTGTTATCAATCTTTCACTTTAGAAAATGGTGATGAATTGGATATTATAAGCACTAATAAATCTGTTTATGGATATTTAGCAGTAAGCGGTGAATTTGATGTAAATTATCAATGGTCAAGTTGCTCTGTTAACACAAAAGCAAATATTGGTGCAAATAATGGAAAAAAAATAGAAGATGGACAAAAGATTTATATTTTAAATATCAATAAAAATTTAAGTGATAAAAAATTAAATTACATTAATACAAAAATTGAAAATATCAGAGTTATCCAAGGAACAAATTTTGACTATTTTTCTGACGAAGGAAAAAAGATTTTTTTTGAGAAAGAATTTGTAATATCAAAATTATCAGATCGTATGGGTATGAGACTAGAGGGATCAAAAATAGAAAATATTGTTGATACCAATATTAAATCAGAAGGTTTATTAAAAGGTGTTATTCAAGTACCCGCAGATGGAAATCCGATTATTATGCTTTCAGATCATGGAACTATTGGGGGTTATCCTAAAATAGGAGTTGTGATCAGCGCAGATTATGACAAGTTAGTTCAATTAACCCCAGGTTCAAAGATTAAATTTAAAAAAGTCGAATTAGCTGATGCAGAAACATTATTTAAACTATATGACTTGGAGACACAAAATTTAATTTCACAAATTTAATGACTTTTATAAGAAACTTACCCGGACCACTATTAATTTTTTTAGGTGCATTAAGTTTAAGTTTTGGTGGATTGATTGTAAAATCTTTTGAGGGAGCTACATTATGGCAAATTCTATTTTGGAGATCTTTATTTTTTTCTTTAACAGTTCTAGCTTTCTTAATTTTAAGTTATAGAGGAAAAACAATTGAGTCATTTTATAAATCTGGATTACCGGGATTGTTTGGTGGAATTATTTTATCTTTTGGTTTTTGTGGATATGTGTTTGCTATGTACAACACCACTGTTGCTAATACTAATTTTATCATTTCACTTCAAATACTATTTCTTGCAATATTTGGGTATTTTTTCCTTAAGGAAAAAATAAATTTAATTACTTTGTTTTCAATCTGTCTGGCGATGACAGGTGTTTTATTAATGGTTGGTAATTCATTATCCCCTGGAGAATTATCTGGAAACCTTGCAGCTTTTACAATGCCAATTACTTTTGCAGTTTTAATAATGATTGTGAGAAAATTTCCCTCTGTGGATATGGTGCCAGCCCAGTTCGTTGCTGGTGTGAGTTCTTGTCTAATTGGTTTTTTGCTTTCCACTAAAATCATGATTTCTCCTCATGATATCTTTTTGGGTTTTCTCGCAGGTTTTTTTCAAGTTGGTTTTGGTTTTATATTTATAACTATCGGTGCAAGAACAACACCGTCTGCAATGGTAGGAATCATAATGTTATCCGAATCTGTCCTAGGACCGATATGGGCATTCCTTTTTGTAAGTGAAAGACCCTCTGTATTTGGATTAATTGGTGGCGCAATTATACTTTCTGCGGTTTTATTACAATTTTTCTCGCTTTTAAGTAAACAAAAAAAAATTGTTTCTGATTGACTTTTTTCCACACATATAAGAGTATCCTGCAACGGGAGAGACTACAGATTATCGTAGCGCCGAAGGAGCAACCACCCAGGAATCTCTCAGGCAAAAAGGACCGTAACATATTAACTCTGGAAAGAGATTGAATTCTCGCCGAAGGAGCAAAACTCTCAGGCAAATATACAGATGGGTATAAAGAGTTAATATGGAAACAAAAAAAACATCGCTGTACCAATTACATCAAGATTGTAATGCAAAATTTGTTGAATTTGCAGGCTATCAAATGCCGATACAATATTCGGAAGGTATTGTAGAAGAACACAAATTCACAAGAAATCACTCAGGTATCTTTGATGTTTCCCATATGGGTCAGCTATTTATTTATGGTGGTGAAGACTTAATCAAAGATTTAGAAAAAATTTTTCCTTTAGATCTTAAAAATTTGAAATTAAATCATTCAAAATACAGCTTCTTAATGGACAAAGATGCTGGGATACATGATGATTTAATTATCACAAAAACAAAAGAAGGCTTTTTGATAATTCTCAATGCAGCATGTAAAGATAATGACTTTAAAATTTTAAAAGAACTTCTTGAGGATAAGTACAAAATGGTTCTGGATGAAAATAGATCTTTAATTGCCATTCAGGGTCCTAAATCATCAGAAATTCTTAATGATGTTATTAATGGTGTGAAAGATCTAAATTTTATGTCTGGAAACTGGTTTACATTTGAAAATCAGAAAGTTTATATTACGCGATCTGGTTACACAGGTGAAGACGGTTTTGAGATATCAATCGCAAATGATTTTGTCGACCAATTAACTAGAGAATTAATCAACAAAGGATCTAAATTGATAGGTCTTGGAGCAAGAGATACATTAAGATTGGAAGCAGGTTTATGTCTTTATGGTCATGATCTTGATAAAGACAAAACTCCAGTGGAAGCAAATTTAAAGTGGGCTATTTCAAAAGAAAGAATCTCTAAGGGAGATTTTATTGGCTCTGACATAATTATTAAACAATTAAATGATGGTGTCAGTAAAATAAGAGTTGGAATTAAACCCGAGGGCAGAATTATTGCTAGAGAAAAAACAAAAATATTTAATCAATCAGATATTCATATTGGAGAAATCACAAGTGGTACATTTGGACCAAGTGTTAATGGACCTGTTGCAATGGGTTATGTGGAAAATGAATTTTCAAAAAAAAATACTAAAGTATTTTTAGAAGTCAGAGGTAAAAAACATCCTGCAAGTATTTGCAGCTTACCATTTTATAAAAAAAGTTATGTTAAAGGGGTAAACTAATGAGTGAAGTAAAATATTCAAAAGAACACGAGTGGATTAAATTAGATGGAGATGTTGCAACAATTGGTATTACAAAACATGCTACAGAGATGTTAGGTGATATAGTTTTTGCAGAACTTCCAGAAAAAGGTTCTAGCGTAGAGAAAGATGGTACAGCTGGTGTTGTAGAGTCAACGAAAGCTGCTAGCGATGTATATACCCCTGTGAGCGGTGAAGTAGTTGATACCAATCAAGCTATAG
>CACLSR010000008.1 GCA_902609685.1 uncultured Pelagibacteraceae bacterium
CTAATTATATTAATAAATTTAAATTTGAAGGTAAAACTAAAGTAGATGAATTATATAATTTCATTAAACAGATTAATAAAAATTTTTCTTTTGAATTAAAATTAATTAAATGGGACTCTGGGGATGAAATTGATACTGGCGAAGGTCATGGTAGAAGAATTTATAGCGATTATGGAGGGTTTGATACTGGCTATATGCCTTTTGAAATTCATAAAGATGATCCCAAAAAAGGGGGAATTATTACTAAAGATACCTCCATTTCTTGGATTGATGAACAAAGTTATTTGGAATGGTCTAAAATTGGTGATGTAATTTCCTCTAGACAGCCATAATTTTGCTGTTTTTTTGTAGTATAAGAATATTAAGAATATAAAAGTTATACACTTAAAAAGTGTATATTTCTTTAAGAGATTATTGAAAAAAATATAAATAATACCTATTTATATACTAAGACACTAAGAAAATAACATTGATTGCCTCCCTTATGATATGGGCAACAAAACCTCAAAAAGTGTCTTGGAACACTCTAAAATCAACCGTGAGATAGTTGATTGCATTGAAAAAATGCAATCCATTAATCTTTTTGCAAAAGACGTTTTGTCTGAAGATCAAGAGTATAGTCTTTTAAAAGAAGCAAAATCTGATGACGAAAAAATTTCTAAAAAAGCTACAGATAAATTAAGTAGATATTTTTCAAAATTCGCATTTAAACACGCCAAAATCAAATTCAACTCTATTGGAAAAAAAATAAATTTTGAGGATTTATTTGCTGAAGCAAATGTTGGTATTCTTATAGCAATTAAAAACTTCAAAATAGAGAAATGGGGTATCCAACAAGAAAATGGTGTTAAACTTAGATTTTCTTCTTACGCACAATGGTGGGTTAAGAATACATTAAATGATTATTGTTTAAAAAATTCTTCAAGTATCAAATTTTGTACAACTAAAGAAGATGAAAAAGTATTTTATAATATAGCATCTACTATAAATGAATTAAAAATTAACAAATCATGCTGTGATCTTGATAATAAAGAGATTTCAAGAGTTGCAAAGAAATTGAAGGTTAAAGATTATAATGTCAAAAAATATATCAATTCTATAAATGTTTCAAATTCTGAGATAGATATTGAAAATTATTTCTTTAATAATTCTTTAATTAGATCTAATGAAGATCAATTAAAAATTGACTCAATAATTGACGCAAAAAGACTTTTAAGTGATAAAGAATATAATGTCTTTAATTACTACTTAGCTGGTTACGGTTTAGAAAATATAGCTGAAAAATTTAAGTCAAACAAAGAGTCTGTGAGACAATTAATTATTTCATCAAAAACAAAATTAAATACAGAAAAAAAATTAATTTAACCCTACTTATTAATTATGCGTTTTAACTTTAAACATAAACTTAACAACAGGAGGTCCACTTCAAATAACGTAATTAGCTTTAGTAAAAGCAGCTGTCGAGTAGCGGCAACGCCTCGTACCCTTGGGTCCCTTCATTTTCCTTTCTTTCATAACCAAGGGTCTTTCAACAGCTGCAATACTAAGGCTAAAAACAAAATTACTAAAATTCATTTAAGAAGCTTTACTAGTAGAAAATCATGCTGGGTATTTAAACAAATCTTAAGAAGAAAATTTCATAAATTTTCAAATAAAAAATTAACTATTCGAACAAATATTCGAGGAACTAAAATTCAATATTTTTGTGGAGCAAACCGATGAGTAACGAAACAGATATTAAAAATAAAATAAAATCAAACTCATCTTTATTTACGAATTTTGTAAAAAATGCTGTTTCAGCATCTCCAAAAGTACAAAATAACTTTCTAGATGTTAGCGCTCAAGTTGCCCTTACTATTCAGAAAATTTTAGAAGATGCAGATTTAATTACAAACCTTGAGTACAAAGGGAAAGATTTCTGGTCTGAAAATAAATGTAAAACTTCATGCTTTGTTGATGGTGGAGTTGATAAAACATCTATAATCAGTAGTGCACCACTTAGTATAAGAACTGGCAGCTACATCGTTAAGCCAGATGCTGCAGATAAAAATAGAGAATTCTTTGAGGAAAGTATGGTGTTTTTAGGTGATCTATATGACCCTAAAAATGAACTCTATGACTTTGCTGAGGATGACTTTGATGAAGATCAAATGCTTAACAAGAAAAAAGATGGAGCTAGAATAATTTTTGAGGCAGTTACTATTGTTAAACACATTTTGTTAAATAGAAAATTTGATTACTGTTTTTTACATGGCCCTATTGAAGCAACTGTAATGCCATTTACTGTAATGGGTTTTCCAACATTTACTAAATTTGCTGTAGAAAATATGCTGCCTTTTTACAATAAAAATAAGCTTAATGCAGAAGCAAGACATTTCATCAATGTCTATTTAGAGGCCCTTAATTCAATTAAAAAAAGTAAGTTTCCTATTTACGGAATTGTGGAAACATCTAATTCAGCACCTTACATCAAAAACTTACTTTTTAACTATAAGTCTAAAGGAACTATTTCAGAAAAAGATTTTAAAAGCACTCTTGCAACTATCAAAAACTACAAAATTACAGACTCTCACTTACTAGAAATAATTCTACAAAGTGGCCAGGCAATTAAACCTCTTGAAGTAAAAAAACAAATTAAAGGATTTAGCGTTACTTCAGGATCGGCTTGGGAAGAAAAAATGGACTCTTTTCCAAGTGTTCATATCGGATATATTAAAATCAATGATCATTCAGCTCCAATTAGAATTGAATCATTAAATCCATCAAAAAACTTAATTAAAGATTATGAATATATCTTAGCAACAGCAAGATTATTACCTAACTATGGTTTTCCAGTAGGTTTAAATGTAGTCGATAAATTTGCCAAAATTCCAAATTGGATGAGTAAGGCCTCAAGAAAATATTATGCAACTCATTTATTAAAACAAGCTATCAGAAGTAAAGATCAGAACACAATCAGTTTAGCAGTAAAGATTTTATCAAAAAAAGTAAGGTCTTGGAGAAATAGACCATTAGGAGGGTTAGCAAGATAATGAATACTAAAAAATGGAAATCTATTGGTACTGTTTTGGGTGAAACAAATATAAGTGAATTTTACTTTAGCCTAAAGAACTATAAAGCTAAAAAGGGTGACATTATTACTACAGAGTCAAAAGTTCCATCAAGTGAGGGAAAAATTGAAGAAGTAACAGTTTGGGGTAAAATTTCCTCAATTGAAAGCACAAATGTTTTCTTTCCAACTGAAGCTGCTCAAGAATTAACAAATGAAAATATTAATATTAGAGACACTATTCTTCCAACAACTAGAGATGAGCTAATTTGTAAAGTTATTATCTTGGGTTTTACTTTGAAAAATAACTTAAAATTAATGCCTTTAAACTATCCTGTAAGACCTGCTGCACCAGTGAGTTATCCATCTAGTGAAGATGTAGAGGCTTTATTGATCTCTGATTTAAACTCTGAACATCCGTTATTTATTGGAAGTTTACTAGCTAGAGATGCAGTTAAAATTAAAATTGATGCTGATAATTTAGTATCACGTCATGTTTCAATATTTGGAATGTCAGGTTCTGGTAAAACAGTAATGGTTAGAAGAATAATGGATGAGCTTTTAAAGAAAAAGTATCCAATGCTAGTACTTGATATTCATGGTGATTATTTAGGATTTATTCAAAAACAAAAAAAACTATATCCTAAAAATGAAGTTAAATTATTTTATCCTAATTTATCTGTTAGCTCAGATGACAAAGAAATTATTTATACATTAATTGATAAACTTGGAAACTCATTAACAGATCCTCAAAAAGATTTTTTAAGCTCACTATTAGAAAAAGTAAAATACGAAGGTGGTAGTTTACTTAAGTATATCGAGCTATTAGTTAGAAAAGCTAGAGAGTATGCATCAGACTCCTCAAAATCTTTTAAAAATATTCGTCCAGCTTCAATGTATGTTGTGGTTAGAAGTCTTGGCCAAGTTGCAAAAAAGTTAAAAAATATGGAGCAAACTAACTTTAGACATAGACAAAAAATGAGTAAATTAAAGTTCGAAGAATTACCAGATGCTGCAACTGAACCAGAAAAAATTATTAATAAAGGTCAGTTAAGTATTTTATATCTTAAAGGATATGAAAACCTTCCAGCTAGTGCGATTGTATCAATATTATTGGAAAATCTATTTAAACATAGACAAGAAGTAGAAGAAGAAATCCCACCATTTTTAACTATAATTGAAGAGGCCCACAATTTTATCCCTTCAAGATCTGAAGACAAAGATAATCTTCCATCTGTTGATACTATAAGAAAAGTAATTACTGAAGGTAGAAAATTTGGAACCGGAATAATGATTATTTCCCAAAGGCCATCAAGATTAGATGAAACCATTGCTTCACAATGCAATAGTCAAATTGTATTTAGAATGGTTAATCAAAAAGATCAGAGAGCAACTACAAGAGACTCAGAAACTTTAAGTGTAGATGATTCTAAACAATTGCCTAATCTTGCGAACGGCCAGGGTATAATAAGTGGACAAGTAGTAAATTTTTCTCTCCCAGTTCAAATTAAATTTGATGCTGAATTAATCAATGATGATATCGGAAATGAAAACTTTATCTCAGCTGTAGAAAATTGGGATGACAAAGAATCTGTTAAACAAAGAAAAAAATTTGCTAAAGATTTCTCTAATATCACTTCAATTGATAGACGGAGAGCTAATTGATACCAGATCCGTACCTACTTAAAGCAATATTATTTGCTGCAAAAGCTACATTAATTTTTCAAGCATGCTTAGTGTTTTACTTTTTTGGAAAAGATGAAAAAGTTCCTTATGCTGCTAGGAACATATTTTTTGTATTAGCTAATGCAGGATGTTTATTCTTAGCAAGTGGTATAATTCAAGAAAACTCTTTCTTAATCAAATCTGGTATTTTTATCCTAATAGCTCAAGGTTTGATTGATGCTCATTTCATCATCGCAAGATACGAAAGAATTAAGAAAATTGAAAAGGAAATAGAGAATGAAAAATCAGATGCAAAAAAATAAATTCCTAATTCAATGTCCCGCCTGTGAAGGTTCAAAAAAGGTAAAAAATGTAAAAACAATAATTCAAATCGGTAAGTTCTATTTAGGTAAAGAAGTCATGGAAGAATGTAAGCTTTGCTCTGAAAAAACTTTAAAGCAAGTTTTTGAATTAGATGGGGATACAATTCATTAATGACAAAAGTAATTTCTATTGATGATATGGAAATCGAATTTGAAAAACAAAATACTGAAAGTATATGCAAGTGGTGTGTCTATATTCGAGTTAGAAAGAAGGACAAAGATCAATTAATTTTTATGTTTAAAACTAATCATAAACCTCTTACAAGATTTACATACAATTCAGGTAATATTATCAAAAAATCAAAAAAAACTTTAGCAGAAATTTTGAATGATACAATGGAGGATATAGAAGAACTTAAAACTATAGAGAAAAAAATAAATGATGAAAAAGATTAATTTCTATATTTTTTTTTTATTGAATGTCATTTATTTGTCATTAATTATAAATCATAACAATTTATCTTTTGCTGAGGAAAAATGGATAATTAAGAAGTATCAGAAGCTTTCTTATGCGAGAGTAGTAGGTGAGGTTCAGCCTGAAGATACTTTAAATTTTTTTATTCTTGCTGAAGACAATTGTAATAAAATTTGGAATACATTTTCATTTTTAACTTTTGAGAAATCTGTAGAAACTGAATATTTATTACATAAAGAAATACCTATAAAACTTAATGGTATAGATCTAACTGCTAAGGTGGAAGATATCAAACCCTTCTCTAGGGGATATCAGATCATGTTTAGTATGGGAGTATTTCCAATTAAAGAATATGTGTATTTTTTAAATGAATTTTATTCTGAATTAAAAAAATTTGAGATTGAAATAGTAGATGGAGTTAATTTTAAAGCTGATAAATATTTTGATATTCGTATAAATAATTGGAAGTTAGAGAAACTTATTGTTTCAATTTCTAAAGCTAATAAACTATGTAGGGAAATAATAAATAATACTGAAAAAATATAATTTATGACAAAGAAAAAGGTTAAAAAACCTAGGCAAAATGGTCTAACGATGTCTCAGATTGAAAGTTATCTTAAAAAATCTAAGGGAAGCAAAAAATTATATTGGAAAGGTCGAAAGGACTCGTTCAAAGGATCTATGAGATACCAAGATTGGTTATTATCTTTAAAAAAATAATTAATAAATATGGATTTTTTTTTGGTTTTAAAAATATTGTTTGTTATTGGAGTGATGATCGCTCTATATGCGATAATTAGAAATTTAGATATAATAAAGATTATTTTAGTTTACTTTAAAGATAAATTACTTGGAAAGTAATTTAATTAAATTATTTAAATTCTTTTTCTTTACATTTTTTTTTGAAGTTAAAAGACAAGCTTGAGATTTTAAAATTTCACCATCCTTCAAAATACGTAAATTGTTTGCTTTTAAGGTCTCACCTGTGGATGTAATGTCAGTAATCAACTCAGCAGATCCAGTAAAAGGATAGGCCTCAGTAGCTCCTAAACTTTCAACTAACCTAAATTGTGTAACACCTTTTGAGAACAAAAAATCTTGTGTTAAATTTGGATATTTAGTTGCAACCCGAATTCTTTTTTTTTTAATATCTCTAAATTCAAAAGCAATTTCCTCAAGATCAGCAATAGTCTGAACATCAATCCAAGGATCTGGAATTGCTACCACTAAATTTGCTCTTCCAAAATTAAGTTTTTTGGCAACATTTATTTTATTTTGGACACTTATTCCACTTTCTTTTAATAAATCAAAACCAGAAAAACCAATATCTAAAGAGCTATCACCTAGTCTTTCAATAATTTCTCTAGCATGTAGATATAAAATCTTAACATATGGTTTATTTTTAATTGATCCAATTAAATCTCTTTCTCCTCTTTCAGATATAATTTTCAATTTTTTTTTCTTAAAGATTTTTAAAACATCTGCCCTAAGTCGACCTTTACTTGGAATACCTATATTGATTAAATTTTTCATTTTAATAAATTAAATTTAAAGCAGCACCAACTGCTGGAGTTTGTTTTTTTGAACCAAGGTCGGAAATCAATTTGTCATATCGGCCGCCATTGCAACAATTAATAATTTTTGATTTGGATTTAATATCTATTTTAAAAACCATACCCGTGTAATATTCAAGCTGTCTGCCAAAAGCAGCTGAAAAAGTCACATTTAATTTATTAATTTTATTTTTTGAGATTGGAAAATATCTCTGATCTACCAATAAATTAATTTTATGTTTCTTGAAAAACTTATTTAATACTTTGGCTGCATTATTTATTGGACATTTAATTTTCAAAAATTCCTTAATAATTTTTGAAATATTTCTTCCTTTACTAGGTCTCCTTGGATCTTTAATCTTTTTATCAAATCTACTTAAAATCTCATTAATTGTTCTATTTGCTATAATGGTTGATTGATCATCTTTTAACATTCTAAAATATCTTTTTTTATCGATCTCAACTATTGTTGGATCAACATCTGAATTGGTCTCTAATCTTTTGAGAAGATCATTAAAATAATCTTCTCTCCAGAAATGTCTTGAAAGTCTTAATTTCCATCTTTTAGGAATATCTAATTTAGATATAAGAAGATTAAATATTTCTACATTCCCAATTGTAATCTCGCCTGATGAATAATTAAAATTTTTTAAAGATTTTAATGAAGTATTTATTATTTCCTTATCATCATTTTTCTCGTTTCGTGACCCTATGATTTCAAAACCAACTTGATTTCTTACAATGGAGTCCTTTTTGTTTTCAGATTTACGATATGCTTGACCATTATAAAATATCTTCTCCTTGCCCTTTAGATTATTTTCTAAGTATCTAAGACAAGATACAATTGTTAGATCTGGCCTTAAACAAAGTTCATTTCCTCCTTGGTCGGTAAATGAGAAAATAAATTTTCGAAAACTTTCACCAGATCTTTGTACGATATGGTTAGCCTCAATTACTGAGGGTAATTCAATATATTTAAAACCATTTGATTTAACAGTTTTAAGTATGCTGTCAGATAAATTTTTTGATTTCATTTACTAAATTTTCTTTTGAAAAGGTAATTTGATTATCTTCTCCCTTAACACCTAGGAGGTTCTTAAGTGTAATTTTACTATCTTTAAATTCATTCTCTCCACAAATAACTGCAATCGGGCACCCTCTTTTATTTGCATATGTCAGTTGTTTCCCAAGATTTTTTTTACTATCTAAAAAAATTTCTGAATTAATATTATTTTTTCTCAAGATATCTAAAATTTCGTAATAATTTTTTAAATATTTTTCATCCATTACGCAAACAATGACTGGTTTTTGATCATCTAATTGAACTTGATTTATTTGAGACATAGCAAACAAAAGTCTATCCACACCAATGCTGACACCTGTTCCGGGTATATCGACCCCTTTAAATCTTGAAATTAACTTATTGTATTGTCCACCAGAGCATACGCTACCAATATCAATTTCTTTACCTTTATTATTTGTTGTTTTAAAATTTAGATTGGTCTCAATACAAAAACCATCATAATACGCCAATCCTCTAACTATTGTGAAATTTGTTTTGACTAACTCAGAATAATTTCCAAAATCTAGCATCTCAAATAAATCCTCGAGCTCTTTAATCCCTTCTTGGGTAATAGGATTTTTAAAATCTTGTTTGAGTTTTTTTAAATCTTTAATTTTCAAAAAGTTTAAAATTTTAGAAACTTGATCATCATTTAGATCAGCTCCTTTAGTTATCGCACCACTTTTATCTTTTCTCTCTTTTTTTAATAGATCTTCAACTCCTTTTATTCCAAAATCTGGTTTGTCTAACTTATCAATTGCTCTCATCACCTTGATCTCTTTATTTGTAGGAATTTTCAGATCTTGAATTAAACCTTGAATAATCTTTCTATTACTTACATTAATTGTAAATTGATCTTTTTTTAAACCACATTCAATTAGAGTGCTTGCAACCAGATTACATAATTCAGCATTTGCTTGTGCTGGATTTACATTGCCTACAATATCGCAATCAGCTTGAGTAAATTCTCTGAAACGTGCATTGCCTGACTTTTCATTTCTAAATACATTTTGAATAGCGTATCTTTTATAAATTGATGGAAGTTCTTGATTATTTTGAGCAACAAATCTTGCTAAAGGACTAGAAAGATCGTATCGAAGAGTAATATTCTTTTCACCATCATTAAAAGAAAAAACATCAGACATAGGATTATTATCATCCTCTGCAAGAAAGGATCCTATATTTTCTGCAATTTCAAATGATGGGGTTTCTAAAGGATCGAAACCATATTTAATAAAATTACTCTCAATGACTTTTAATAGTCTTTTTTTGAGAATTAATGTTTTATTCCATCTATCTTCAAAACCTGAAGGTAATCCAGGAATTAATTTGTTTTCTTTATTCATTTTTTGGTACCCGGGCTGAGAGTCGAACTCAAACTTAAAGTTCCACAAACTTCCGTGCTAACCATTACACCACCCGGGCTTATCCTTTTTGTTTTTATCTTATTTTGTGTGGATTTAAAATTATAATATAAATGATTATTCGCTAGCTTTAGCCAGCATGGAAATGAGTATGCGCAACTCTACTAGTTCCTTCAAGAGGTTTTCTTAAAGTACTTTTCATTGCCAACTTATTTAACTCAATTTTTTTCATTAAGTGCTTTTTAGACAAAAAAATTGATAATGCAACCCCTAAAAGAAAAGGACGTATATCAACTAGTAGATATATCGCCCTTTTTATAATTTTAGAAAATTAGTCTAATTTTTTTAAATTTACTGCTGAAGGGCCTTTCGGACCATCTTCAAGAGTAAATTCTATTTTATCACCCTCATTAAGATATCTCATGCCCGCTGCTTTAACTGCGCTTGCATGTACAAACGCATCTTTTTCTTTATCGTCTCTTTCGATAAAACCGTAACCTTTTTTACCGTTAAACCACTTTACTTTTCCTTGTATTGTACTCATCTTGTTTACTCGTCCTTTTGTTATTTATTATTTTAAGAGGTTAATTTCTTTTGCAGTTATTTCAAGTTGAAACTTTGTGGTGGGCCCTCCAAGAATCGAACTTGGTCTTTTAGATTTTCAGTCTAACGTACGCACCAGCTATACCAAAGGCCCTTATTTTATCAAACTATCCCCTGAAAATTATTCTTCCCTTAGTCAGATCATATGGGGTCATTTCTACTGTTACATTATCACCTTGTAACACTCTTATTCTATTTTTTCTTAACTTGCCGGCAGTATGTGCTGTAACTTTTGCCCCATTTTCAAGCTCAACTCTAAACATTGCATTAGGAAGTAAATCAATTACTTTTCCTTTAAATTCAAGTAAATCTTGTTTTGCCAATTTTATTTTCTCCTTATTCTTTTTTTTACAGATTGAGCATGTCCTGCTAACCCCTCGTAGTTTGCAAGAGTTATAACTGATGGCCCAAGACTTTCAATACCCTTTTTTGATAAGTTTATGTAAGAAATTCTTTTATAAAATTCATTAACACTTATACCACTAGAATATTTTGCTGATCCATTAGTTGGCAATATATGATTTGATCCAATATTATAATCTGTCATTGCCATAACCGCATATTTTCCTAAGCATATTGAACCAGAATTTTTAATTTTGGGTATGAAAGATTTGTAGTTTTTTACGTTCAATTCCAAGTGTTCAGGTGCAATTTTATTTACGATATTAATTATTTTACTATCTTTGGCTACATACATTAAAATTCCATTTCTCTTTAAACTTTTTTTTGCCACAGACTCTCTTGGAATACTTTTTAATTGTTTTAAAATTTCCGTCTGGACTTTACTAATTAGTTTTTTGTCTTTTGAAATTAATATACATTGTGCTTGAGGATCGTGTTCTGCTTGGCCGATTAAATCACTTGCAGCCCATTCAGGATTTGAGAATTTATCACAAACAATAGTTATTTCAGAAGGCCCTGCAGTCATGCCTTCGATTCCAACATCTCCAAAAACTTCTTTTTTTGCAGCTGCTACATATGAATTCCCAGGTCCAACTATTTTATCAACTCTTTTAATTTTTTTAGTTCCGTAAGAAACAGCTGCTATAGCAGATGGACCACCAATAGAGTAAATTTCTTTAATTTTACATTTTCTTGCAGCGTATAAAACAGCTGGATTTTGGTTTCCCTTGAAACCTGGGTTTATCATTACAATTCTTTTAACTCCCGCAACAATTGCTGGTATAGCATTCATAAGCACACTTGATGGATAAGATACAAGTGAACCAGGAACATAAATTGCTACAGACTCTAATGGTAAATATTTATATTCAAGTTTGTTTTTAAATTTATCCGTATAAGAAATATTCTTAAATTTTTGTAAAGAATGAAATTTGTAAATTCGATTATAGGCTGTGTCGATCGCTTTTTTGACCTTAGGATTTAAAGACTTTATTAACTTAGAAATTTTTAAAGCAGTAGGAATGATTGTAGAATTTTGGTTAAATTTCTTTTCATATTTAATCAATGCTGTATCACCATTTTTTTTTACGTCATTGATAATATTAGTTACAGAAACTTTGTCAGTTTTAATGCTTTTTCTCCTCTTAAAAAGTAAATAATCCAAATTTTTATCGAAATTTTTAGTTTTACTATTTAATATTTTCATAATTATTTAATTTCGTTTTGATCCTCAAGCCGCGCCTCGATAGTTTCTGTTGTTAAAGCTATGTGGGCATTATTATTAAAAATAAGATTTATTTCATAATCATCATTATTTTTCAAATAATCAATTCCAATTAATTCTAAAACTAAATCTTTGTTTGATTGATTGATATTTTTTGATCTTACTTTATCAACAAAATCAAATCGACAAATACTATTGATTTTCTTACCCTCTTGATCAGTTTCAATTTTAGTTCTTTCAATTGATAACAAAAAAACCTTATTAGATGCCAGATACTTTATATCTGTCACTTTAACTTTTGCGCCAGAACTACAAGCAGAAATCATTTGTAGCCCCTCTTGATCATTTGCAATTATTTTTGCTAAATATTTACTCATTATTTCAATCTTTTAATTTTAACACCAATTTTTTGTAATTTATTTTCAATATTTTCATATCCTCTTTCCAAGTGATAGACTCTTCCAACAATACTTTTACCATTCGCCACTATTGCGGCTAATACTAAAGCAACACTGGCTCTTAAGTCACTAGACATTAATTCAGCACCAATAAATTTGGTATTGCCATCAATCAATGCTTTATTATTTTGAACACTTATTTTCGCGCCTAGTCTTTGCAACTCAGCAACATGCATAAATCTATTCTCAAAAATACTTTCAGTTATAGAACTTTTCCCAACGCTCTTGCACATCAATACCATTAATTGTGCTTGAAGATCTGTTGGAATGCCTGGAAACTCTTTAGTTTTTATATTTTTAATAGGTTTGATTTTGTCAGGTCCTTTTATAAAAATTTTGTTACCAGAAGTTTTGATCTTTGCCCCAACTTTTTTTAATAGCTCTATTTCGGTATTAATTATATTTGGGTCTAAATTTTTAATTTGTAAATTACCTTTAGTAAGCGTTGCTGCTACACAAAAAGTTCCCGCCTCTATTCTATCAGCCATAACTGTGTGACTTGTTTGATTGAGAGAATTAACTCCTATTATGGTGCAGGTTCTTCCAGACCATTTTATATTTGCACCTGCTTGACTTAAGAATTTTGTTAAATCTTTAATTTCAGGTTCCACGGCACAATTTTTTAAAATTGTTTTGCCTCTAGCTAAACATGCAGCTATTATAGAATTTTCTGTAGCGCCTACACTAATTTTAGGAAAATTTATTTTTTTGCCTTTAAGTCTTCCATTTGATTTGGCTAAAATATAACCATCTCGTATTTTATACTCCATTCCCAGCTTCTTTAAGGCACTAAGGTGATAATTTACAGGTCTTGCACCTATAAGACATCCGCCAGGCAAAGATGTTTTAGATTTATGAAATTTAGAAATTAATGGACCCAACACTAATATTGAACCTCTCATTGTTTTAACAAGTGAATAACTTGCAAAAGTTTTCATATTCTTTTTATTAATAATTTTTGCAGTTTTTCTGTCTTTAGATAAAATTATTTTTGATCCAAGAGATTTTAATAAATTAAGCATAGTATCTATATCTCTTACTCTAGGTAAATTTTTAATAATTACTGGTTTGTCAAATAATAAAGTTGCTGCAAGAATTGGTAGAGATGCATTTTTAGAACCCGAAATCGAGACTTTGCCCTTGATTTTACAAGGACCATTGATCAGAAATTTATCCATAAATTACTTTTTTATTTTAGCAACCTGTATGGTGGTTTGTCCCTGATATTTACCGTTTTTTGATTTATATGTCGTTTCTGGCTGGGTGTCTGATTTAAAAAATAAAAATTGAGCAATACCCTCGTTTGAATAAATCTTCGCAGGATTAGGAGTTGTGTTGCTTAATTCGATAACAATATTACCTTCAAATTCATTTTCAATTGGCGTTACATTACAAATAATTCCTGTTCTCGCATAAGTACTTTTTCCAACACAAATACAAAGGACATCTTTTGGAATTCTAAAATATTCAATGGTTTTTGCCAAAACAAATGAGTTTGGTGGAATTATACAGTATGGCCCCTTTCGCTCAATAAAGTTTTCATCAGAAAAGTTTTTTGGATCTACTAACGAACTATTAACATTTGTAAATATTCTATACTCATCTGAAATTCTGACATCGTAACCCATGCTACTTAACCCATATGATATCTTTCCCTCAGAGACCTGATGATCCAAAAAAGGTTCAATCATGTTATGCTCTTTACACATTTTTTTAATCCAAGTATCAGGTTTAATAGACATTACTTTTCTTTCTTTTTATTTTTTTTTGGAAAATTTTTCTTCTTTTTAAATTGCCACGTAGTGCTATAGCCTCTCTATTTTTTCTCTCTTTTATTTTATCAATTTTTTCTTTCACTCTTTGTTGGGATTTGTAAGGAAATCTAAAGTTATTGGTTTAGATGCATCTAAAGCTTTATCCTTATTATCATCTTTTTTTGGGCCTTCTTTTGCTAATCTTTTTGCTTTTTTTTCAGCAAGTTTTCTTTCCCTTTTCGCTTGCTTTTCCATGAGCTTGGCACTTTTGGTTGATTTATAATCGTAATGAATACCCATAAAATTTCCTTGGTAAGATATAAATCATATTAATCAAAAAATTAAGGCAATAATTTGGAAAAAATGCTCTATTATCAATAAAAATAGAATTGATCCAAATGCTCCTATAGTTAAATGGCATAACGTGTCCATGGTAAGGATAAATTCCAAGTTCGATTCTTGGTGGGAGCACCACTAATTTTTATAAAAAGACTTTCTAAGAAAAATTGTAATCAAGACTAAACTAAAAAAGGCTAAAATTGGAATATATATTTCAGGTGAAAAAATTATGTCTGTAATTTTAGGAACTTGTGAATTTTGTTCTATTACTTTTTCCAGACCACTACCTAAAGAAACAGCTAAAAAAATTTGAGGTATAATTCCTATTAATGATGCGAAAAAAAAATTTTTTACCCTTACATCAAAAATTGTAGGCAAAATGCAACTAAGTTGCCAGGGTATTCCTCCAATAAATCTATATATTAATAGATAATAAAATTCAGATTTTTTAAATTTTCTCTCTAGATTTTGATATCTATTTAAAAATTTATCTCTAATTAGATCTTTTAAAAAATAGTTTCCAAAAATATATAGAAATGTTGCACCAACACTCATACCTATGACCACAATTATAGTACCCAGCCATTTGCCAAAAATAAATCCTCCTAGTAATGCAATTGGAGAACCAAAACCTAAAAATGGGAAAACCCATAATATTGTGAAAATTAAAAAAATTATGGATATTAAAAACAAATTAGAATTTTTTAATTTTAGAAAATACAATCTGTTTTCTTTAATGAAGTCATAAGAAGTTATTTCTTGGATACTAAATTTTGAAAAAAACAATAACACAAATATAGTAAGTAAAACTAAGTATGATAAACCTATTATTATTTTAGTTTTCTTAGCTTTTTCCATCATGGTTCATGGTATTTATAAATCTTCTATTTGCTATTTATATATTTAATTATTATAAAGGGCGAAATTTTATATAAATTTACCGCTTTTATGAAAAGAACATATCAACCATCTAGGAAAAAAAGAAGCCGAACCCATGGTTTTAGATCGAAAATGAAAACTAAGGGAGGTAGAAAACTTTTAAAACGAAGAAGAGCTAGGGGAAGAAAAAATTTAACAGTATCCTCTACTGTTAAAAGAAGAAGAAAATAAAGCCAGCTCAATGAAAAGCAAAATTGTTGCTCTTTCAAAGAATGAAGACTTTAAAACTTTGCTCAAAAAGAAAAAAGTATCAAACAGATATGTAACAATTTTTTTTGGTAATATAGATAAAAAAAATAATCAAAAACTTAATATTTCTTTTGTAACTAAGAAGAAGATAGGAAATGCTGTAAAGAGAAACAAAATAAAGAGGAGACTAAGGAATATTATGAATGATGCTATTAAAGAAATATCTCTAAAATATCACTATTCATATCTTGTTATTGCTAAGTCAACTATGCTAAATAATGAATTTAAAATTATAAAAGAAACCTTATTTCAGGATTTTAAAAAAATTAAATAATGAACATTTTTACAATTATACTTATAAAATTAATTCAGGGTTACAAATACCTAATAAGTCCATTACTTGGTAACTCTTGTAGGTACTTTCCATCTTGTTCTGATTATAGCATTGAAGCATTAAAAACTTATGGTTTTTTTAAGGGTGGATATTTAAGTTTAAAAAGAATTCTTTCATGCCACCCTTTTAAAGAAGGTGGAATTGATCCCGTAAAAAAAGAAATAAAAGCTAAAAAATAATGGACTCTAAAAATACAATAGCGGCTATAGCTTTGTCATCTGCTGTAATTGTTTTGTGGGCATTATTCTTTGTTCCAGAAAAATCAACAGTGGATCAAAACATTGTTGAAAAAGAAAAAATTGAACAAAGCGGTGATGCGCCAAGTTTAGAGCAAAAGGAAACACAAATTACAATTTCACGAGATGATGCATTAAAAGAAAGTGAAAGAATTCAATTTGAAAATGATAATATTATAGGTTCAATATCATTAAAAGGTGCATCAATTGATGATTTAACTTTCAAAAATTATAAAGTAACCCTCGATAATGAACAAAGAGTAACTTTATTAGGACCTCGAAATATTAAGGAGGGATATCTAATAGATAGTGGTTTTGTTACTTCTGATAAAAATATTGATGTTCCTAACTCAGATACAATTTGGTCAATAGAAGGTAATAACAAACTCACAGACGGGTCTCCAATAAAACTATCATGGTCCAACGAACAGGGTCTAAAATTTGAAAAAATAATATCGTTAGATGATAAATATCTTTTTACTGTTAAACAAAAGATAATTAATGAGAGTAATAATAAATACGATTTTTACTCATATGGACAAATAATAAGAAATGAAATTCCGGAAATAATTGATTTTTTAATTCTTCATGAAGGACTCATTGCAACTTTGGATGATGAATTAATAGAGGAGGATTATGATGATATTCAGGAAAAGAAGTTTACTAAAATAGCTAATAAAGGATGGTTAGGGATAAGTGATAAATATTGGATTACTTCCTTAATACCACCAAAAGATAAAGAGTTTAAAACAACATTCGACTATAAAAATAAATTTAGAGCAAATTTTATTTCTACAGATCCTTTGGCATTAAATGAAAAAAGTTCAATTGAAGAAGAATTACAAATTATCGTTGCGGCAAAAAGAGTGGATGTGATAGACGGATATGCTGAAAAACTCAACATAGATAAATTTGATTTAGTTATTGATTGGGGATTTTTATACTTCATAACCAAGCCTCTATTTTATGGAATTGATTATTTCTTTAAACTACTTGGAAACTATGGTTTGGCAATTATAGCTATCACTATTTGTATTCGTTTAGTTTTTTTCCCATTAGCTAACTTTTCATTTAAAAGCATGGCAAAAATGAAAGTTCTTCAACCAGAAATGGTTCGCCTAAAAGAGTTGCATAAAAATGATAAAATGAAACTTCAACAAGAAATGATGGCTCTTTACAAAAAAGAAAAAGTAAACCCAATGTCAGGTTGTTTGCCAATTCTTGTTCAAATACCTGTATTTTTTGCATTATATAAAGTTTTGTTTGTCACTATTGAAATGAGACAAATGCCATTCTATGGATGGATTCATGATTTAAGTGAGAGAGATCCTACAAGTATATTTAATATTTTTGGTTTGTTGCCTTACGACGTTCCAAGTTTCTTGGTTATTGGGGCTTGGCCAGTAGCAATGGGAGTTTCGATGTGGGTGCAACAAAAATTAAACCCCGCACCTACTGATCCAATGCAGGCTAAAATTTTTGCTTTCTTCCCGCTTTTCTTAACTGTAATACTTGCACCATTCCCAAGTGGGTTAGTAATTTACTGGACTGTTAATAATATTTTAACAATGGCTCAGCAAGTATTTATTATGAGAAGAACAACAGTCAAAACGACAACCTAAATTTTAATTTAAAAAAATTAATGGACTTAAAAAAAATTCTTCCTGAAAACGGACCCCCAATAAACGAGGTTAATAAATATATAGAAAAATATAAAAATGACTTGATAGTCATTAAATATGGAGGAAATGTTTTAATTGATAGAAGTATCTTTGATAATTTTATTACTGATTTAAGTATTTTAAATAAGTTAGGTCTTTCAGTTATTGTGGTTCATGGTGGGGGTCCAAGAATCAAGAGAGAATTGGATAAATCTAATATTCAATCAAAATTTATAAGAGGGCTGAGAGTCACTGATGAAAAAATTATAAACATTGTTGAGTCAGTCTTAATAGATTTTAACAATGATATTGTAAGCTCTTTGGACAAAAAAAATACAGAAGCAGTCTCCATCCACACTAAAAAAGATAATATTATTGAGGTCGTACCAGAAGCAAAAGAACTGGGTTTTGTTGGTCTACCAAATAAGATTAATAACGATATTTTATTGGATATAATTCAACAAAATAAAATACCGATTGTTTCACCATTAGGCTTAGATAAAAACAATCAAACACATAATATTAATGGTGATACTGCGGCAATGGCTGTAGCTAAATCTGTCAAATCAAGGAGATTACTATTGATGACAAATGTGGATGGTGTTTTAAATAAAGAAAAAAAACTTATAGATGAAATATCATCATCCGAAATATTAGAGATGATAAAAGATGAGACAATCACTGAAGGAATGATACCCAAAATAAATGCTTGTCTAGATGCTGTTAATAATGGAGTTACTGCAGCAGGTATAATTAATGGTACAAAACAGCATTCTTGTTTATGGGAAATTTTCTCAGACAAGGGATCAGGTACATTAATACGAAAATGAACTTAAAAGAAAAAAAATATTTGCTACTTGATCTTGATGGTGTTTGTTATGGAAAGCATAATAACTATTCTTTAGAGCGTGTATTTGGTCAAGTTTCAAAGAGGATGACTCAATTTATATCTGAAAAACTTAAAATTGATAAAGATAAAGCCAAAGAATTACAAACAAATTATTTCTATAAATATAATACATCATTAAGAGGATTAATGGTCCATAATGGAATATCACCGGATGAATTTTTATCTTACGTCCATGAAATTGATTTATCATTTATGAAAGAAGATAAAATTATGAGAAATGAGCTACAACAATTAGATATGGAAAAATTTATCTTTACCAATGGTAGTGCTGAACATGCTGCTAATATTTTAACTCACTTGGGTGTGTATGATTTATTTGGAAGAGATAAGGTTTTTGATATTAAAGATGCTGGTTATGTACCCAAACCAGAAGCGGAAACCTTCGACTTAATGTTAAAAAAATTTGGTATAAATCCAAAAGAGACTATTTACATTGAAGATATAGCTAAAAATTTAAGTATAGGTCACGAACGAGGTTGTACAACCGTTTGGTTAATTAATGATGAGCATTTTGGAAAAATGGATGCAGACAAAGATTTTATTTCACACAAAATTGAAAATCTGTCTTTATTTCTAAAAGAAATAAGGCTATTAAAAAGTAATTAATTATGTCTTTAGAAAAAATAATCAATGATGCTTGGGAAAATAAAGATCAGGTAAACCAAAATTCTGATCAAAATTTAAAAGATGCTATTAACCAAGTTATTGCTGATTTAGATAGTGGTAAATCAAGAGTTGCTGAGAAAATAAATGGAGAATGGGTAACTCATCAGCACCTTAAGAAAGCTATAATGTTAAGTTTTAGAATTTACCCAATGGAAAATTTAAATGGTCCTTATAGTAGTTGGTATGATAAATCACATTTATTAAAAGGTAAAACTGCAGGATGGACCGAAGCTGATCATGAAAAAGCGGGTTTTAGAATGGTTCCGAACTCACCAGTAAGAAAAGGTTCATTTGTTGGAAAAAACGCTGTTCTCATGCCATGTTATGTAAACATTGGAGCATATATTGACGAAGGAACGATGATAGATACTTTTGCAAGAGCTGGTAGTTGTTGTCAGATAGGTAAGAATTGCCATATTTCTGCAGGTTCGGGTGTTGGTGGAGTTCTAGAGCCCGCACAAGCTTTACCAACAATCATAGAGGATAATGTATTTCTTGGAGCGATGTCGGAGGTAGTTGAAGGCGTAATTGTTGGAGAAGGTTCAGTTTTAAGTATGGGTATGTATATTGGTCAATCAACTAAAATAGTTGAGAGAAAAACTGGAAAAATTACTTATGGTAAAATACCACCTTATTCAGTTGTAGTTCCAGGCTCGTTGCCTGATAGAAATAATTCTTCTGCACCCTCCTTGTATTGTGCAGTAATAATTAAACAAGTTGATGAAAAAACAAGATCAAAAACTTCTATTAACGACCTCTTAAGAGACTAAAAATGAAAACTTTAAATGAGTTGAAATTAGCTAAAGAGCTAATCAGATTTCCTTCCATCACCCCAGTTGATGCTGGAGTAATGAAATTTTTAGAAAAAAAATTAAAAAAATTAGGTTTCAAAACAAAAATATTGGAATTTAAAGAAAGAGGATTTCAGCCTGTGAAAAACTTGTATGCAAGATTAGGATCTAAGAAACCGAATTTTATGTTTGCAGGACATGTTGATATTGTCCCTCCAGGAAACATTAAGGAGTGGACAGTAAATCCATTTAAACCATCTATCAAAAAAGGCCATTTAATTGGGAGAGGTGCGAATGATATGAAAAGCTCTGTTGCAGCTTTCGTGTCTGCTGTAAGCACTTTTTTATCAAAAAATAGAAAATTCAACGGGTCAATAAGTTTACTTATTACCGGTGATGAAGAAGGTGATGCAGTAAATGGCACCAAAAAAGTTGTAGATTATTTAAAAAAAAGGAAAGAGAAAATTAACTTTTGTATTGTTGGTGAACCAACAAATCCAAATAAATTAGGTGAAATGATAAAGATTGGACGAAGGGGTAGTTTAACTGGTAAATTAAATATTTTTGGTCAGCAAGGCCATGTTGCATATCCTCATAGAGCTAATAATCCCTCGACTACAATTGTAAAAATTTTAAAAGAATTAAAAGATATTAAATTTGATAGAGGATCAAAAAACTTCCAACCTACAAACTTAGAGGTTACAAAAATAAATATAAATAATAACGTTGATAATGTTATCCCGGCTATGGCTGAGGCAACATTTAATATAAGGTTTAATAATAAACATTCGTCAAATTCTATTAAAAATAGACTTAATAAAATTTTTAAAAAAATAACCAAGAAAAATAGATCAAAATTTAAAATTGATTATAGAGTTTCAGGTGAGGCATTTCTAACAAAGCCAAATGAAACAACCCACATGATACAAAATATCATAAAAAAAGTTACTAAAATTAAACCAAAGTTATCTACTACAGGTGGAACCTCTGATTTAAGATTTATAAGAAAAATATCACCTGGTCTTGAATTTGGTTTAGTGGGAAAAACAATGCATAAAGTTGATGAAGCTGTATCTTTAAAAGATCTAAAAAATCTTAAGAAAATTTATGAAAATATTTTACTAAATTATTTTAAATGAAAACAGCGATCATAAATTCTGAATCCTATGAAAAACATAATACTGGTGATGGTCATCCTGAGCAGCCCAAAAGAGTAATTGCTATAAAAGAAAAATTAAAAAAAAGAAAAGACCTAATCTGGGATAAGCCAGATAGTGTTCCTGAAGATATATTGTCTATGACACATTCTAAGGACTATATAATTAATTTAAAAAATTCTTTTCCTCAAAAAGGCCTTAAGTTTTTAGATGGCGATACAGTTGTATCACCTGAAAGTAAAAAGGCAGTTTTTGATGCTGCTGGTTCAACAATAAGAGCAATAGATGGAATTGAGAACAATCAATATAAAAATGCATTCTGTTTGGCTAGACCACCTGGGCATCATGCTGAAAAAAATAAAGCCATGGGATTTTGTTGTATATCAAATGCGGGGGTAGCAACGAACTATTTAGTGAAAAAATATAAATACAAAAGAATTGCCTGTGTAGATTTTGATGTGCACTGGGGTAACGGAAATTATGATGTTATGCGTGATAATAAAAATTCATTATATATTTCTACACATCAATATCCTTTTTATCCTGGAGGTGGAACAGATAAGGATAAAGGAGACTTTAACAATTCATTGAATATCCCTTTGCCCGCTGGCACAAACTCAGAAGAATACTTTAATGCATTTGATAGAGTATTAGAAAGATTAGTACAATATCGACCAGATTTTCTTATATTTTCAGCAGGTTTTGATGCACATAAAGATGATCCATTAGCTCAATTTCAACTAAGTTCAAAAGATTTTTATGAAATTACTAAAAGAACATTAACAGCTACCAATAAGTTTACTGCTGGTAAAGTTGTTTCTATACTTGAGGGTGGATATGATTTAAATGCCTTAGCAGAAAGCGCTAATGAACATGTAAATGCTTTGGTAGAATTCAATTGATAAATATCTAGCTCATCATAAATCATCTTCATGAAATTGTACAAAATTAGAAAATCAAAAATTGATAATAAAGGTCGTGGACTTTATGCTACTAAAGATATCGCTGAGGGTACAAAAATTATTAATTATTTAGGAAAAATAATTACAAATAAAGAGGTTGAAGAGTCAGACAAATATGACAATAAAAAACCTATTTACTTATTTACTCTAAATAAAAAATATACCCTAGATGGTGATTTCTCATTTAATATTGCTGGATTAGTAAATCATAGTTGTGATGCAAACGCACGTTATGATGGTAAGGGTTTAAAAATTTGGATAACTGCTGATAGAGATATTAAGAAAGATGAAGAGATAACTTGTGATTATGGCTTTAGTTTTGATAAAGAAGATTACAAACAATTTCCCTGCAAATGTAGATCAAAGAATTGTTGTGGTTTTATAATTCGTGAAGAAAGTCGTTGGAGAATTCATCGTAAATTTGCGATGAGTAATAAAAAAAAATTAATAAATAACTCTCGTTAAATAGAGACCTTGTGATGGTGCAGGTGGTGCACACAATTCTCTTTTTTTAGACTCCATTACATTTACAAATTTTTTTAATGTCCATTTTTTTTCCCCAACATATTTTAAACAACCAACCATGGACCGGACTTGCTGTTGTAAAAAAGATTGAGATCTAAATTCTATTTCAATCTTATTTTTTATAGATCTAATTTTTACAGATTTCATAGTCTTTATTGGACTTTTAGCCCTACAGCTCGATTTTCTAAAAGTGCTGAAATCTTTAGTACCAATCAATTTTCTTACAGCACTTTTCATCAATTTTAAATCAAGATTTTTTACAATATGCCAGCCTCTATTTTTATCTAAAACTGGTCCACTAATCCGATTAATAATCACATAATTATAAACTCTCATTTTAGCTGAAAATCTGGCATGAAAATTATTACCTCTTTTTGTAATTTTAAGTATTGCTATTCCATGTTTATTTAAAAAATGATTGATTGATTTTAAAAATCTATCAAATTTTACAATCTTATTTTTACAATCAAAATGTGCTGACTGTTCTTTGGCATGTACACCAACATCTAATCTTCCAGCTCCATATATAGTAATATTTTCTTTTAATAGTTTTGAAATTTTCTCTTGTAATAATCCCTGGACAGTTTTTCCTTTTTTTTGAATTTGCCACCCCCTAAAATTAGTGCCCTCATATTCAATTAATATTTGATACCTAAACATTTGATAACTTTGAGCCCTTTTTAATTTGAGAGCCCAACATGAATTCGCTAATTTTTTGCGGTCTTTTTCCTTGTCTTTGAATTTCGAGAATCTTAATAGATTGGTTGTTATTACATGCTACTTCTAACTGATTTGAAATAATTTCTCCTACTTGACCTATGCCATTACCAATTACGGCTTTCAAAATTTTATATCTTTCGCCGTTAAAACTAAAGGAAGCTCCCGGGGAGGGAAATAATCCATTTATTTTTCCAATAATTTTAGGGGCATCCTCGTCCCAATCAATCTGTGACTCTTCCTTATCAATTTTTTTTGCATAAGTTGCTTTTGAATGATCTTGATCAATAAACTTCGCCTTATCTTCAAGTATATCATCCACATTATCTAAAATTTTTTCTGCAGCTAAAGCGGATAGTTTTTCTGAAATTTCTTGAGCATTTTGGTTTTGATCTATTTTGATTTTATAAATATTACTAACTGGTCCGCTATCCAATTCTTTTTTGATCTTCATAATACTTATGCCAGTTTCAGGATCTAAATTCATAATTGATCTCTGGATTGGCGCTGCGCCTCGCCAACTAGGAAGAATTGAGGCGTGAATATTTACAAAACCTTTTTTGGTTAAGTTTAAAAAATTTTCAGGAATTATTTGTCCGTATGCACACACTATTGCAAGATCGGCATTTAACTCTTTTAAAAATTCATACTCCACACGATTATCCTTAAGTGTCTTGGGTGTTCTATAATCTATATTTAAAGTTTCAGAGATACCCTGAATTGGACTTTTGTTAATTTTTTGTCCTCTATGAGATTTTTGTGGTGGTTGAGTAAAAACCACAGAAATATTATAACCATTTTGATATAGAGATTTTAAGATAGGAACACAAAATATTGGAGTACCCATAAAGATAATCTTATTTGCCATCTTTAAACTACTATTCTATCTGGATTTTTTTTGATTTTTGAAATTTTTTTTATAATAAAGTCTTTCTTTAATTTTGATAAATGGTCAATAATTAATTTTCCATCTAAATGATTTATTTCATGTTGAATACAAGTAGATAAAAGCCCATCACATTTAAGATTTTTCTTCTCTCCCTTTTCGTCAATATATTCCACCTCACAAATTTTTGGTCTCTCAATTTCAATAAAAGTTTCAGGTATTGATAGACAACCCTCTTCGTACACCGATGTCTCTTCGCTTAATTTTTTTATTACAGGATTGACTAATGCAATAGGTTGATTTTCTTCATCCTTATTTGAAACGTCAACAACTAAAACTCTTTTTAGTATACCTACTTGAACTGCAGCAAGACCAATTCCCTTGGATTGGTACATTGTTTCAAATAAGTCTTCAATTAATTTTTTTTCATTAATTCCAACTTTTTCAACGGGATCAGAAATTTTTTTTAATATTTCATCTGGAACTGTAACAATTTCTTTAAGCATAATAAATAATTAAACTAATTTTTAAACTTTTAAAGGAAGAACTTTAAGCAATATCTTATTTCTCATCCAATCAATATTAAGCTTATTGAGAGCTGTGATTATAAAATAAATTGTATCTTCATCTATTATGTCAATTTTATCTTGTCCAATCACTTCAGCAATCCTCAAAAGTGCTAAACCAGTTTCATTATTATTAATCATAATTTGTATATCTGTAGGAATTTCATTCTCATCAATTTGATACAAATCATCGTATTTTTCTGAAATTTCAATTCCATCATATCTTAACGACTCTAAAAATATAATATCTTTTTTAGATAGAAAATATTTTTTGTTTTTTTTTATCTTTTTTAAAAAATTATTTGTGTCTTTAGAAATTTTGGAACTAGCATAATCACCGTTAAAGTAATTAATTAGTTTTGATTGATGCATTATATCATTATTAAACTTAATTATTTTATCTTCATCCTTTTCAATTTGAATATTTGTGTAATAAAAACTGGTTAAATTATCTGGTATATCCACTGGATTAATTTTCTCGAGAAAGATTTTCAATTCTAAATCAAACGCTTTGTCTAAATCATCATCTTTAAATGAATTTTTTAATACTCTTAATAACTTTAATTTTTCTACCATTTCTGACTCAAGTAAAATTTTCTGATAAATAAGAGCTCTGCCTTCAATTTTAGAGAGTTTTTTATATTCATTTTGAGCATTGAGAAGTTGATTAAAATTAAATTGGAATCTTTTATATAATTTAAATAATTCTTTTTCTGGATAATTTTTGTCATGAACAGCTTTTTCTATAGTTCCTATTTTCTCAATTTCTGAAACATCAATTTGTTTGAATGAACTTAGTAAATTTGCAGATGAAAGATATTTCCAAATTATTTTTTTAGTTTTATCGTTAGGTTCGAAATTAAAATTAGGATTTGTTTGATGGGCTAAATAAAAATCAAATATTGATTTTTCAGATACTGAATCATCTATTTTTTTTGTGTATTTTAATAAATAATTTATTTTTTTTTCGAAATATTCATCTTTAAAACCTGTCTCTTTTTTTAAATCTAAAATTAATTGAGCTTCCTCTCTTTTATTATTTTTAATCAAACAATAGATGTTAAATTTAGATAAATACTCATCTGTAATTAATTCATTATTTTTTGAAAATACACTACAAGCTTTGTCAATTTTTGAATTAGAGACATATTCATCCACAAGATATTTTGTGAGTTCTGGGTGTAAATTAATTATTTGATTTTGAATTAAATATTCTTCGATTAAATCTAGGTTTGAGTTTTTTATTAACCAATCTGATTTTAATTTTAGAAATTCGTTATCTGATATATTTTTTTTGGGACTATGAGCATTAATTAAGAGTGAAGTATTTATGATTTCAATTGCATCATTAGAAAGATCCATCTTATTAAGTTTTGTTAGTAAATTTGCTAATTGATCTCCATCTGAATTAGCCCACATATCTACATTGAGGCCATAGTCTTCAGGGTCATATAATCCGATTATTTTAATTTCTTTTGTATTAAACTTTTCATCAAGATTAATAATTGATTCTTGATTTTGATTTTGCATTCCAAATACACTTGGCTCGATACTCTCTTGTGATATGTTTTCCCAATTTGAAATTTCTGAATTTTTTGTTATATTTTTTTCTTCAATTTCTTTTTTATCTATATTCCAAATATCAACTGGTTTTTCTTCTGCGCTGACAATAGAAGTGAAAAATAAAAAAAATAAAATTAAAAAATTTTTTTTATTTAACAATTTTAAAATTCTCATTAGGAATAGTTTTATCTATATCTTTTTTAGGAGCTGGGAAATCAATCTTGTTCAGTAAAAAAATAATTAAAAAAAAGACAAGCAAAAGTAAAACTAATTTAGTTACAATACTAACAATACTTCGGCTTGAACTTGTTTTTTTTATAAATTGCATATACTTTTAACTAATTTCAAATTAAGACATATTTGTGGTTTTTCAATAAAGAAAATTATGAAATCTGATAGAAATATTGTTTTTTTAGGTATGATGGGATCTGGCAAAACATCTATCGGATTTTTAGTTTCAAAAAAACTAAAATTAGATTTTTATGATGTTGACCATTACATAGAAAACAAGCTTAAAATGAAAATTTCAAATATATTCAAAAACAAAGGTGAAAAATTTTTCAGAGAATACGAGGAAAAAATTACTTTAGAACTCATGAAAATTAAAGGAATAGTAGTGTCTCTGGGTGGTGGTGCTTTTTTAAATAAAAATATAAGAAACGAGGTTTTAAAGAACCACATATCTTTTTGGCTGAAAACCAAGGATGATATTTTAATCCAAAGAATAAGAAAAAGTGCTAAAAGACCATTAGCTTATAATGTTTCTAATAGTGATCTACAAAATATGATAAAAAATCGTAATAAATATTATGCAAAAGCGCAAAATAAAATTGATTGTCACAATAAAACTAAAAAAGAAATTGTAGATAGAATTTTAGATATTATATGAAACCAATTAAATTGATAATTAAGACTAATTCTGAAAAATATCCAATATTTATTGGAAAAAATCTTATTACAAAAATATCAAGTTTGATGGTCAATAATTCCATTAAATCAAAAAAATGTTTATTGGTAGTTGACAGAAAAGTTCCTAAAAAATTTATTTCTGAAATTAAAAAAAAACTACGGAATCAAAAAATATTTTTATTCAATTTTAATGCCAACGAAAAAAATAAGAACCAAACTACTATAAATTCAATTTTAGAAATTTTATTGAATAAAAATTTTTCTAGAGAGGATAGTTTATTAGCAATAGGAGGAGGTATAACTGGAGACGTTAGTGGTTTTGCTGCAAGTTTATTTAAAAGAGGATTACATTTTATAAATATTCCCACAACTCTTTTGGCTCAAGTAGACTCATCGATTGGTGGCAAAACAGGAGTAAATTCTAAGTATGGAAAAAATCTAATTGGTAGCTTCTATCAACCAAAATTAGTCATAAGTGACATAGATACTTTAAAAACACTTAATAGAAGAGAAATTGTTTGTGGGTATGGTGAAATTCTAAAACACTCTATAATCTCTAGAAAAAAATTCTTTAAATATTTAGATCAGAATTTTGATGACGTTATTAATCTTAAATCTCCTTATATAGAAAAGGCGATATTTGAGAGTTGTAAAATTAAAAAAGATGTAGTTGAAAAAGATGAAAAAGAAAGCAACCTAAGAAAAAAATTAAATTTTGGTCACACTTTTGGTCACTCATTTGAAGCTTCATTAGGATATTCTAAAAGATTAAATCATGGTGAAGCTGTTATTTTAGGAATGATGATGGCTTTAAAATTTAGCAATAAGAATAAATTCCTAAATATTAATGATTATAAATTAATTTCTGAACATTACAAAAACTCAAAATTACCCTCCGATATTAAAAAATATTTTAAAAGTAAAGATCTTGATAAAATTATTAAATTTATGAAAACTGATAAAAAAAATAATTCTGATAAAATAAAGTTGGTATTATTAAAAAAAATAGGCCAAACAATTTTAAATCAAGAATACTCGGTAAAAAATTTAATTGGATTCTTAAAAAATGAATTAATTGATTAAAATTTGAATAGAGTGAATATATTTTTTTAATTCTTCATTTAAAATTTTGTAAATCTTTTTATCACTATCGATTCTTTTCATTTGTTTTAGTTCTCTTGATACTAAAGAAATTTTAAGATGAAATTTACCTGACTGGTTTCCAGAGTGATTTTTATGGAGAAAAGATTTATCTTCAATTAGAATACTCTCCAAAGCAATTTGATTTTGTAATTTTTTTTTTACGATTGCAATTAAATCATTTATATTCATAAGTATAATTATATTATCATGAAAAATATTTGCGACTGGAATAATTGTAAAGAAATTGGTGAATATAAAGCGCCTGTTGAAAAGGATAATAGTAAAAAATATAGGATGTTATGTTTAGAACATGTTAAAGAATTTAATAAAAATTGGAATTATTTTTCCGGTATGAATGATGATCAAGTAATTAATTTTTTAAAATCAGATATGATTTGGCATAAACCTACTCAAAGTTTTAGTTCGTCTGATAATTTTTTTAAAGTTTTATGGAATAACACTTTAAAAGATGAAATGGATAATGATAAATTTAAAAGTGAATTCAATCATATGCGTCAATTTAAATTTGACCATAAAGATATTAAAGCCTTTAGTATATTAGGTGTTTCCGTAGGTTTAAAATGGCAAAAAGTTCAAGAAAAATTCAAAACACTTGTCAAAAAATTTCACCCTGATATGAATGCCGGAAATAAAAAATATGAAGAAAAACTAAAGTTAATTACTTTAGCTTACACGCAACTAAAGAATACATATAGGAAAAAAATTGACACCCAATCTTAACATTCAGCCAGATATTAAAATTTCATTAAAACAATCATTTGGGATTGATTCTGAGATGGAAGTAGACGCTTTCTCTGAAAAAAGCGAATATGTTCCAGAAATAGATAAAAATTATAAATTTGATAGAGATACTACACTTGCAATTGTCTCTGGATTTGCACACAATAAAAGAGTTCTAGTGCAAGGCTATCATGGTACAGGAAAATCCACACATATAGAACAAATTGCTGCTAGATTAAATTGGCCCTGTATAAGAGTAAACTTAGATAGCCACATCAGCAGAATAGATCTAATTGGAAAAGATGCTATCGTTCTTAAAGAGGGAAAACAAGTTACACAATTTAATGAGGGTATTTTACCATGGTCAATTCAAAATCCAGTAGCTTTAGTTTTTGATGAGTATGACGCTGGAAGACCTGATGTAATGTTTGTCATTCAAAGAGTTCTTGAAGCTGAAGGTAACTTTACACTCTTAGACAAAAATAAGGTCATAAAGCAAAATAAATTTTTTAGATTATTTGCTACATCAAATACAGTCGGTTTAGGAGATACCACTGGACTTTATCATGGAACACAGCAAATCAATCAAGGTCAAATGGATAGATGGAATATTGTAACAACGCTTAATTACCTTAGTCTAGATAAAGAAATGGATATCATATTAGCGAAGAACAAATCTTTAAATAATCCCAAAGGAAAAGAAAAAGTTTCAAATATGATAAAAGTTGCATCCTTAACTCGAAAAGGATTTATAGCTGGCGACATAAGTACTGTAATGAGTCCAAGAACTGTATTGCATTGGGCTGAAAATGCAGAAATTTTTAAAGATGTAGGTTACGCATTTAGAGTCACTTTTCTAAATAAATGTGATGAAATTGAAAAAAATACAATTGCTGAATACTATCAAAGATGTTTCGGAGAAGAACTACCTGAGTCACTCGCAAATATTCAAATTTAAATGAAAAATAATAAGGCTGAAAACTTAAGAGAAAAACTTAAGCAAGCTTTAACTTCAACAGCTAGAGTGATTTCTGATGATATTCATCTAAAAACTAATGATGAAAAAAACAAAAAAGATTTGAATTTTGTTGATATTGAAAATCTTAATTCGAAAGGAGATTTCATTAAAGCCAGAGCAGAGTCCGACTCATCTGCTTTAAAAAAAAAATTTTCAAATAATGAGATTTATAAAAAGAATTTACCTTTAAATTCCTCATATAAAACTCTTTATTCTATCGCAGAAAAAGTAAGATATGAATGCCTAGGCTCAAAAATGTTAAAAGGTATAGCAAAAAATCTTAAAGAAAATTATGATCAAATAATCCAATTAAAAAGAAAAGACCAATTAAATTCAAAAGAAGATGTTCCAGTTGTGGAAGCTTTTGAATTGTACATGTTAAAAAAATTTTTAAACGTTAAATTAAATACATTAACCGGTAATATGTTAGATTTTTGGGAAAAAGACTTCGATAAAGTAATGAACAAGCACATCGAATTTTTAAAAGAAAACTTAGAATATCAAAATGAATATTCCTCAAAGTTTTCAGAAATATTACAAGAAATGGATATTTTTAAAAATGAGGACAATGAAGAAACCAGGGAAGAAAACCAAGATGATGGTCAAAATAATCCTTCTAATGATGACCAAGACAACAATTCAGATGACTCTAGAGATGAAAATGACAATGAAGAGACTGAAGCGAGTTTAGACTCTGAATATGACATAGATGAATACAAACTTGATGAGCAATTAATTGATAGTGAATCTGATCAAAAAAATAACGAACAAGTTATTCAAAAAAAATCAATTAATGATTTAAATACAGACTATAAGATCTTTACAACTCAGTTTGATGAAATAACAAAAGCAGAAAATTTAGAAAACTCTGATGAAGCTTCAAAATTAAGAAAAACTTTAGATCAACAATTAATAGGTTTTCAAGATGTCATAACCAAACTTGCGAACAAACTTCAAAGACAATTATTGGCAAAACAAAACAGGGCTTGGGAGTTTGATTTAGAGGAAGGGTTATTGGATAGTTCAAAATTACCAAGAATAATAATGGATCCTTATAATTCATTATCTTTTAAAAAAGAAAAAGATTTAGATTTTAAAGACACTGTCGTTACCCTTTTAATAGATAATTCAGGATCTATGAGAGGACGTCCAATTACAATTGCTGCGATTTGCGCTGATATTTTATCAAGAACCCTGGAGAGATGTTCTGTTAAAGTTGAAATATTAGGTTTCACAACTAAAAATTGGAAAGGTGGAAAAAGTAGAGAATTTTGGAATAAAGAGGGTAAACCAAAAACGCCAGGGAGATTAAATGATTTAAGACACATAATTTATAAAGGGGCTGACACACATTGGCGACAATGTAAAAATAATCTTGGTTTAATGTTAAAAGAAGGATTATTAAAAGAAAATATTGATGGAGAAGCAATTTCTTGGGCATTTAATCGATTAAAAAAAAGAAAAGAAGAAAGAAAAATATTAATGGTAATTTCTGATGGTGCACCAGTTGATGACTCAACTTTGTCAGTCAATTCAGGAGATTTTCTTGAAAAACATTTAAAGAAAATTGTGAAATTTATCGAAGAAAAAACTGAAACTGAAATTTTAGCAATAGGAATAGGCCATGATGTATCAAGATACTATAATCGAGCGATAAAGATTACAGATGTAAATGAATTGGGAGATGTCATGATTTCTCAATTGAGTGAACTTTTTAAAAGTAAAAAAAATTTACATTAAAGATTGAACAAATCTTTATTTTTCCACTTTATTGTCACTTCAGCTCCACTTCTTGTTTGAGAATTCCAACAATTAACAGTGGCAAAATTTTTTTCCAGTAAAGTCTTTCCTATGAATAATCCTAAACCTAATCCACTGTTTTTATCAGTTGATTTGAGATAAGGTTCTCCAATTTTGGATAAAATATCGCTTGGATATCCATCACCATCATCTTCAATAGTAATTTCAGTAAAGTTATTATCGCTTTTCAAATTTATAAAAACTTTGCTTTTACTAAACTTATTTGCATTACCTATAAAATTTCTTAAACCATAAACAATTTCAATCGATTTATAAATTTTTTTTGAATTTAGATCTTGTTCTAAATTAAGACTAAATTCTTTTTTACTTGTTTCCTTAAATGATGAAATAATTTGTCTTAAATATTCTCTCATTGATAAGTCCTCATCAATAAATTCATCCTCCTGATCAGGATTTAAGGATAATCTTTTTAATATTTCATTACACCTTTCAACCTGACTCGCTAAGAGTTCTATATCTTGTGAAACATCTTTTTGATCTTTTAATTGTTTTGATAATTCCTGGGTAATTACCTTTATTGTTGATAAGGGCGTCCCTAATGAATGTGCGGCAGCAGCAGCTTGTCCACCTAAAGATAACATCTCATGCTCTTTAGCCATGATTTCTTCCATCTTATTTAGAGCATCTTTTCTTAACTTGCTCTCTGCACCAAATATAATTGCAAAATAATTCAAAAAAAGAAGAGCTATTATTAAGGCTAAAGGTATCGCATAGATATAATAGTTACTAACATGAAAATGATCATTCAAAGGTTCGGGTAGATCTTTTGAAATAAAAGTTAACCCCAAAATAGATAGAGTAGTTAATAATACTAACAATGAATTAGTTCTAAAACTTAAATTTGAAGAAGCAAAAACACTAGGTATTATTAAAAAAATGATGAATGGATTTTTAACACCTCCAGTCAAATAAATAAGTCCACTTAATTGAATTATATCAATTAGTAGATGAATGAACGCCGACCTATCTGTTAATTGCGTTTTTTTGTAAACAAAAATTAAATACAAATTACCAATTACTCCAATAGAAATAAATAAATTTGCGAAAATAAAGTTGAAGTCAAAATCAAAATAAAAATACACAAGATATACTGATATCAATTGGCCTATAATACCAATCCACCTTAAATTTATGTAAATTGACTTTTTTAGAGAATATTGTTTTGAAGTTTCAAAAAACTTCATTTTTAAACATCTAAATTTTGTACATTTATTGCGTTAGATACTATAAAGTCTTTCCTTAAAGAAACATCATTTCCCATGAGTGTATGAATCAAGACTTGATCTTTTTTTAAATCTTTTGAGTACTGAACTTGCAATAAGTTTCTTGTATCTGGATTTAATGTTGTACTCCATAATTCCTCTGGATTCATTTCTCCCAAACCTTTAAATCTTTGAATGTTTAATTTCGACTTTTCAGACTCCATAAATCTATCAAATTCTTTTGATCCCTTTTTGATTTTTTTAAAATCTTTATTGTTATTAATAATATATTGTTCAAGCTCTTTTTCATCCTTGATATAAATTCCTTTTGATCCTTTATTAATTTTAAATAATGGTGGCTGTGCTAAATAAACATGCCCATTTTCAATAAGTTTATTAAATGGTTTGTTGTTAAAAAAGGTTAATAATAAAGCTCTTATGTGTGATCCATCAACATCTGCGTCCGTCATAATTATAACTTTACCATATCTCAGATCTTTTAAATCTATTTCTTGAGATTTCGGATCTAATCCTAAAGCATTTATCAATGTCAAAATTTCATTTGATGAAATCATCTTTGATAAAGCTTTTGTTCTATGATCTGAACCATTATTACTATTGCCATTTTTCTTGCCATCATTTGCATCTACGTAAGTGTTTAGAATTTTTCCTCTCAAAGGCAATACAGCTTGATTAGCTCTATTTCTGCCTTGTTTTGCTGATCCACCAGCTGAGTCTCCCTCTACAATAAATAGTTCTGTTCCCTCTTGCTTACCGATTTGGCAATCGGCTAACTTTCCAGGAAGTCCACTTAATTCTAGAGCACCTTTCCTTCTTACACTTTCTCTTGCTTTTCGAGCAACATCTCTAGCTAATGCAGCTTGAATAATCTTTGCTAAAATAATTTTAGCAATAGATGGATTTTGATCAAACCATATAGAAAGCTTTTCGTTAACTATATTTTCAACTATCATTCGCACCTCTGAAGATACAAGCTTATCTTTAGTTTGAGATGAAAATTTAGGATCAGGGATTTTTGCTGACAACACACAAGTTAACCCTTCTTTAATATCATCACCTGATATAGTAAATTTGTTTTTTTTTAAAAGGTTATGTTCGTTCGCATATTTATTAACAACTCTTGTCAAAGCACTTCTAAAACCAAGCAAGTGTGTTCCACCATCTTTTTGATGAATATTATTAGTATATGGGAATACATCTTCACTATAGGAAGCATTCCATTTGAGAGAGCACTCTATTTCTACATTTTGTTTTTTACCCTCTATATAAATAGGCTTTTTAAATAAATCATTACCATTTTTATTCTGCAATTTTTCTCTTTTTTCGTCTAAAAAATTAACAAACTCTATTACACCACCATCAAATTTAAAAATGGTTTTCTTCTCTTTTTTATTTGTAAGGTCTGAGAATGTAATTTTTATTCCTTTGTTTAAGAAAGCTAATTCTCTCATTCTTTTTATAAGTGTATTTGGACTAAATTTGATAGATGAAAAAATTTCCTTTGAAGGTAAAAATGTTATCTGAGTACCAGTCTCTTTGGATTTCCCAATTTTTTTCAGTGGCGATTTAGCATCTCCCTCTTTAAACTCAATAAAATATTTTTGTCCATCTCTATGGATTTCTAATTGTAATTTTTCTGAAAGAGCATTAACGACTGATACACCAACACCGTGCAGACCTCCTGATACTTTGTATGAGTCATGATCAAATTTACCTCCGGCATGAAGTTGGGTCATTATTACTTCTGCTGCAGATTTTTTTTCTCCTTTGTGAATATCTATAGGAATACCTCTACCATCATCTTTAACAGTAATTGTGCCATCAGCATTCATCATAACATCAATATTTTTACAATAACCTGCTAATGCTTCGTCTATTGAGTTGTCAACAACTTCATAAACCATGTGATGAAGACCTGTGCCATCGTCTGTATCACCAATATACATTCCAGGTCTTTTCCTTACTGCTTCTAGACCTTTAAGAACTTTAATTGAGTCTGCTTGATATTTATTTAATGTCGCCATTTTTTATTTTATGGAAAAATTATTTATATCATTTTTTACACTAAATTGCTCATTTAATAATTTTATCAATTAACAAAAAATGTCAAATCGACCGCATAAAATAAAGATTATTTATGGCGGAGAGAATGGGATTCGAACCCATGAAAGAGTTACCCCTTTACACGCTTTCCAAGCGTGCGCCTTCAACCACTCGGCCACCTCTCCTAAAAAATTGATATAATAGCTAAATTATAAATTCATTATACTTATTTTTATTTTTTAATAAATAATCAGGAAAATTATTATTTAACTCGACTTTTTCTATAACAATGTTTCTTTCAAAAATATCTTCACAATTATTTATTTTTTTCATTATATAATTTTCATTTAACATATAATCTTTCACAAGTTCACTGTGTGCAAAAGATTTCATTTTTGTTATAATCTCTGAAGGTTTTTTTACTGAACTAAAATGCCATCCACCATTTTTTAATATTTGTTGATTATTAAAAATTTTATTGAATAATTTATCCTGATTTTTTACTTTGATATTTCTTAACCATTGAGGTGATTTTAAATATTTTTTTACACACAAACGGGAGCCATACCATGGAGGTTCTGATATACATTTCAAGTTGAATTTATAATAAAATAATTGTTGCTCAAAAAAAGAGTATTTATTTCTCACGTCAAAATGCTGAATTATATCAGGATTGGGTAATTCATCTATGTCTGAAATAATAATCCAATCATTATCCGAAGCATCGGTGATATAATTTGAAATTGAGTTTCTTATGGATTGATCAACTAAATGGTTTTGGGACCAGTTTTTTTTAATTTTCAAATCTTTATCAATTAAAAGATTTTCTATTGGATGATAACTTATTTTTTTTTCAAACTTTTTAAATTTATTTATATCAAATTTAAATTCTTTCAATTTTCCAGTATGTGTGAGATTTGACTCAACTATTACAAATTTATCTACAAATTTATCTAAGATGTTAAGTCGCAAATCTAATAATAAATCTTCATCAAAATACATGAAACAATCAAATATCTTCATTTTATATTTGCAAAATTTAGGGCTTTTAAATAGTTTATTACATCATTATACAACAAATGAAAAATGAATTAAAAAAAATTTTTATTACTGGTGGAGCTGGATTTATTGGCTCACACGTATCAGAAGCTTTTTTTAAAAACTTTACTAAAAGTAAAATAATAATCCTAGACAAGTTAACTTATGCAGGAAATAAATCTTTTATTTCCTCAATTTTAAAATCAAAAAGAGTGAGATTTATTAAGAGTGATATAAATGATACCAAAAAATATACAAATTTTTTAAATAATTGTGATTTAGCCATAAATATTGCTGCAGAAAGTCATGTTGATAATTCTTTTATTTCCCCACTAAATTTTACAAAAACCAATTCACTCGGTGCTCATGCATTTTTTTTAGAATGTATTAAAAAAAAAGTTAAAAAAATTCTACATGTAAGCTCAGACGAAGTATATGGAGAAAAAGTAACCGGCACCTGTTTTGAAAACCAATTAGTAAATCCTACTAACCCATATTCTGCATCGAAAGCTGCAGCTGAAATATTGATAAATAGTTACAAATATACTTATAAAAAAGAAATAATAATTGTAAGAGCTAATAATATCTATGGCATTAGACAATATCCAGAAAAACTTATTTCAACTTCTATTGTTAATCTAATTCATAATAAACCAATCCCTATACACGGAAATGGTAAAAATATCAGATATTATTTATCTGCAGAAGATTTTGCAAATGCATTAATACTTTTAGTAAAAAAGAGAGATAAAGGCACATTTAATGTTGGAAGTAATTTTTTTGAACAGAATATCAACATTGCTAAGCATATTTGTAAAATCTTCAAAAAAAATCCAAAAAAATTTATTAAATTTACCAAAGACAGATTATACAATGATAAAAGGTACTCAGTTTCATCAAAAAAAATAAAAAAATTAGGGTGGAGACCAAAAAGAAATTTAATAAAGGATCTGCCAATGATAATTGAGTGGTATAAAAGAAATTACAAAATATTCAAAAAAATATGAAAAAAAAATTTAAGTTTGTTCATAAGACAGGAAAAGTTTTTGAGGACAAAAGAGGTTACTTGTTGAAAATATTAGATAAAGGCTTTTCATCATCAATAGAAATTTTTTCAAAAAAAGGAACCATAAGAGCAAATCATTATCACAAAAAAGATGAGCATTTTTGTTACATATTAAAAGGAGAAATATTATTTTTTTACAGAAATAGATCTAAAGGATCAAAGTTGAATTATAAAGTTATGAAAAAAGGTGACTTATTTTTTACAACTTATAATCAAGATCATTTAGCCTACTTTTTAAAGAATACACACTTTCTCTCGTATAGTAGTAGAAAAAGAGACAAGTTCGATTATGAAAAAGATTTGGTTAGATTAAATATGGATAAAGAACCAAAGATAAAAAAAATAATCTCAAAATATAAATAGTGCAAAATAAAGATTGCGTTCAGATAAAATGTTGTCGTTTATGTAATTCTAAAAATTTAAAGAAAGTTGTTGATCTAGGAAAAACTCCACTAGCAAACGCATACTCAAAAGTTAAAATAAGTAAGAAATTAAAAAGATATCCCCTAGGCCTAAAATATTGTTTTAATTGTGGACACCTACAATTAACCCATTCTATAAAGCCGTCTAAAATGTTTAGTAATTACCTTTATAAAACAAATACCTCCAAAAAAAATTTTCTACATTTTAAAAAATATGCTGATGAAATAAAAAAAAAATACAAAAGTAATGGTGGCAAAATTTTGGATATTGCCTCAAATGATGGAACTTTTCTAAATTTTTTTGAAGAAAAGAAATATTTTAGACTTGGAATTGATCCAGCTAAAAATTTAAAAAGATTGTCTAAAAAAAAAGGAATAATACAAATAGATAATTTTTTTACTAAAAGAGAAAGTGATAAAATAAAAAAAAGATATGGTGATTTTGATATAATAACTGCTAATCATGTGTGCGCTCATGTGGAAAATTTAAGTGACTTTTTTAGTGGGGTTCAAAATCTACTTAAAAAAGATGGATTATTTATATTTGAAATTTCTTATAGGGCCTCAGTATTAAAAAAAAATACATTTGATACAATTTATCATGAACATTTAGATTATCATGCGCTGTATCCAATTTGTAAATTTGTAAAAAAATTCAATCTCAATGTTATAAATTTTAAAACGCCAGATGCTCAAGGAGGCTCATTAAGAGTCTATGCTTCAAAAAACAAAAATATTAGAATTCAAAAAAATATAAAAAAACAAATCTTGAAAGAAAAAAAAACACTAAATTTATTCAAAACTGTCACCTATAAAAAATTTGAAAAAAAAATTGCAGATTGTAAATATAAATTGCACTCAATTATTCAAAATTGTAAAAAAAATCATATGAATTTTGCAGGCTACGGTGCTGCAGCCAAAACAACTACTTTTTTAAATTATTTTGATATTTCTGAAAAAGATATTAAATTTATTTTTGATGATAACAAATTAAAACATGGCTTGTGTATTCCTGGTACAAAAATTAATATTTTAAATCCATCTGTTTTAGATAGAAAAAAAATAAACGTTTTAATTATATTTGCATGGAATTATGCAGACATAATAATTAAAAAAAATAAAAAATTTCAGAAAAAAGGAGGAAAATTTTTAATCCCCTTTCCAAAACCAAAGTTACTTTAATGAAGGTATATAATATTGGACTAATAGGCAGAGGTAAAATGGGTAAGGCTTTTCAGGGAGAAATTGAAAAGTCGAATAAGTTTAATTTAGTTAAAATTTTTTCAAAAAGGGACATGCGGAAAAAAAAACAGAACATTAGAAAATTTTTTAGATCAAATATATTTGATCTTATTATAATCACTTCACCAGTCGACTCGCACTATCAGTACCTAAATTATGCTATGAAAAATAAAAAACATATAATTGTTGAGAAACCTTTAGTGGAAAATTTCAATGAGCTTAAAAAATTATCAAAATTGAATAGAAATTTTAAACAAAAAATTATGATACATCATAATGATATTTTAAATTTTGAAAAATATAAAATTTTTAAAAAAGGTTACAAAAACTCCAAAAAAATTGAAATGATCTATGGTAAAAAAGATATAAAAAATAGCACCAAAAAACCTTATTTTGATTGGTTGCCTCATCCACTTGCTTTAATAGTAAAATATTTCGGTTTTCCAAAAAAATTTAAGATTTTGAATTACTCTAAAACAAAGAAAGAAAGTGGGTTTTTTGAGGAATTAAAGATTGAATTTTCATTTAAAAGATTACAAATATATTTAATGTTTTCAAATTTTCTTAAAAATAAAACAAAGAAAATATTCATTTTTAAAAATGTTAAAAAAGAAATATATGATGGATACAAAAAAAAGAATCAAAGAAGTATAAAATTACTTTTAGAAAAATTTTATAAAAAAAATAAAATTAATGAAATATCATTATTTTTTAAAAGTTATGATTTATTATTTAGGATAAAAAAAGATATTGAAAGAAGAAAGATAAACTAACTTTTATCAATTCTTAAGACACCAATAAATGCTTCTTGAGGAATCTCAACTTTTCCAAATTGTTTAGATCTAGCTTTTCCTTTTTTTTGTTTCTCTAATAACTTACGCTTTCTATCGGTAGCGCCACCACCATGAATTTTTGTTAAAACATCTTTTTTAAATCCTTTGATAGTCTCTCTAGCAATAATCTTACCTCCAATGGCTGCCTGGATTGGTATCATAAAATTATGCCTTGGAATTAGTGTTTTTAATTTTTCACATACCTCTCTTCCTGTTTTCTGGGCAAAGTCCTTATGTATCATTATTGCTAAGGCGTCTACTGTCTCACCATTTACTAATATACTTAATTTTACTAAATCGCCCTCACGATGTTCTAATATTTCATAATCAAAACTTGCATATCCGCTAGTCATTGATTTAATTCTATCATTGAAATCAAAAACAACTTCATTTAATGGTAGCTCATAACTTAATACAGCTCTATTTCCAGAATAACTTAAATTTGTTTGAACTCCTCTTTTGTCCTGACAAAGTTTGATAATTGATCCAAGATATTGGTCTGGTGTTATAATAGTTGCCTTAATCCATGGCTCTTCAATAAAATTTATCAAAGTTGGGTCAGGAAGACTTGAGGGATTTTGTAAATCAATAATTTCTCCGCTATTCAAATTAATCTTATAAACAACCCCAGGAGTTGTAGTAAGTAAATTGACATCAAATTCTCTTTCTAGTCTTTCAGTAATTATTTCCAAATGAAGAAGGCCCAAAAATCCACATCTAAAACCTAAGCCCAAAGCAGAGGATGATTCTGGTTCAAAAGAAAAACTAGCATCATTCAATTGTAATTTTGCCAATCCATCTTTAAGTTTTTGATATTCAGAACTATCAACTGGAAATAACCCACAAAATACGACAGGTTTACTTGGTTTAAAACCAGGTAGCGCATCTGGAATTGGTTTTGAAGCGTCACAGATAGTGTCACCAACTTTAGTTTCTGAAAGAATCTTTATTCCTGTTGTAATAAAACCAATTTCTCCAGTATTTAATTCATCTATATTTTTTGCTTTTGGAGTAAAAACTCCAACTTTTTCAACAATATAATCTTGATTTGTAGAAAGCATTTTAATTTTCATATTTTTAGTTAATTTACCATTAATAACTCTAACTAATATTACAACACCTAGATAAGTGTCATACCAGCTGTCAACTAACAAACATTTTAAATCTTTTTCAGAATACCCTTTTGGGCTTGGTAATTTATCTATAATTTGTTCCAAAATATCATTTATACCTTCCCCTGTTTTTCCTGAACAAGGAATTGCATTTTCAGTGTCGATTCCTATCACATCCTCAATTTGTTTTTTTGTTCTATCCAGATCGGATGCAGGTAAATCAACTTTATTTAAAACTGGAATTATTTCGTGATTAATGTCGAGAGCTTGATAAACATTAGCTAGTGTTTGAGCTTCTACACCCTGAGTACTATCTACAATTAATATTGACCCCTCACAAGCATACAAAGATCTGCTAACCTCATAACTAAAATCTACATGACCGGGGGTATCTATTATATTTAAAATATAATTTTTTCCATTTTTTGCTTTATAGTTTAATTTTACAGTCTGTGCTTTTATTGTGATACCTCTCTCCCTTTCTATATCCATAGAGTCAAGTACTTGTGATTTCATTTCTCTCTCTGTCAAACCACCACATTGATGGATTATTCTATCAGCTATTGTAGATTTCCCATGATCAATATGGGCAATAATTGCAAAATTTCTGATATTATCGATTGTACTCATTTTAATTTCAAGATCGAATTTTAGCGCCAGTTTTATTTTCTACTGCTTCTATGATTGAATTATTAATTTTCTCTAAGTCCTTATCGTTCAAAGTTTTTTCTGATGACTGAATTGTTATACTGATCGCTATAGACTTTTGGTTGTCTGGAATATTTTCACCTTCATAAACATCAAAAACTTTTATATTGCTAATAAGACTTGGATTCACATTAGAGATTACGCTTATTAACTCTTGGGCTTCTACATCTTTATTAACTACAAATGCAAAATCTCGCTCTGATTTTTGAAAATCTGATACAGAAAACTTTAATTTTTGATCTTTCAATGTTTTTCTTGAAAGTTTTAAGTTTTCTAAAAAGATTTCAAAACCTATTAAATTTTCAGTTTTAATATCAATTTTTTTTAGAATATTAGGATGAATTTCACCAAAATAAGCTGCAACTTTATCTTTACTATGATCTAAGAAAATTCTACCGGACTTTCCTGGATGATAATAATTGGGTGTTTTGCTATCAATAAAAAAATGATCAGAATTATAACCTGCTTCACTCAAAGTTTGCACTACATCCCTTTTTGCATCAAATAAATCAATATTTCTCTCTTTAT
>CACLSR010000009.1 GCA_902609685.1 uncultured Pelagibacteraceae bacterium
TTGATGAAATTTTTTCAACTTTTTTAGTTAATTCAGAAATTAGAAAAAAGATCAAAAAAATAAAAAAAACAAAGAAAAAATTCAATATTAAAAAACAAAGTGAAATAATATCAAAATTAGATTTTTCCTTAACCAATGATCAAACTAAAACATTAAATGAGATTAACAAAGATTTGTGCTCTGATAACAAGATGTTCAGATTACTTCAGGGTGATGTTGGTAGTGGTAAAACAATTGTAGCGTTATTATCAGCATTCAATACCATCAGTTCTGATTTTCAAGTAGCAGTAATGGCTCCTACAGAAATATTAGCAAGACAGCATTTCTTATTAGCAAAAAAAATATATCCAAAAAATATTAAAATAGAATTACTTTCTGGAAAATCATCATACAAAGATAAGAAAAAAATTTTAAATAAACTTATTAAAAAAGAAATTGATATTATTTTTGGAACACATGCCTTATTTCAAAAAAAAGTAGAATTCAAAAAACTAGGTTTAATAATAATTGATGAACAACACAAATTTGGAGTTAGTCAGAGAAAAAAATTATCTGATAAAGCTGGGAAAGATTGTGATGTTCTTTTAATGACAGCAACACCAATTCCACGTACTTTAACAATGACTATTTACGGAGATATGGATCTTTCAATTATACGAGAAAAACCAAATAACCGAAAACCTGTAAAAACTTATAGTAAAATTGAAAGTAAGATTGAGGATGTTATTAAATTCATCAAGAAAGAAATACAACTTGGTAATCAAATTTTTTGGGTATGCCCTCTGATAGAAGAATCTAAAAAAATTGATCATTCTTCAGCAGTTAAAAAGTCTGAATATCTAAAAAAAATTTTTCCAAATGAAGTTTATTTGCTTCATGGAAAAACAACTATTGAAGAAAAAGAAAAAATCTTAAACAAATTTTTAAGAAACGAATTTAAGATATTAGTTTCAACTACTATCATTGAAGTTGGTATAGATTTTCCTAATGCAAATGTAATTATAATAGAAAATGCAAATAAGTTTGGTTTGTCTCAATTACATCAACTTAGAGGTAGAGTTGGGAGAGGTAACAAACAGTCCTCATGTATATTAATGTTTAAATCAAATCTAAGTGAAAATGCTAAAAAAAGAATTAATATATTAAAAGACTCTAATGATGGATTTAAAATATCTGAAGAAGATATGAAATTAAGGGGTTTTGGTGATATTCTTGGTTTTAAACAAAGTGGAATAAAAAACTTTAAATTAGCAGATCCAATACATAATCATGATCTTTTTATTTTAGCTGAAAAAGAAATCAAAAGAATCGAAGATGAGAAAGAAGACATAGGGAAATTTAAACCATTAATTAAATTATATGATCGTGCAGATATAATTAATGATATAGCTTAATTCTTACCTGTGGATGTTCCTGCAGAAACAATAAATTTGGATGCCTCTTCAAATGTCATATTCAGATATATAACTTCATCTATAGGGAACATGAGTAAAAAACCACTTGTAGGATTTGGCGTAGTTGGAACAAAAACATTTATTAATTTTTTATTTGTTTTTTCAGCCATCTCTCCTTTATTTTCTTTTGTTGCAAATCCAACAGCCCAAACTCCTTTTCTTGGATATTCCACTAAAACAACACTTTTTTTATCATTGTCATCTTTATTAGAGAATGTCTCTGTCATTTGAACTATCGCCGAATAAATAGTTCTTAAAACAGGGATTCTTTTAAATAAATCATCAATGAGTTTAAGAATTCGTTTACCTAAAAATGATAAAGATAAACCCCCAACAATTGTTATAAAAATTACAGAAATAATTATTTCTATTCCTGGTATTGCAAATGGTAAATAGCTATTAGGGTTAATATTTTCTGGAATTATTTTAGAAGAAATTCCAATCAAAATTTTACTTAAATACAAAGTAAAACCAATAGGGATTAGTACCACTACACCGGTTATAAAATAGTTTCTAAGAATAAGAGTAAGTGATCGTTTTTTTTTATTCTTTTTCATAAAATTTATTTAAAACTAGAGTAAACTACAAAAGAAATCGCAATTATAAATAAAAATACTAATATTTTATTATTTAGATTCATATTAAAATATATTATCAATGATAATTAAAAATGAATAGAAGAAAATTCTTAACTTATGTTGGTTGTACTTGTTGTAGTTTAGCTCTTAATTCGTGTGCTACTGCACCAATCACTGATCGAAAACAATTAAAACTAATCCCTGAAGCTAAATTAAATGCTCAGGCAGCTCAAATTTTTGAAAAAATTAAGAAAAAAGAAAAATTGATTACGGGACCAAAACTTAATCAAATAAAAGAAATCGGCAAAAGAATGGAAAATTCCATAGGAGAATATTTTTATCAATCAAAACTTGATGATCCAACAATTGGTTTTGACTGGGAATATATACTTATTGATAAAAAAAATATAAGAAATGCATTTTGTATGCCAGGAGGTAAAATTGCAGTTTTTTCAGGTATATTAGAAGTAACCAAAAATACAGATGGATTAGCTGCTGTCATGGGTCATGAAATTGCACATGCTGTAGCTAAACATTCGGTAGAACGAGCGAGCAGAGGTGTTGTTTTAAATGTAGGGACAAATGTAATTGATATATTATCTGGTGGAAAATTATCTCAAGTTAATAGATCAACAGGTATGAATACTATTGGTATGGTTTCTCAACTAGGTATAATGAACCCTTTTAATAGAAAACAAGAAACTGAAGCTGACTATTTAGGCATGATTTTTGCCTCTTTATCTGGTTACGATATAAGAGAAACACCTAAAATTTGGGAAAGAATGAAAAAATTTACTAAAGGTAAAAGACAAGCAGAATTTCTTAGTACACACCCTTCAGCTGAAAATAGAATAAAAAAAATTAACGAATGGACGAATAGTATTATTTTAGATTACCCACCAATTAAAATATAAAACATTAATTAATGGTGAGCCGTGATGGACTCGAACCATCGACCCATTCCTTAAAAGGGAATTGCTCTACCAACTGAGCTAACGGCCCAAAATTACTTCGTATATACATATTTATTTTAATATTTCAAATAGGAATTGATGAGACATATAGTTTCTTTATCACAACTTATCTATGTATTTATCATGAAATTCATTAAAAGTGCCTTTTTGAATATTTTTTCTTATTTCACTCATTAATTCTTGATAAAAGTTGATATTATTTAACGTTAAAAGCATCGATCCTAAAATTTCATTAGTATTAAATAAATGATTTAAATAATTTTTTGAATATTTGTTTAAATTTAAATTTTGACACTTTTCATCAAGAGGTGAATTATCATTTTGATATTTATTATTTTTGATATTTACTCTTCCATTCCATGTAAAAGCCAGGCCTGTTCTTCCTGATCTAGTCGGCATTACACAATCAAACATGTCTATTCCTCTTTTAACTGCACCTAAAATATCAGAAGGTGTGCCTACACCCATTAAATAATGCGGCTTATTTTCTGGAAGGTTTTCCTTGATATCATCTAAAACTTTAAACATTTCATCTTGTGTTTCACCAACTGCAAGACCACCAATGGCATATCCATCAAAATTTAGATTTAACAAACCTTTTAGAGATAAAAGTCTCAAATCTTTAAAAAGACCTCCTTGAACTATGCCAAACAGAGCTTTATGAGGATTTTTTCCAAAGGCTTTTTTAGATCTATCAGCCCAATATAATGATAACTCCATTGATTTTTTAATAAATTCATAGTCATCCGTTTTCTTTGGACATTCATCCATGATCATTACAATATCTGAATTCAAACCAAGTTGAATTTTAATACTTTCTTCAGGGCTTAAATAAAATTTTTTTCCATCGACATGAGAGTTAAAAATTGCACCTTTTTCTCGATCTATTTTATTTAATTTTGAAAGAGACATTACTTGAAAACCACCTGAGTCAGTAAGTATTGGTAAATCACAATTCATAAAGGAATGTAATCCGCCAGCGTTTTGAATTCGTTCAACTCCTGGACGGATCATTAAATGATATGTATTAGCTAAAATTATATCTGAGCCAGTTTTTTTAATATCGTCAATCGTACAAGCTTTTACAGTTGCCTGAGTTCCAACTGGCATAAAAGCAGGAGTTCTAATAACACCTCTATGCGTTTCTATAATTCCTTCTCTTGCATAGCCATCTTTGTTCAATAATTTAAAGGCAAATTCTTTTAATGCCATTAAATATTATAATGATTTAAAACTAATTATTTTATCTGGATCTGTGACGGCACCATTATTGTTTTCATCACCACGTTTAATTTTATCAACAAATTCCATTCCTTCAATCACTTTTCCAAAAACTGTATATTGGTTATCTAGAAAAGGAGCAGGTTTAAAACAAATAAAAAATTGGCTATTTGCACTATTTGGATCTTGTGATCTAGCCATAGATAAAGTTCCTCTATCATGAGGTAAATTATTAAATTCTTGTTTTAGGTCTGGTAAATCTGATCCTCCCATTCCTGCCATTCTTAAATTAAAATCACTTGATGATGAATTTCCAAATTTTACATCACCAGTTTGTGCCATGAAACCATCAATAACTCTGTGAAAAACAACATTATCATATTTGCCGCTATTGGCTAAATCTTTAATTCTTTTAACATGATTAGGTGCTACATCTTCAAATAATTCAATTTTAACATCTCCATCTTTAAGTTTCAAAATCATAATATTCTCCTCTGACATTACTTGGTTTATGGTTAAAAAAAAGAAAATAAATATATTTATTAAAATTTTATTCATATTTTCTTTTTAGTAATTTAATTGTACTTTTGGTAGTAAATTTTTTGATATCACCTTTTAAATTTACTATTTCTTTAACAAATCTTGATGAAATAATCTGATTTTCAACATCAGACATTAAAAAAAGAGTTTCAATATTTTTATTTAATTTTCTATTCATCCCTGCTAGTTGAAATTCATATTCAAAATCTGAAACTGCTCTTAATCCTCTTAAAATAATATTTGATTTATACTTTTTGCATAATTCAGTTGTTAAAGAGCTAAAAGAAATTACGACAACTTTTTTTTTGTTCAGTTTCAAATCATAAAATAAAGCTTTTTTTACAATTTCAATTCGTTCATCAGAATCAAATAAATAATCCTTATTTTCAACGTTAGATACTGCTACAACAATCTTATCAAAAAGTTTTAAACCTTTTTTAATAACATCAATATGGCCAAACGTAATTGGATCAAATGTTCCAGGATAGATTGCAACTTTATTCATTAAACTAAGTTATCATCTATTTTATCAGCTGAAACAACTTTTTCTTCTCCAGTTAATTTAATAATTCTAACACCCTGAGTATTTCTACCCGCAGTTCTAATTTCTTTTACCGCTACACGTATTACTCTTCCTTTGTTAGTAGATATAAGTATTTCATCACCATCATATACAGGGAAAGAGGATGAGATATTACCATTTCTTGGTGAATTTATAATACCGATAATTCCCTTTCCACCTCTATTAGTTACTCTATATTCCGTATGACTAGTTTTTTTACCAAAACCATTTTCTGTTATTGATAATATGAACTTTTCTTTAGCTTTTAATTCTGATTGCTCATCTTTTGACTTCTTCCCATTTTTTTTAGATTTATCATTATCTATAATTGAAAGAGAGACAATTTGATCGTTTGGAGACAAAACAATACCTTTAATCCCTTTAGAGGATCTACCCTTAAAAACTCTCAATTTTTTAGACTCAAAACGTATGCATTTTCCTAATTTGGTACTTAAAATTATATCTTGATCATCCTTGCAAATTTTAACTCCAACAATTTTATCATTATTGTCTAATTTCATTGCAATTTTTCCAGATGTATTGATTGAAGAAAAATCCTCTAAACTATTTTTTCTAATTTTCCCTTGAGCAGTGGCAAATACAATTTGATAATTTTTCATTTCAGATTTATTATCGGGAAAAGGCATAATAGAACTTATTGACTGATGGTTTTTTAGTGGAAGAATATTAAACAACGATTTTCCCTTAGAAACTGAAGATCCCTCAGGTATTTTCCAAGCTTTTATTCTATAAACTAAACCTTCTGTAGAGAAAAACAAAACTGAGGTATGTGTATTGACTGATAGAGTTTGGACTACAGAATCTTCGTTTCTGGTAGTCATGCCAGTTTTTCCTTTACCTCCTCTTTTTTGTGTCTTAACACTTTTCAAAGATCCACGCTTGATGTAACCCTGCAATGTAACTGTGATCAATACAGATTGTTTTTGAATGGTTTCTTCTATATCGTAATTTAATACAGCATCAATTATTTTAGTTCTTCGGGGTGATGAATATTTATCTTTAATATTCTTTAACTCTTCGCTAATAACTTTTAACAATTCTTTTTTAGATGAAATTATTTTTTTATATTTCGTAATTAATTCAGCTAACTTCTTAATTTCTATTTCAATTTCATTTATTCCTAATGCTGTCAGTTTTTGTAATCTTAATTCTAAAATAGCATTCACTTGTAAAGTTGATAAGGAGTATAAAGTTTTTGATTTTGAACTTTCTACAAGTGAAATTAATTTTTTTGACTTATTAATTTTCCATTTGGTTTGTAAAAGAGATTTCTTTGCATCTTCTGGATTTTTTGATGATCTGATTATTTTGATAACTTTGTCTAAATTTTCAACTGATATCGATAAACCTATTAAGATATGTGCTCGCTCTTCAGCTTTTTGTAAATCAAATTTTGTTTTTTTGACTACAACGTCCTCTCTAAAGGATAAAAAATTTGATAAGAAATCTTTTAAGTTACAAGTTTCAGGTTTGCCATCAACTATTGCGAGTGTATTAAATCCAAATGAACTTTCAATTTGTGTATTCTTGTAAAGTTGTCTTTTTACTGTTTCAGGTTCTACTCCACTTCTCAAATCTATTGAAACTCTGATTCCTTCTCGATTAGACTCATCTCTTATATCTCTTATACCCTCAATTTTTTTTTCTCTAACAAGCTGAGCAATTCTCTCATTCAAAACAGATTTATTAACTTGATAAGGAATTGATGTGATAACTAATCTTTCTCTTCCATTTTTTAAACTTTCTATAGAAATTTCACCTCTAATTTTAAAAGAACCTCTGCCTTTGTTATAACCTTGTTTGATCATATCTTTTCCAATTATTACTCCTCCAGTTGGAAAATCGGGCCCAGGTATGTGCTTCATAAGATCTTTAATTTTAATATCTTTATTTTCAATTAAAGCTAATGTTCCGTTAATTATTTCACCTAGATTATGTGGTGGTATGCTAGTTGCCATTCCAACTGCAATCCCACCTGCACCATTTACTAATAAATTAGGAAATTGAGCTGGTAAAACTGTTGGTTCTTTCTCCGTTTCGTCGTAATTATTTTTGAATGAAATTGTATTCTTTTCAATATCATCAATTAAATATTGTGAAACTTTAGATAATCTAGTTTCTGTATATCTCATCGCAGCAGCAGGATCGCCATCAATTGATCCAAAATTTCCTTGTCCATCAACTAAAGGTAGGCTCATTGAAAAATCCTGAACCATTCTTACTAGAGCATCATAAACTGACTGATCTCCATGCGGGTGATACTTACCAATAACATCTCCAACAATTCTTGCAGATTTTCTAAATTGTTTTGACCAATCATATCCACCTTTGTACATCGCATACAAAATTCTTCTATGAACTGGTTTTAAACCATCTCGTATATCAGGAAGTGCTCTACTGACTATAACACTCATTGCATACGATAGATAAGATGAGCTCATCTCATCATGCATTGAGATTAATTTTATATTCTTATCCTCAGGAATTTCAGTTTTTTGCATAAATATTAAAATGGAATTTCATCATCCATGTCATTTGAAATTTGTGACATGTCATCATTATTAGATTGAGTATTATCATTTGAAATACTTCCACCTGAATTACCTCCACCTAACATGGTTAAAGATGAGTTATATCCTTGAATAACAATTTCAGTCGAGTATTTGTCTTGACCAGACTGCTCATCTTTCCATTTTCGAGTCGTTAATTGTCCCTCAACATATATTTGGGCTCCCTTCTTTAAATATTGTTGAACAACATTTACTAATCCCTCATTGAATACAACTATACGGTGCCATTCTGTTTTTTCTTTTTTTTCACCAGTATTCTTATCTTTCCAAGATTGACTTGTTGCTAGACTTAATCTTGCAACACTTTTGCCATTTACCATTTGTTTGATCTCTGGATCTGCGCCCAAACGACCAATTAAAAGTACTTTATTTAAACTTCCAGCCATAATATTTTAATATTTGTTAAATTTGTTAATTAGAATTATACCACAATTTACTCTGAATATTAATTTTATTAAGTCAAAGCAACAAAAATTATGATGAAAAAGATAGTTATTAAGGGAGCTAAAGAACACAATTTAAAAAATGTTTCTTTAGAGATACCCAAAGATAAATTTGTTGTCATAACTGGTCTATCAGGATCAGGAAAGTCGTCTTTAGCTTTTGATACAGTTTATGCAGAGGGTCAAAGAAGGTATGTTGAGAGTTTATCTGCTTATGCAAGACAATTTTTAGATAAAATGAAAAAGCCAAATGTTGATTTAATCGAGGGGTTAAGCCCAGCTATATCAATAGAACAAAAAAATACTTCTAAAAATCCAAGATCAACTGTTGCTACAGTTACTGAAATATATGATTACATGCGTGTTTTATATGCAAGAGCGGGTATACCCTATTCTCCTTTTACAGGTAAACCAATCACATCACAAACGATCACACAAATTGTGGATAAAATTAAAGAGCTTCCAAAAAAGTCAACAATATATATTTACGCTCCGGTAGTCAGGGGAAGAAAGGGAGAATATAAAAAAGAAATTCTAAATTATAAAAAAAGAGGTTTTCGAAAGGTCAAAGTAGACGATGTAATTTATGATATTGATAAAGTTCCTGAATTAAATAAGAAAATTAAGCATGACATATATATTCTGGTCGATAGAATAGTTCTAAATTCATCTTTAGGAAACAGATTAGCTGAAAGTATTGAGTCATCGGTAAATTTAGCGAATGGATTAGTATTCGTTGAATATGAAGATGAAACCTTACCAAAAAAACATAGAAAAATCGAAAAATTAATATTTTCGACTAAATTTGCATGTCCTGAAAGTGGCTTTACAATTGAGGAAATTGAGCCAAGACTTTTCTCATTTAATAGTCCTTTTGGTGCTTGTGAGGAATGTGAGGGAATTGGAATTAAACTAAATGTTGATCCAAATTTAGTAGTACCAAATCATAAAAAAAGTATTGCTGATGGAGCTATAGAACCCTGGGCTAAAACAACCACTCTATATTATGCACAAACATTATCTTCTTTAGCAAAACATTATAGCTTTTCATTAGATGAAAAATGGTCAAAACTTTCAAAAAAAATAAAGGATATCATTCTTTATGGATCTGATGATGAGGAAATAAAATTTTCATATGATGATGGTTACGAAAAATACTCACATAAAAAAACATTTGAAGGGGTAATAAATAATTTAGAGAGAAGATATTTAGAAACAGATAGTGATTGGAAAAGAGAAGAAATAGCCCAATATCAGTCAGATACTAAATGTGAAAGATGTAATGGTCATAGATTAAAAGATGAGGCATTATGTGTGAAAATTGACGGCCTACACATTAGTGAGGTTACTGAAAAATCAATTTTAGATGCTGCAAAATGGTTTGAAGATTTAAAATTCAATTTAGATAAAAGACAGGTCAAAATTGCTGAACATATCCTCAAAGAAATTAATGAAAGATTAAATTTTCTTTTAAATGTTGGTCTTGATTATCTTACATTATCAAGAGAGTCTGGTACTTTATCAGGCGGAGAAGCACAAAGAATTCGTTTAGCATCTCAAATTGGCTCTGGTTTAACTGGAGTGTTATATGTCTTAGATGAACCATCTATTGGTTTGCATCAAAAAGATAATGTAAAACTGATCAATGCACTTAAGAGATTACGAGATTTGGGAAATACAGTAATAGTAGTTGAACATGATACTGAAACGATGGAAAATGCAGATCACATTATTGATCTTGGTCCTGAAGCGGGAAACAAAGGTGGTGAAGTTGTGGCGCAAGGAACTTTTGATGAGATAACAAAAAATAAAATTAGTATCACAGGAAAATATCTTTCAAACAAATTAAGAATTGATGTTCCCAAGAAAAGAAGATTAGCAAAAAATGGAAGGTTTCTCGAAATAACAGGTGCGACTGGTAATAATTTGAATAATGTTAATTTAAAAATACCTTTAGGTAGTTTGACTTGTGTCACTGGTGTATCAGGAAGTGGTAAATCAACATTAATCTTACAGACATTATATAACGCATTAAACTTAACTTTGAATAATAATAAATCTAGAAAAATTCCAAAACCATTCAAAGGCTTCAAAGGCACAGAATTAATCGATAAGATAATTGATATTGATCAATCACCAATTGGTCGTACCCCAAGATCAAATCCAGCAACTTATACTGGAGCTTTCGGGCCAATTAGAGATTGGTTTACAGGATTACCTGAGTCAAAAACAAGAGGATACAAACCAGGAAGGTTCTCTTTTAATGTCAAAGGAGGTAGGTGTGAAGCTTGTGAGGGAGATGGAGTTATTACTTATGAGATGCATTTTCTCCCAGACGTTTATATACAATGTGATGAGTGTAAAGGAACCAGATATAATCGGGAAACCTTAGAGATAAAATTCAAAGATAAAAGTATTGCGGATGTTTTAAACATGACTGTTGATGAAGGATGTGAATATTTTGAAAATATTTCAAATATAAAGACTAAATTGCTAACTTTAAAAAAAGTTGGTCTAGGTTATATAAAAATTGGTCAACAAGCTACAACTCTATCAGGGGGTGAGGCACAAAGAATTAAACTAGCTAAAGAATTATCAAAAAGGTCGACGGGAAGAACAATGTATATATTAGATGAACCGACTACTGGTCTTCACCAACACGACATAAAAAAATTATTAGAAATTTTACATACATTTGTTTCATTAGGTAACACAGTTGTTGTTATAGAACACAATTTAGATGTCATAAAAACTGCAGATTATATTGTTGATATGGGTCCTGAGGGTGGTGTAAAAGGGGGAAAAATTATCGCTGAGGGAAAACCTGAGGAAATTTGTAAAGTTAATGGAAGTTACACAGGTAAGTTTTTAAAAAATCTTTTACAATAAATACCATTGTCATCTCACTCTAAATCAGTATAAAATTAGTTATGGGTAATTTACTTTCATCTTTATCAAAAACTATTCACGTTTCTTTAGCCATTGCAGTTCTGTTATTTTTAGGCTTATTTTATCAAAATGATGGTTTTAGTTTTGATGCACTTTTTTGGAGTTGGTTTGCGAGATTTGTGCATGTAGTAGTTGGAATAATGTGGATTGGCTTGTTATGGTATTTTAATTTTGTTCAAATCCCAAACATGGCAAAAATTCCAGATGAACAGAAACCAGCTATTGGTAAAGTAATTGCGCCAGCTGCATTATTTTATTTTAGATGGGGTGCAGCATTTACAGTTCTATCAGGTTTAGCACTTGCAGGTCTTAATGGATATTTGCATGATGCAATGACTTTGAGTATAGGATCTGGCATTCCAAAACACACAGCTATAGGAATTGGAATGTGGTTAGGTCTGGTTATGGCATTTAATGTGTGGTTTGTAATATGGCCTAATCAAAAAAGAGCTTTAGGTATAGTTGAGTGTGAACCTGATCTAAAAGCCAAGTCAGCAAGAACAGCTATGTTATTTTCGAGAACTAACACTTTGTTGTCAATACCAATGCTGCTTACTATGGTAGCTGCTCAAAACCTTTATTAATTACTTTCGTCTTCTCTTAAAACAGTTTTTTGTGAAACTCTTAGTCTAACTAAAACTGTATTGGCAATATAGATAGATGAATAAGTTCCAAAAATTACACCAAATATCATAGCCAAAGAAAAACCTTTTAGTATCTCACCACCAAAGAAAAATATTGATAGCAAAGCTAATAAAGTCGTTATTGATGTAATTAAAGTTCTAGATAATGTTTCATTGATAGAGATATTGGTTAAATCGTAAATTTTAATGTCAGAATATTTTCTTAAATTTTCTCTAACTCTATCAAAAATAACCACTGTATCATTCATGGAGTAACCAACGATAGTTAATACAGCTGCAATAATAGATAAATTGATTTCAAGACCAAGCAATGAAAATAAACCTAGGGTTACCAACACATCATGAAATAAAGCTAATATAGCTCCTAAACTAAATTGCCATTCAAATCTGATCCAAATGTAAATTAACATTAAAGTTAATGCCACTGCGATAGCTATTACTCCAGATTTGAGCAACTCAGCACTTACTTTCGGTCCTACGTTTTCAACTCTTCTAAAATCAAAAGTATTACCAAATGATTTATCTAAATTTGCTTTAATTTCCTCGATAATATTCTTGTTATTATTAATTTCAAATTTAATTAGAAAGTCTGTCTCATTGCCAAAATTTTTTACTGAAACGTCACCCAAATTCATAGAATTTAAATTATCTCTTAAAGATGACACATTAATTTTGTTGTCAGTTGATCTTAGTTCAATTAAGGTTCCGCCTTTAAAATCTATTCCAAAGTTAAGACCTTTGAAAATTAGTAAAAATAATGAAATAACGACTAAGGATATAGAAAGTATATTAAATTGATTATAGTATTTGTTAAAAGCAATCATCTAAATTAAATCCTCTTTTTCTTTATTTCTGTACACATACAAAACAGTCAATAACCTTGCTATGAAATATACCGAAAATAATGTTGTAAATATTCCAATCCCAAGTGTAAGTGAAAAACCTTTGATTGGACCTGAGCCCATAAAGAATAAGATAATAGCAGCTAATAATGTTGTTATATTTGCATCAAGTATAGCGGTTCTAGATTTTGTGTAACCACTATCAAAAGCTATTAAATTATTTTTTTCATTTTTTAGCTCTTCTTTGATTCTCTCAAAGATTAAAACATTTGCATCGACTGCCATACCAACTGTCAAAATTATTCCAGCGATCCCTGGAAGAGTTAAGGTCGCCTCGAATATAGTCAATATTCCAATGAGTAAGAAAAGGTTAAGTATTAATGTTATATTGGTAATTAAACCAAATACCTTATATTTGACAAAGATAAATACTATTACTAATACAAAACCAATTGCTAATGCAATCATCCCTGCATTAATTGAGTCTTGTCCTAAGTCGGGACCAACTGTTCGTTCCTCAATTATATTTAAAGGTGCAGGTAATGCACCAGATCTTAATAAAAGAGCTAAATCTGTTGCTGATTGAAAAGTAAATCCTCCACTGATTTGACCTGATCCACTTGCAATTGTATCTCTTATAACCGGTACACTTATAATTTTACCATCCAATACTATTGCTAATTGTTTACCAATACCAGTCGATGTAGCTTTACCAAATCTTTTAGCGCCAACTCTATCAAGTGTAAATGTAACCACTGTTTCATTCGTCTCACTATCCATTCTTGGTTGAGCATCTAGCAGATTGTCTCCACTTAAAATAATTCTTTTACTTACCAGAGCATCTTCCTCAGACTCATCTTCATAACTAAGTTTTTCCGCTCCAAAAGAGTCTTGATCGTTATTAGTTACAAATCTAAATGTAAGATTTGCAGTTTTACCAAGCAATGATTTAATTCTCATTGGATCATCTAATCCAGGTAATTCAACAAGAATTCTGTCGTTTCCTCTTTTTAAAATATTGGGTTCATTAGTTCCTATCTCATCAATTCTTCTTCTTACAATTTCTAATGCTTGATCTTGAGAAGATGTTTTTAGTTTAACAATACCTTGGGTTGAGTAATTGACAAAAAAAATATTATTTTCCTCAGTGATATCTAATTGATGAGATTTAAATCTTGGATAATAAGGATTTAATTCACTTTCCTCATCATTAAACGTATCTAGAATAGTTTGTTTAAAGTTTTCATCTACAGAAAAAGATAATTTTTGTCCTAAAATTTTTAAATTTTTAATTCTTATATTTTTGTCTTTGAAATAATTTCTAATGGTAATTGAAAGATTTTGTATTTTTTGCTCAATAACTGGATTATTATCAATTTCGAGTAGGAGGTAAGAACCTCCCTGAAGATCTAATCCAAGATTAATTTTCTTATTTAGTAAGTTATTTTCAAACTTAAATAAATTTGATGAGGCAATTAAAATAAAAAATAGAGAAATTAATATTACTGATATTATTCTGAATTTTGAAAAATATAACACTTTACTTTAACAAAATTACTTTTTAACTTCTTGAGAGTTCATCAGACTTTGTACACCTGTACCTCTGATAACTTCAACAGTCACATTTTCAGCAACCTCAACTTCTATTTTATCGTTGTCTACAACTCTGGTTATGGTTCCTGTAATACCGCCTGAAGTTACAATCTTATCACCTTTTTTTAAACCCTCGACCATAGCTTTATGCTCTTTAACTTTTTTTTGCTGTGGTCTTATCAAGAAAAAATAAAAAATAACAAAAATTAATATTAGTGGTATAAATTGACCTATTCCTGAACTTTCCATAAAACTCCTTAATTAAAAATGAATTTTTATACTATCTCTTAAGTTAAAACAACTTTAATTCAGACTAATTTTTTCTAGATTATTCATATAAGGTCTAAGCACTTTTGGAATACTTATAGATCCATCCTTTTGCTGAAAATTTTCTAATATGGCAATAAGAGTTCTACCCACTGCTAAACCACTTCCATTAAGCGTTCCAACAAATACTGTTTCTTTATTTGAATTTTTATATCTAGCTTTCATTCTTGTTGCTTGAAAAGTTGAACATGATGAACATGAAGATATTTCTCTATATTTGTTTTCTGAAGGTAACCATACTTCTATATCGTAAGTTTTTTCTGCACTAAATCCCATATCTCCACTACATAAAATCATTTTTCTATATGGTAACTCTAACAAATCTAAAATTCCTGTAGCACAATTTGTCATTCTCTCTAATTCTTCAAGACATTTATTTTGTTCCACAATACTTACTAATTCAACTTTATAAAATTGATGTTGTCTAATCATCCCTTTTGTATCTTTACCATAACTACCAGCCTCTTTTCTAAAACATGGGGTAGAAGCAACAAATCTCATCGGTAATGTTTTGAGATCTAAAATTTTATCTTTTACAATATTGGTTAAAATAACTTCCGCCGTAGGAATTAAAAATTTTCTACCACTTCCCTCTTCTAATTTTACTTCAAATTGATCATTTTCAAATTTAGGTAATTGACCAGTTCCGAACATTGTATTTTCTGATGCTAATAAAGGTGGTGAAATTTCCTCATATCCATTTTTTGAAGTATGTATATCAAGCATAAAATTTGAAATTGCTCTTTCAAGTAATGCCAATTTGTTCTTAACAAAAACAAACCTTGAACCGGTAGTTTTTGTGGCAAGATCAAAATCTAACATGTCAAGTGTTTCACCTAATTCGTAGTGTGATTTTGGAGTAAATTCAAAATTAGGAATCTGACCCGATTTAGTTAATTCAACATTTTCATTTTCATTAGATCCTATAGGCACATCATCGTGAGGTATATTAGGAATACTTGATAAAATTTCATCTAAGTCTGATTTAATTTTTGATTGTTGATCAGTAATTTTATCAATAGATTGGGTAATTTCTTTTGACCTAGAAAATAAAGCTTTATCTTTTGTTTTTGAAATATCTTTCTTTTCTTTTTCTAATATTTCTTTTTTTTGAATTAAATCTCTATTATCTATATCTAATTTTTTGAGTTTATTGAGATCTATATCGATCGATCTTTTTTTTAATGCTTTTGAAAATGCATCAAAATCTTTTCTAATTTCTTTAATGTTATGCATCAGAATTTTTTAAATTTTTATTCTCAATGAGTTTTACTGAAAATATTGATAATTCATATAGAATTAATAATGGTATCGCTAAACCAATTTGTGTGATGGGATCTGGGGGTGTGAGTAAAGCTGCGGCTGCAAATATAATAACCACAACATATTTCCTTCGTTTCTTTAAAAAATCAGAATCAACTAACCCTACCCTCGCTAATAAACTCAACACAACAGGTAATTGAAAGCTTATGCCAAACGCAAATATAAGTTTCATTACCAATGAAAGATATTCGTTTACTTTTGCTTCTAGTTGAATTGGTAAATTTGTTGAAAGACCAGAACTTTCAAAAGATAAAAAGAATTTTATCGCTAAGGGCATTATTAAATAATAAACCAACATGCCCCCTAGTAAGAATAAGATTGGGGTTAAAACTAAATAAGGTAAAATTGCAATTTTTTCATGTTTATAAAGTCCAGGAGCAATAAATTTCCAAATCTGCATCAAAATAAATGGACAAGTAACAAAAAAAGCTGTGAAAAAAGATACTTTCAAATAGGTAAGAAAAGTTTCTTGTAAAGCTGTGAAAATTAATCGTCTATCAGTTCCATCATCTTTAACCGCTTGTGCATATGGCTCTACTAAAAAACCATAAAGATGTTCAGCAAAAAAATAACATCCTATAAAAAAGATTATTAGAAAAATAAAACTATGAATTAGTCTTTTTCTTAACTCTGCTAAATGACTTACAAAGCCACCCTCATTTTCATCATGACTCATCTTTTTTTTCTTCTTTTTTTTCTATTTTATTATCTTCAAGATCAATATTTGAGACTTCATTTTGAATATTGTTGACATATTTTTTTGCGGAGCCAATCCATGAACCAACTTTTTTGAGCATTATTGGAAAGTCTTTAGGTCCCAAAACCACAATAGCTATTGCAACTATAATTAAAATCTCAAACCAACCAATAGTAGGCATGTGATTTATTCTTTTTTGTTCGAATCTTGATTATCGTCAGAAATATTTTTAGGTTCATTGTCATCAGTCACATCTGATGCCATACCCTTTTTAAAACTTTTTATTCCTTTTGCTACATCGCCCATAAGGCTAGAAATTTTTCCTCTACCAAATAATAATACCACAAGTATTACAACGATTGCTATTTGCCAAATTCCAATGCTCATAGAAAACTTATAACCTTTTTATCAATAATTGAAAAGTCTAATTTGTAGGCTCAGCTCTTCTCATCCGAGTCAAGAGTGCTACTTAACATTTCATCAATATTTGAATAAATGTCCTCTTTTTTATCATCTTGTTTTTCTTTATAGAATTTTCCAGTACCAAAAATAGCGTTATCAATATTGGTACTATCAATTAAACCTGCAGCTCCAAGTTCATCTACTGTTGGTAAATCAGATAATTTTTGCAAGTTAAAATGGCTTAAAAAGTCATCCGTCGTAACATATTGGATAGGTCGACCAGGGACATTTTTTCGCCCACCAGGTTTAACCCAATTTAATTCCATCAAAATTTCCAAGGTGTTAGTTCCAAAAGCTACACCTCTTATTTCCTCTATCTCTGCTCGAGTAACTGGCTGATGATAAACAATTATAGCAAGAGTTTCTATTGCAGCTTTTGATAATTTTTTTTCAACAGTTTTTTCTTGGGTCATTAAATTTGAAAGATTAGGTGAGGTTCTAAAAGACCATTTTTTAGAAATGCAAACTAAGTTAATACCCCGATTTGAATATTCAGCTTGTAATTTTAACAAAATTTTTTCGACATCTGTTTTTTTAGATATCTTATTTTCAATAGTTTCAATATCTAATGGTTCTGCAGCGGCAAAAACAATCCCTTCAATTTCCTTTTCAATTGAGGATAATTTAGTTGGAAAATTAATAATATTGTCTTTTTTTTTAATCTTTTTTTTTATCATTTGTTTTCTTTTATATAAATATCGTCAAAAAGGTTTTCTTGTTTTATGCTTAGGTTGCCCTCCTTGACCAACTCAAGAGAGCCAGCAAATATTCCTGCCTTACCAGTTCGTTTGTACTTCGATCCACTTTTAAAATTTTTTGGTATTAAATCATCTAATTTTTTCCAATCCATTAATTTTCCAAAAAAATCTTTTATAGTTTTTATTCCTTCCTCTGTTGTAAAAACTGGCAATTTAGGAATATTAATTCTCTGAAAATCTTTAGTCATAATTATAGTAGAATAGGTTTTCATGAGATCAAATAAATTTAATTTATACTCACTATTGTAGATGGGCCTTATGCCTGATCTCATACCTCTAGTTCTAATTTCTCTGCCTAATCTTTTTCTTTTAAGCATCTGTTCAGATAATAACCTTATTAATTCAAGTTTCTTAAGTTGAAGTTTTAATTTTTCAGCTACTTCTTGAACTTTAAATTCTTCTTCAGGAGTGCCTGGTAATAGTAATTTTGATTTTAAATATGCTAACCATGTTGCCATTAATAAGTATTCTGAAGCAATCTCTAAATTTAATTTTTTTTCTTGAGTTATAAAATCATGAAACTGATCTGCTAATTTTGTAATAGATATATCCTCAAGATTAACTTTTTGAGCTTTTGCAAGATCTAAAAGAACGTCTAATGGTCCATTATAATTTTCGACATCTACTTTAAAAAGTTCAGAATCATTTTCAATCATCAATCAATATTAACTTAAAATTTTGTAAAATTGTGATGTTTTTTTAACGAGAAAAGAATTTATCAATGGTGAATTATTTCCTATAATTTTCATTTCATTTAAATTTCCATTGCAATGTAAGGCTAAATTACAACCTGCACTAAACGTTTTGATTGTATTTTCCTTTAAATTACCCTTAAGACTTTTCATGGATAAATCATCAGAAATCAAAATATCTTTAAAACCAATTTTATTGCGAATTAATTTAATAAATTTTTTTGAGTGTGTAACACAATTTTCTTTATCAATTTGAGTAAAAATTATGTGAGCGGTCATAGCAAAAAAAGTTTTTTTATTTTTAAATGGAAGAAAATCTCTCTTGGTTAAATAACTCAATTTTTTATTTACCATTGGAGTAAAATGGTGACTATCTACTTTTGCAAGACCATGTCCTGGAATATGCTTTATGACTGTTCCAATACCATTTTGATGAAAATAATTGATACAATAATCTCCTATTTTAGATACAATTTTGGGATTATTGGAAAAAGATCTATTCCCAATGATATTTGATGCACCTTTAATTCTTAAATCTAATACAGGAGAAGTATTAATGTTAATACCAAGAGATTTTAATAAATATGAAGTTTTATCAATAAATAATTTATAATAAAATTTAAATTCATCTACATTTTTAACGTATTTTTTTCCAAAAAATTCTGAAGTCAAATTATCGAATGATATAATATTTTTTAACCGATTAACTTTACCCCCTTCTTGATCAATTAAAATAGGATATTTTTTATCTTTGAATAGTTTTCTTATTGACGTGGTGAGCTTTAGCGTTTGATCAATATTTTTAATATTTCTTGTAAATAAGATAACTCCCCAAGGTTTATATTTTTTAAGAAATGACTTTTCTTTTGCTGAAAGTTTTGTTGATTTGATACCAACAATAAAAGATCGACGTTTATTCATTATTTTCTAACAATTTCCAAAAATTAAATTTTTTCTTTTTTTTATTGTTTGTTTGCTCAACGTATTCAATAATATTTTTCGTATCATCTTCTAAAATTGGTAATTTTTCTGAGTAAGTATTTATCTTATTTTCGATATTGTTGAGTGATCTATAAGATTTTTTTTTATAGGCATCAGAAAAATAATATTTTGCTGTAAAAAAAATAAAAAGACCAATAATAAAAACAAAAATAATATATTTGATTTCTTTAAACATTACATTTTTTCAGGAGCAGACACACCTACAATATCCATCCCGGATTTAACAACATTTGATATAAGTTTTAATAAAACTAACTTATCATTCGATATCTTCTTATTCTCATTTATAAATCTTTTTTCAGGATTATCTTTTCCCAAGTTCCAGTAAGAATGAAAGAGAGAGGCTAGCTCATAAAGATAAACTGGAATTCTATGTGGTTCTAGTTTCTTACTTGATATCTCGATGCACTTTGGCCACTCGGATATTTTTTTTAAGATGTTTATTTCATGGTCAGAATATTCAAAATTATATTCATCAATCTTTAAATCTTTTTTTAAATCTATTTCCAGATGTCTAAAAACAGATGAAATTCGAGCATAACAATATTGTACATAATACAAAGGATTGTCTTTTGATTTTTCAATTACATTATCAAAATCAAAATCAAGTTCGACATCATTACTTCTGTTCAACATGATAAAACGTGTAGCATCTTTTCCAACTTCATTAATTAAATCATCAACAGTTATATAATCACCTTTACGTTTCGACATTTTGAATGGTTTTTTATCCTTTATAAGTTTTACAAGTTGACTAACTTTACAAATAAGTTTTCCTTTAGAGTTTGATAAAGCATCAACAGAGGATGTAATTCTTTTAATATAACCCGCATGATCCGCGCCTAAAATATTTATTAAGTAGTCAAACTTTCTATCCAATTTATTTTTATGGTAGGCAACATCACTGGCAAAATAAGTCCAAGCACCATCAGATTTTTGTAATGCTCTATCTTTGTCATCACCAAAATCAGTTGACTTGAAAAGTAATTGTTCTCTTTCAACCCAATTATTATCGTTCTCACCAGCTGGAGCTTTAATTTTACCTTTATAAACAAATTTATTTTTTTGAAGATTTTCTACTACTTTTTCAACTTCTTGATTAAGCACTAATTTTTTTTCACTGACGAAATTATCGTGAATTATACCAAGGCTACTAAGATTTTTTTTTATTAATTTTATTGCCTCGTCTATAGACAGGCTCGTTAATTGTTCAGATATTGGATCGTAATTAGTAAAATCTATTTTTGGATTTGAAGAGATGATATTATTAGCAAATTCAATCAAATATTCACCAGGATAAAGATCTTCATTATCTGTTGGAAAAGTTTCATTAAATTTGATTTCTCTTATTCTAAAATATACTGATTTTGTGAAATTAATTATCTGATTGCCATAGTCATTTACATAATATTCTTTAGTAACTTTATGATTATTAAATAATAAAACATTTGAAATTACATCTCCTAAAATAGCACCTCGGCAATGACCCACATGTAAAGGTCCTGTTGGATTGGCAGAAACAAATTCAATTAAATAATTTTTCTTTTGCTCGTTTGTATTTATTCCAAATGTTTTAGCGTTCTTAATGATTTCTTTTGAAAAATTTGTCCAAAACTCAGGTTGAAATTTGATATTTATAAATCCGGGTTTTACGATTGATACCTCTTTTATTGACTTGTCCTCATTTTCAAGACTCTTTGCTAATATTTCAGCTAATTCTAAAGGAGTTTTTTTATTTATTTTTGATAAAACCATCGCAACATTTGTAGAAATGTCACAATTAAATTTCTCAGGTGGAATTTCTGCGTTTATTCCATCTAAATTATCTGGCAAAATTATTTTACCCTTTTTCGATAAATCTAAAATAATTTTTTTTATTTTATCTAAGTATTGATCAAAAATGTTCATTTGATATCGTTGTAAAGGTTGATAGCATATCTGTCAGTCATACCAGAAATAAAATCAGAAACTGATCGATATTTGTTTTTGGATAAATGTTCTTTTGAAATAAATTTTGCCGGATTTTTACTTATTTTGGCAAACAATCTTTTAATTATTAATTTACCTTTATTATTTTTATTTAGTACATTCTTGTTATTGTACATTTTGGACCTTAAAAAATACCTAATTTCATTATCAGAATTTTTAATTTTATCAGAGAAATCAACCATAAGAAAATCAGTTTTATTCAAATCATTTCTACTTTTAATTTTATTTTGATTAAGATTTTTGATGGTATTACTTATTAAATCTTTGATCATTAAGTCAATTGAGTCTCTTATAATCTGGTAAGTTGCAATCTTGTAATTTTTTTTGTTAATCTTTTTTTTATATTTTCTATAAATATTTTTAAAAAAATCTATTTCTACTAATTCTTCTAATCTAAATAAGTTCGCTTTGATGCCATCTTGTATATCATGGTTATTATAAGCAATATCATCAGATATAGATGAAATTTGAGCCTCTAGTGATGGAAAGGTGTTAAAATTAATCATGTTTTTAAATTTTTTAACACCTATCAATTCATCAACTAAATGAAAATCTTCAACTGGACCATTGTGTTTTAAAAGTCCCTCTAATGTTTCAACAGAAAGATTTAAGCCACTAAATTTCAAATACTTATTTTCTAAAAACATAACAATTCTTAATGTTTGTAAATTGTGATCAAACCCTCCATGAATGCTCATACATTCATTTAAAGCATCTTCACCAGCATGACCGAAAGGAGTGTGGCCCAAATCGTGCGCTAAACTGAGTGTTTCTGCTAAGTCCTCGTTCAAACTGAAATATCTAGCAATGGATCTTGCTATTTGAGCAACCTCCATAGAATGAGTAATTCGAGTTCTATAATGATCCCCTTCAGTATTAACAAATACCTGTGTTTTATGTTTCAATCTTCTAAATGAAGCGCTGTGAATAATACGATCTCTATCTCTTTGATAAGGTGATCTATATTTTGACAAAGATTCCTTAAATATCCTACCTTTACTTTTGAATTGACCTATCTTTGAGTATTTTTTCATCCTTTAAAATAAAATATTAAGTATTATATTACTAATACCAGTGATCAATTATGATTAAAGAAATTAAATTTACTGATAAAGCACTAAAACAGATCAATGTTTTGCTGTCTAAAAAAGATAAAGGGTCTTTTTTTAGAATCGCTATTAAAGGTGGTGGTTGCTCAGGATTTCAATACGAATTCACTTTTGATAAAGAAAAATCAAAAGATGATCTAAACTTTGAAAATATTTTAATTGATAAAACTTCAGCAGATTTATTAAAAGGCTCTGAAGTTGATTATGTTTCAGAATTAATTGGTGAACAATTTAAGATAACAAATCCACAAACTAAGTCATCTTGTGGCTGTGGTGTTTCTTTTTCTCTTTAATGATTATCTCTTCATGGAATGTAAATTCTGTGAGAGCTCGTATAGATAATATCAAAAGTTATCTCTTAAAATATAAACCAGATATCCTAATGATGCAGGAAATCAAAACTGAGGATGTAAACTTTCCCTATGATGATTTTTCAGCAATGGATTATGAAAGTCACGTATTCGGCCAAAAAAGTTATAATGGGGTTGCTATTATATCTAAAGGTAAATTAAAAAATATTAAAACTGACTTAATTAAAGATAAATTAAAGCAATCGAGAATAATTTCAGCTGAACTGGAGTATAAAAAGAAAAATATTCAATTAATAAACATTTATACACCTAATGGTAATCCTGTAGATACAGATAAATATAAATACAAGAAACAATGGTTGGATGATTTAATTAAACAGTTAAAAAGTTTAAGTAAAAAAAATTCAAATATTATTCTTGCTGGAGATTTTAATATTATTCCAGCAGCTGAAGATGTTTATAATCCAAAAAGTTTTGAGGATGATGCTTTGTTTAGATTGGAAATCAGAAAAAAATTAAGAGAAATGATCAACCTTGGTTTTAGTGATGTCTATAGACATTTTAATGAAACTAAGGAAGGTTATACCTTTTGGGACTACATGAGAGGTGCTTGGCAAAAAAATAATGGGATGCGAATTGATCACTTCTTAGTTTCAAATTCTTTAATTGATAAAATTAAAGCTATAAATATTAATAAAGATCCAAGAGGTCGTGAAAAACCTTCAGATCATACACCGATTGAAATAACTTTAGCTTAGAGATTTTATTTTATTAACCAAGTCTTCATTAATATTTCGAGGGCCTTTATCTAATCTATTTTTGTGTCTTCTTTCACCTGGAAGTCTAACTCCATCAAAAGATTTCATTTTATCAAAAAATTCATCTGCATGTTTTTGCCAATTTGTTCCTGAGGTTTTGTCAGGTGAAATTGCAATGATAAATTCTCCCCCGCTTGGTGGTCCACCATCATTTTTATCTTTAGCCGCTGTTTCAAAACTAAAATTATCACCAACCAAAGCACCAGCCATTAACTCAACCATCATTGCTATTGCTGAACCCTTGTAGCCGCCAAAAGGAAGTAATACACCACCATCTGCAATTGCACCTGGATCAGTAGTCTCTTTACCATCTTTAGTTAAACCAGTTCCAAGTGGAACCTTGTGCCCTTCTCTTTTAGCAACTTGGACTTCTCCCATTGCCATTGATGCTGTGGCCATATCATAAACGACTGGAGTTTTACCAGGTCGCGGCCAAGCAAATGAAATCGGATTTGTTCCAAACAATGGTTTGATTGCACCAGCAGGTGCTACAGCAGGTTTGTATGATGTGCATGCAAAAGCAACCAAATCTTCTTCTGCTAACTTTTCTGTTTCAGGCCACATCGCTGCCATATGATGAGAATTATTTATTGCGAGCACTGCTACGCCATTTTCTTTTGCGGCTTTAGCTAATTCAGGCAACCCTTTATTTAAAACTACTGGGGCTAAACAATTATTCCCTTGAACTTTTATAACTGATGAAGAAATTTTTTTAATTTCAGGCTTTCCTTTACCATTAATTTTTCCACTTTTTAAACCACTTACATATGCAGGTAATCTAAATAAACCATGAGATAAAGATCCATCCCTTTCGGCATTTCTAATTAGTTCAGACAGAATAGAAGCTGTTTCATCATCACAACCATTAGCTAATAAAGTTTTTTTGGCTAAATCAAAAATTTCATCTAATGTTAGGGAAACTGTACTCATCCCATTATTAGATATTATTTATAACTAAAGATCAATTTCTAATTAACAACCTTTGAAAGATTTTGACATATTGCCAATTAAATCAAAATATAAATCCTTGCCTGGATCAAGTGTAGCTCCTAATGGATCCATTACACCTGTTGCAACATTAGTATCTTTTGCTACAGCTTTAATAATATCAGGATTAAATTGAGGCTCAGAAAATATACAACTAACTTTATCATGCTCAATTACCTCTCTGATTTCAGCTAATTGCTCAGCACCTGGCATAACGTCTGTATTTACTGTAAATGCTCCAAGAATATTTATGCCAAATCTTTTTTCAAAGTATTGATAGGCATCATGGAAGACTACTGATTTAAAATCTTTATTTAATTCAGATTTAACTTTTTTTGTAAGTTTATCTAAATCATTATGTGCTCTCTTTAAATTTGCTTTATATTTAGCCTCATTTTTTTGATCATTTTCGATTAAGTGTTCAGCCATCTCGCTTAAAATTACTTTTGCATTCATAGGATCTAACCAGATATGTGGATCAAATTCGCCATGTGCATGTCCTTCATGACCATGCTCATCGTGACCATCTTTTTTATGCTCATCGTCATGTCCGTGTTCATCATGACCATGTTCTTTTTCCTTTTTATCATGATTGTGATCGTCATGATCATCCTCTTTTTTTGCATGATCATCATGATCGTCTTCTTTATGACCATGATCATGCTCTTCAAAAATATTTCTTTCTCTAAATTTAAGTTTAGTTAAACCTTTAATTTCCATTAATTCAATTTTTTCGGCTTTTTTTGCAATAGTTTTTAATGGTTTTTCTAAGAAACTTTCTATGTCCTCTCCTACCCAAAATATAATATCTGCATTTTGAATCATTTTTGCATGTGATGGTTTAAGAGCAAATCCATGTGGTGAAGCATAACCATCAACGATTAAATCTGGTTTACCAACACCATCCATTAAATAACTTGCAAGAGAATGGATTGGTTTTATTGTTGCCACTACTTTAATTTCAGCGTTTGCTGGCACAAAAATTGTTAAGAATGATAATATTGATAGTATTAATGGTAATTTCTTTATGTTTTTCATATGTTGTATATTTAAATTGTTATAATATAACACCATGTAATAATATAACACTTATTAGTCAAGAAATAAAATGAGCACTGATCAAAATATATTGGTAAAATTAAATGATGCTGGTTTACAGTTGAACAACAAATGGTTAGTCAAAGGAGTCTCACTACAAGTTGAGAAAGGTAAAATAGTTACTCTCATAGGTCCAAATGGATCAGGAAAAAGCACAACAGCTAAAATTGCTTTAGGTATTTACAAAAAAATTGATGGTTCAGTTGAAAAATATACCCATAAAGTTGGATATGTCCCGCAGAAAATCTCAATTGATTGGACATTACCGCTAAGAGTAAATGATTTCATGGTATTAACTGAAAGTCTTAATAAAGAGACAATTGATGAAGCTTTGTCTTTAACTGGTGTCATTCATCTTAAAGATAAAAATTTAGGAGATTTATCTGGTGGTGAGTTTCAAAGAGTTTTACTTGCAAGAGCTATATCAAAAAAACCAGAGCTATTAGTACTAGATGAACCAGTACAGGGAGTAGATTTTACTGGTGAAATTGCTTTATACGAATTAATTAAGAAAATTTCTGATGAATTAAGTTGTGGTATCTTATTGATTTCTCATGATCTACACACTGTAATGACAGCCACTGATCATGTTGTCTGTTTAAACGGTCATGTTTGTTGCTCAGGTTCTCCAATGGATGTTGCAAAAAATAATGAATATAAAGCTTTATTTGGTGAACAAGCTTCTCAAATATTATCAAGATATGAACATAAGCACGACCATGTCCATACAGATGAAGGTGAAATTAAAAAAAATTAGATGTTTGATGATTTTTTTATAAGAGCTTTGGTAGCTGGAGTTGGGGTTGCTTTTGTAACAGGACCTCTTGGTTGTTTTGTTATTTGGAGAAGATTATCTTATTTTGGTGACACCTTAGCTCACTCTGCTCTATTGGGAGTGACATTAGCGTTTACTATGGAGTTTAATATTGCGCTATCGGTGTTTGTCATTTCATCTCTGATAGCACTTATTTTAATTCAACTTCAAAAAAAAACCAATCTACCAGGTGATGCTTTGTTAGGTCTTCTAGCTCATTCATCTCTGGCAGTTGGACTTGTTGTTATAGGTTTTTTAACCTTTATCAGGTTTGATATTATGGGATTATTATTTGGAGATATTTTAGCAGTTTCGGTTGATGATTTGTTAATCATATGGATTGGAGGGGCATTTATCTTATTAACTCTGAAATTTATTTGGAAACCTTTATTCGCTTCAACAGTAAATTATGAACTAGCAGAAGCAGAAGGTTTAAATCCAGACAGAGCTAAGGCAATCTTTACTATTTTAATGGCTGCAATCATTGCTATTTCAATTAAAATGGTTGGATTGTTGTTAATTACAGGAATGCTGATTATACCAGCGGCAATGGCCAGAAATTTATCATCAAGTCCACAAAGTATGGTTATTTATTCAATTATAGGAGGCTTGTTATCTGTAATTATAGGATTGTTTACGTCTTTAGAGTTTAATACATCCTCAGGTCCATCAATTATAACAGCAGCTTTATTATTATTCATACTTTCATTATTTAAAATAAAACAATCTATTAAATTGAAAAATTAATGAGGAATCAGTAAAATGAAATCAATGCATAAAGAACATATTCTCACCAAAAATCAGCAAATTATTTTTGATTTAATTGATAAATCTCCTGAACCAATGAAAGCTTATTCAATCCTTTTTAATGTTCAAAAAAAAGGCATTAAAGCTCCTCTACAAGTTTATCGAGCGTTAGATAAGCTAGTGGAAATAGGAAAAATTCACAAAATAGAGAGTCGAAATGCATTTATTGCGTGTCACAATTCAAGCTGTCGAGTGGCTAAAGCTACAGCGTTTTCTATCTGTGAGATTTGTGAGAAAGTAACAGAAATAGGTAGTGCAGGTCTTTCCAAATACTTAGCTAACTTCAAAGACAAAGATGGTATGAAATATAGTAAATATAATCTTGAGTTTTTTGGATTATGTAAAAAGTGTAGATAATTCTTTATTTTAATAAATTCTTAACATAACTGAAATAATAATAATGAAAGGAAATTTTTATGTTTATAAAAAAATATCTAAAATGGATTAGTACATTTTTAGTTTTAGTAGGAATACTTCTTACAAATTTAAATATATATCCATTAAATATATATTTTCATGGATTAGGAGTTGTTGGATGGACTATCGCTGGATTTATCAGCAAAGATAAAGCGATACTAACAAACTTCGGATTACAAATTCCATTATTTGTTATTGGGATTTATAAGATTATTTTTTAAATGAAGAATATATTGTTTGTATGCACAGGTAATTCAGCAAGAAGTATTATTGCTGAAAGTATTATAAATAATGAGTATGACGATTTGTATAAAGGTTTTAGTGCCGGGAGTAATCCAACAGGAAAAGTAAATGAAGATGTGAAGAATTATTTATTATCAAAACATTATGATCTTTCTAATTATAGATCTAAAAATTTTAATGAGTTTATTAATGGTCAAATTAAAATGGATTATGTGATTACAGTTTGTAATAATGCCAATAATGAAGTCTGTCCTATTTGGCCAAATAAAGATCAGATAATTCATTGGGATATAGAGGATCCTGTTAAATTACTTAATGAAACAAACGACTTAAATAAAAAAGATGAAATAATAGAAAAAGTTTACAATAATATTCATAAAAGAATAAAGGAACTGCTTTATGAAAAATAAAAGCCGCTATTTTCTTGCTGAATTATTAGGCAGTTGTTTTTTAGTAATGATTATTGTTGGTTCAGGTTTAATGGCTGAAAACTTAACTAATGATGTTGCTGTGATGTTAATAGCTAATACTATAGCAACAGGATCAGGTTTATTTGTGCTTATTACAGTATTTGCTGATGTATCAGGAGCTCACTTTAATCCATTTGTAAGTATCGCAATGACAATAACAGGTAAATTAAAAAAGAAACTATTACCCTTTTATATTATTGCTCAATTAGTTGGTTGCTTAATTGGTGTTGGTTTAGCTAATTTCTTTTTTGAACATGAGATTTATGAATTATCTACTAAGTCAAGAGATGGGATTTACATATTCACATCTGAGGTAATAGCAACATTAGGGCTTATAATTATAATTTTTGGGTCTATGAAGTCAGGCAAAATTGCTGTTGCTGCTAGTGTTGGTCTTTATATTACTGCTGGTTATTGGTTTACTTCTTCAACTTCTTTTGCAAATCCTGCGGTTGCTATTGCCAGAACATTTACAGAATCTTTTACTGGTATTAGTTATTTAAATACTCCTTATTATATTTTAGCTGAGCTTATTGGAATGTTAATTGCTGTACTTATTGTTAAAAAGTTATTTTTAGAAAAAAATTGAAAAATATAAAACTTACCAATCGAATAAGTTTAATTAACAAAAAATTTAAAAAAAAAGAGTTTTATCATTATCTTAAAACTTCTAATCTTTCATTAGTAATACCTAAGATTAAAGACAAATATGTAGTAGTTTCCCAAAAAAGAGTTCCAATTAATAAAATTAACTACGAGTTTCCTTCTGGCATAGTGGAAAAAAAGGAAACAACTCTCCAATCAGCATATAAGGAATTAAGAGAAGAAACAGGATATAGATCAAGATCAAAATTGAGTAAAATAATAACTTTTTATAATGAACCTGGAAGACTAACTACTAAAATTACTGGTTATTACACAGAAGACTTAATTAAAATTTCGAAACCAGAACAAGGTATTAGAATTCATCTTTTTAATCAAAGAGAGATATTTAAATTAATATTAAATCAAAAATTCAATAATAGTTCTCATATAGCAATGTTTTTTTATTTAATAACAGTTCTTAAAAAACTATAAACTAAAGGTTGTATCAAAATATCTTTTTTATTTAAGGATTATATGATTAAATCAAATATTAAATAATTCGGAGGCAGTAATGAGAAAAAAACTAAAAAAAAATGAAAAGAAAAAAACAAAGATATTAAAATCAATAGACAAACTTAAAAATAAAATTACAGCAAAAGAAAAAAAATTATCAAGCCTTAATATTAAAATTGCTGGTCTAGAAAAAAAGGTTGCAGAAAAAAAAGCAAAAAAGCTTGCTAAGAAAAATGCAGAGCAGTCTCCTGCATCTATAAATAATTAATTCCAAATCGTCTTTCTCCCTTCTCATTTAAGAGAAGGAAGAAAGTAGTTAATCAACAAAATTTAAACAGGGGAAGAAATAATGAATATTTAAACTTTGATGGTGCTTTATACATAAACTAAATTACAAAATTATTTACTTATTATTAAAGTTAAATGAATTTAAATTAAAATAATGTTACAAAAAAATTTCACTCAATTAAAAATAGAATTAAATTTAATTTATCTTGAATTATTTGAGTAAATTACTCTTGGTTCTAAAAATAATTCTCTAGCAAGAGCTTTAAATCTTTTAGTAACTTGTTTTGAGATTATTTCTTGATGTTGTGATGGAATTTTTAAAAATACAGCATTACCTCTTTTATACAATTTAAACTCTTCAAGAAATATCGTAGATATCGAGGTCAATGATTGTGAAAATCTCAATGCTGCTCCAACTTGTTTGCTTGAAAAAATTTCATTATTATTTAAAAAAGTTAGATACTCCATCTTTGGATTATACTTGATACTACAGTACCGCCAATAACATGACAAAGCTAATTGTATTCTTTCTTTATGAGTCAATCTAAGTAAAGGAGTATTTATTGTTTCTTGAAATACCAATTCAGCTTTTTGAAATGCTCCTAATCCCCAATCCATATGACTTAATACACATGCCAGATATAATAATTTCTTATTAAAATGTTCATTGCCTTCAAAAACTGGCTGAATAAAATCATAATATTTTTTATAGTTCGATCCTAGATCACCTCTTTTTTTTGCAATATTCTCAAGTGCTTTATGAAAAATTTCTGATTCTTTTACATCTTTAAAATAGTCAATTGATAAAGAACCTTCACGCAAACCGCTTATAGAACAAATTATATTTCTTGGATTTGTAACTCTCATAATTTCATCAAGTATAATGCAACTATAAGGTAAATACGCTGTTCTAGATTTTGAAATATACTCAACTGTTTTAAGTTTAGATTTATTAAAAGATGAAATTTTTTCAACAAACTTAGATAAAACATTGTTATCAATACTATATTGATGAATTATATGTACCGGATGATTATTTTGAAAAAGATGTAATTTAAATAATGCTCGCCAGGTACCTCCAACTAAATATAGATTATTAAATTTCTTTTTTGAAAGCCATTTTTCTTCTCTTAATAATTTTTTGATATATTTTGCTAAATTTCTTTTTTTAACTATAGGATTATTTAATAATCTTAAAACTCCAATAGGTAATGAGGTTTTATTAGTAACTATATTATTTTCAACTCGAGCTAATTCTAAACTTCCACCTCCAAGATCAGCAACTAATCCATTGACATTTTCAAAGCCTATTTTTACTCCCTCAGCTGAGCATTCAGCTTCTTCTTCACCAGATAATATATTAATCTTAGTTTTAAAAAGTTTTTCAACTTCATTAATAAATGGTTTTGTATCAGTCGCTTCTCTTAAAACTGCTGTTGCAATGATTTTAAGATTTGTGATTTTTGAAACATTTAAAATTTCAGAGAATCTTTTTAAAACTTTTAAAGCATATTCGGTACCAGATCTGTGAAGTTTTTTGGATTTATCTAAATTTTTTCCAAGTTCACAAACTGCTTTTTCATTAAAAAAAGGCACACGAGAAGAACTGAAATCTTCATAAATTAGCATTCTTATAGAGTTTGATCCAATGTCTATTATAGCTAATTTTGCCTGATTTAATTTTAAACTATTTTTACTTTTAATTACTTCCACTTTTAATCAATCTTAAGTGCAGTTGTTTAGGCTGCATTCTTAGTTTAGCTTTACCTCTTCCAGATAAGCTCGGATTATTCATAAAATATTCATGAGCTGAAAAGGAATCGATCTTACTATATTTAATTTTTTTATAATTACCATCAGCTTCAAGTTCCCAGCTCTGATTAGTATCAAGATAATTTGCCAACATTATTTGATCTAAGATCTGTTCATGAACAGTCTCATTTTCAATTGGGACTAGAAGTTCTACCCTTCGATTTAAATTTCTCGGCATTAAATCAGCTGACGAAATATATACTTTTGCATTTCTATTAGGCATTTTTTTTGTACCATTACTAAAGCAGTAAATTCTAGAATGCTCTAAAAATCTTCCTATGATACTTTTTACAAATATGTTTTCTGATCTATCTTTTACTCCTGGTCTTAAACAACAAACACCCCTTACAAATAAATGAATTTTTACACCAGCATTCGAAGCTTCATAAAATTTATCAATAATTTCTGGATCTACTAAAGAGTTCATTTTTGCCCAAATAGCTGCAAATTTTCCATTTTTAGAATTTTTAATTTCAGCATCAATATTTTCATTTAAGGTTTGCCTCATATTTACTGGCGAAATAGAAATTTTATTTAAATTTTTTGGTTTTGCGTATCCTGTTACATAATTGAAAAACTTTTCAACATCTGATGCCATTTTCTTATCACAACTAAATAAAGACAAATCAGTATAAATTTTAGCATTTACTGGATGATAATTGCCAGTTCCTAAATGAAAATAAGTTTGTATTTTACCCTGTTCTCTTCTTAAAACTAATGATGATTTTGCATGAGTTTTATATTTAGCAAAACCATAAACAATTTGAACACCTACTTTTTCTAAACTTCTTGATAGTTGAATATTAGCTTCCTCATCAAATCTAGCTTTAATTTCAATTAAAGCGGTAACTGTTTTTCCGTTTTCTGCAGCTGTTATTAAAGCTTTAACAATAGGTGAGTCTAGAGTTGTTCTATATAGAGTTTGTTTTATAGCTATAACTTTTTTATCATTTGCTGCTTGGTTTAAAAATTCAATAACTGAGTCAAATGTTTCAAAAGGATGATGAACAACTAAATCTTTCTTTTTAATAGTTTCAAAAAAATTATCATTATATTCTTTTAATCTTTCAACTTCTCTAGGTGTAAAATGTTTAAATCTTAATTTTGGATTTTTTACTTTACATATTTGATCTATATCTTGAATTCCAACAAGGCCAGCAACATCATAAATATAGTCAGGATTTATATCTAATTTATTAGTTATAAATCTTATCAATTCGTTATCACTATTTTCAAGAACCTCTAAACGAACAATATCACCCGTTCTACGTCTTTTTAAAGCCAATTCAAAAGATCTAACCAAATCTTCTGCTTCCTCTTGAATCTCTACATCGCTGTCTCTTATTACTCTAAAAATCATTTTCTTTTCTAAATCATGATCTGGAAAAATTTCATTAGCAAAAAAACTTATTACATCATCTAGAATCACAAATTTCTTATGATTTTTTGAAGACTCAATTTCAATAAATCTAGATAATGCTTTTGGTATTACTATTATTGAGTTTAAAATCCTTTTTTTATTTTTTTTTCTTAACTTCATTACAATTGCTCTTCCTTGATTGATTATAAATGGAAATGGATGTGCAGGATCAATTGCTGATGGTGTTAATAAAGGGTAAATCTCTTCTTTAAATATTTCTAAAAGTTTTTTTTTATCCTTAGTATTTAAATTAACTGGTTTAACTAAATTGATATTATTTTTTTTTAATTCCATAATCAGTTGAATAAAAATTTTGTTCTGTTTTTTTAATAGATTCTTAGTTTCAAGCACTACCTCATCCATTTGCTCTTCAGGTGTCAAACCATCAGAGCTTAGTGAGTCAACTTCTTGTTTTATTTGACTATATAACCCAGCTACACGGACCATAAAAAATTCATCTAGATTAGACCCAGCAATTGATAAAAACTTTACTCTTTCATAAAGAGGATTTTCGATATTTTGCGCCTCTAAAAGTACTCTATCGTTGAATTTTAACCAAGAAAGCTCTCTATTTATATATTTAGATTTCAACTCTTCTTTATGTTGTTTTTTTAAAGCAGTCATATATTTAGATTTTATGTATCAATTATACGTCATGAGACACGCAAAATCTAGTTGGGATGATTTAAGTATTAATGATTTTGATAGACCACTTACTAAAAGAGGCAAGAAAAATGCAAAAATGATTTGTGAATTTTTTGTTAAAAAAAAATTTGAATTTGATTATGCATTAATTTCATCATCAAAAAGAACAAAAAAAACTTTTCAAATTTTATCCAAGAAAATTAATAAGCCAAAAAAAGTTAATTTTTCAAAAGATTTATATTTAGTTGATGAGAATGCAATTGTAAAAAAAATTAAAGAAATATCCAGTGAATATAAATCAATTTTGATTATAAACCATGAACCATCAGTGAAAAATTTAGTACGAAATCTTACAAAAAATCATAATACGAATAATTTTAAACTAATGAATTATAAATTCCCAACAGCAGCATTTGCAAAAATTGAGTTTGATATTAAATCCTGGAATGAAGTTGAGAAAAAGGGAGTATTAAAAAAATTTATAAGACCCAAAGATCTTCAAGATTCTAAAGAATAACCAGCTGATCTTACTGTTCTAATTAAAGGTTTTGTATTTTGTATGTTAATTGCTTGTCTTAATCTTCTAATATGAACATCAACTGTTCTAGACTCAACATATATATTTTCTCCCCAAACATTGTTTAAGAGTTGTTCTCTTGAATAAACTCTTTTTGGATTTTTGATAAAAAAATCTAAGAGTTTAAATTCAGTTGGACCCAAAGTAATTTCTTTATCCTTTCTATAAACTCTTTTTGTAATCCGATCTATTTTTAAATCAGTAAATTCTACAATGTCTGATGATGATTGAGGTTTAGATCTTCTCAATAAAGATTTAATTCTAGCATTCAATTCTTTTTGACTAAAAGGTTTAGTTACATAATCATCTGCACCTGTATCAAATGCTTTTAATTTGTCTTCTTCCTCCCCTTTTGCAGTTAACATAATGACAGGAATATCATTAAACTTATTATCTTTTTTTAAGTTTTTACAAATTTCAACACCAGATAATTCTGGTAACATCCAATCCATTAATATTAAATCTGGCTGTTTTAATTTTATTTGTTTAAGAGCATCTTCTCCATTTTCTGAATGACTGACTTTATAACCTTCTTTTTCAAGATTGTACTTTAACAAACTAACAATTGATGCTTCATCTTCAGCTATGAAAACATGAGCTGACATAAATCATTTTTCTCCGGTTACAATTGGCTCTGTTCCCTTGGGTCTATCACCTTCTAAATATTCGCCTTTAACTAAATAATAAACTTGTTCTGCAACATTTGTAGTATGATCACCAATTAAAATAACTACAATTTGAGCTGTAATCGTTGAAGTAGACTCTAAAGGATTTAAAGTTAAAGATGTTGATGTTTTTTATGGAAAAAAACAAGCGCTCTTTAATATAAGTTTAGATATTGAGGAAAATCAAGTAACGGCATTAATTGGTCCATCTGGTTGTGGTAAATCAACTTTCCTAAGATGTCTTAATAGAATGAATGATGTAATTGATATCTGTAGTGTTAAAGGAGAAATTTTAATTAATGATTTTAATATCAATGATAAAAGTTGTGATGTCGTAAGACTAAGAGAAAAAATTGGTATGGTTTTTCAAAAACCCAATCCTTTCCCAAAAACTTTATATGAAAATGTGTCTTACGGTCCAACAATTCATGGTATGGCTCAATCAAAACAAGAAATGGATGAAATTGTTGAAACTAGTTTGAAAAAGGCTGCACTATGGGAAGAGGTAAAAGATAGGTTGTATGAACCTGGAACTGGATTATCTGGAGGACAACAGCAAAGACTTTGTATTGCTAGAGCGATTTCTGTAAGACCTGAAGTTATATTAATGGATGAACCTTGTTCAGCATTAGATCCAATAGCAACAGCACAAATTGAAGAATTGATTGATGAGTTAAAAAAAGAGCACACAATAATAATTGTAACTCATTCTATGGCTCAAGCAGCACGTGTTTCTCAAAATACAGGTTTTTTTCATTTAGGTCAATTGATTGAACATGGATCTACTGATAAAATATTTAAGAATCCCGATAATAAAAAAACGCAAGATTATATAACAGGGAGGTTTGGATAATGTCTGAAGCACCACATACAGTCAAATCTTACGAAGAAGAACTAAAAAATCTTAATGCTAATATAATTAAAATGGGAAGTGCATGTGAAGATTCTTTAGGTAAAGCAATTCAAGCCATTACAACAAGAGATAATAATATTGCAGAAGCTGTTATTCAAGAAGATGAAAAAATAGATAAATATGAGACTTTAATTGAACAGCAAGTTGTGAATTTAATTGCTTTAAGACAACCTATGGCAATTGATTTAAGAGAGACAGTAACGGCTTTGAAAATGTCTTCAGATTTAGAAAGAATAGGTGATTTAGCAAAAAATATATCCAAGAGAACACTTTTGCTTAACGAAAATCTTCCAAAGAACTTAGTAGACTCATTGAATAGAGTATCTACCAATGTTCAAAAACAATTAAAATCAACATTAGATGCTTATCTAGAAAGATCTGCGCCAATGGCAGTAAATGTTTGGGAAGGTGATGAGCAAATAGATGATCTAACAAATCTTTGTATGCAAGTTCATTTATGGGCTCAATTTTTTCTATACTTGTTTGTTTAATGATAGCTTTTCCTGTTGCGGTTCTAGCTGCAATCTATCTTGAAGAATTTGCCCCTAAAAATAGATTTACTGATTTTATTGAAGTTAATATAAACAACTTAGCAGCGGTTCCATCTATAGTTTTTGGTCTATTAGGGTTAGGAGTTTTATTGGCTATATTTCATTTACCAAGGTCTACCCCATTGGTTGGGGGTATCACTTTGTCCTTAATGACTTTACCAACAATAATTATAGCTGCTAGAGCATCTTTAAAAGCAGTTCCACCAAGTATAAGAGAGGCAGCACTTGCTATGGGAGCAAGTCGAATGCAAACCACAATGCATCATACAGTCCCTCTTTCTATGCCTGGCACGTTATCAGGAACAATAATTGGTTTAGCTCAAGCTTTAGGAGAAACTGCACCCTTAATTTTAATTGGAATGGTTGCTTTTGTTAACACGATACCTGGAT
>CACLSR010000010.1 GCA_902609685.1 uncultured Pelagibacteraceae bacterium
TAGGTCTTTTCCCATAAGTTGGGTGCTAAAACCTTTCTGTGGTGCTTCTAAATATGCATTCATAATTTTATCTTTATCCCAACTAGAAATTAACTCATAAACTTCATCTAAATTTCCATATAACATTCCAACATTAAATGCTGGACCTGCACATAGACAATCCCAACCACAAGTATCCATAGATCTCAACTCAATATATTTTTTAAGTCTATTCTCGGTAAAAATTGTACTTAAATGAGTTGATAAATCATTCTCATCAGGCAGACGATTGTTTATCTCTTTAATATTTCCTGACATGAAATCACTAAAATTATATCCTCTGCCTGAAAAATAATTTTCTTTTTGCTGAATAAATAGAACTGGAAAATTAATCACAAAATCTGCATATTTTTCAAAATCAAAGTTCTCTAAAAATAATTTAGGCAAACCACCACGAGAAGTATTTTGCCATACTTTCGATCGGTACGATAAATAATTACTTTTTTTCTTCTCGATTATTGATGAATTAGCAAATAAAGCAATTGAAATAGGTACCAGAGAATTAACTATCTTAAATTTTTTTTTAAAATCTTCTTCTGAACAATAATCTAAATTCAACTGTGTTCCGCAGGTCCGATACATCATATCAAGACTTAATTCTCCCCCTAAAGGCATATCTTTTGTCATAAGCTTGTATCTTTTTTTAGGGTTATTGGGGATCTCATCTAATTTTGATATTGGATCGAAACCTGCACTTACAATTTTAATGTTAAGTTTTTTTGTGACCTGTTTTAACTCAAATAAGTAATCATAAGACTCTGCACATGCTTCATGAATATTATTAAGTTTATCACCAGATAATTCAATTTGATTACCTGGTTCAAGAGTAATATTTTTACCACCCTTATTTAAACCAATAATATTGTTGTTTTCTAATACAGGATTCCATCCAAACTCAATTAGAGATGAGAACATCTTCTTTATTTTTTGATAATCAATTCTCTTGTTATTTTGACTATCAAATAGAAATTTCTCATGTTCGATACCAATTTTAAATTCCTTTTTATTTTTAATCCCAGACTTGAAATATTCAATTATTTGCTCTTTTTTTGTAATCATTAGTATAAGTTTTGTTTTTAATTTTTCGTTAGGGAAGAATATGGTTTTCTAGAAAAAACTTTCTTTACAATTGGTTTGAAAAATTCCAATGGTAGAGACTCATATTTGGGGTCAAAAGAATTTTGATCATATTTTTCACAAAATTCTACTGTATCTTGATAATATTTATGATCTTTATATTTATCTCTTCTGTTCTTATCACCACCTAAATGATGTGCATAATAATACATTTGAAATTCTCCATGCTTTTCAACTATCCAATGAGTTTTTTCTGATACATAGGGCTTTAAAATTGAAGCGGCATACTCAGAATGATTCATCGGTGCTAATTCATCACCGATGTCATGTAACAGACAAGCTACAACCATCTCATCGCTTTCACCATTTCTATGAGCTCTAGTAGCACTTTGAAGTGAGTGCTCAAGTCTCGATACCTGATAACCTTCTAAAGTCTCTGTTAGTCCAGACATAAATTTTAATATTCTATCAGCAGTTTTGCTGGCAAAATCTTTTTCATGCTTATCTAAAAAAAGATAATCTTCTTTAGTTCCATTTTTCATTTCGGTAAAACTTACTTTTTTCATTTAATTATTAGATGCAGTATTCAACAATGATAATTGTGTAATTTTACTATCACCAAGTTCATCGATAGGTTTAACAGGATAGTCACCAGTAAAATAATGATCAGTCAATTCAGGATAAGTTTCATTTCTTTTATCAAAACCAATTGCCCGATACATCCCATTTACTGACAAAAATTTTAATGATTTTGCACCTATGTAATCACAGATTTCGGAGTTACTTTTATTTGCCGCAAGTAATTCTTTTTTAGTTGGTGTGTCAACTCCATAAAAATCAGGAAATTTTATTTCTGGACAGGCAATTCTAACATGAACCTCTTTTGCACCAGCGTCGTAAAGCATTTTAACTATTTTATGGGATGTGGTACCTCTTACTAATGAGTCATCTACTAAAATTATTTTTTTACCTTGAATAGTTGATTGATTAGCATTTAATTTTAATTTAACACCCAAACTTCTGATCTTCTGACTCGGTTCAATGAAAGTTCTTCCGACATAATGATTTCTGACTAAACCAAGCTCAAATTTTACCTTCAGGAATTGTGCAAAACCTAAAGCTGCTGCATTTCCAGAATCTGGTACTGGCACAACAATATCAGCATCTACATCATTTTCTTTTGCAAGTTCAGAGCCAAGGTTTTTTCTATGTTCATATGCAGTTTTTCCACCAAGCATACTATCTGGTCTTGCAAAATAAATATATTCAAAAACACAAGGCCTAACTTTTCTTGGTGGAAATGGTTTAATACTTTTTAGTTCGTTATTTTCAATTAAAACTATTTCACCATTTTCAACTTCTCGTATGAATTTTGCACCAATTATATCTAAAGCACATGTTTCAGATGCTAGGACATAACTATTTTTTAATTTTCCAATTACCAAAGGTCTGATACCAAAAGGATCTCTAACACCTACTAATGAAGTTTGAGTTAACATTACTAAAGCGTATCCACCTTGTATTTGAAAAATTGCGTCAACAATTTTATCTATTGTTTTTGCCCGTTTTGACTTAGCAATTAATTGAACTATCGTTTCTGTATCAGATGTTGTGTAGAAAATTGCACCTTCATCTACTAATTTTTTTCTTAAAGAAATAGAATTGGTTAAATTTCCGTTATGAGCTACACCGATCCCTCCAGCATTAGTATCTGCAAAGAAAGGCTGAATGTTTCTAAGAGTATTTTCACCTGTTGTACTATATCTATTATGTCCAATTGCATAATCACCTTGAAGCTTTTTTAGTATTTTCTCTTTATTAAAATTATCACCCACCAAACCAAATCTTTTTTCAGAAAAATATTGTTTACCATCAAAGGTAACTATTCCACATCCTTCCTGGCCTCTGTGTTGAAGAGCATGAAGTCCTAAGGCTGTTAATGCAGAGGCATCTTTAGTATTACTAATTCCAAAGATACCGCACTCTTCTTTAAGCTTAGGATCAAATATTTTCAATTTTCTCCTTAGATTTTTGATATGTTTTTTCATCAGGAAATTTTTCTAATAAATAATTACTACCTTTTTCTAAATATGGAAAGATTAATGATTTACTTAAATTTACTGGCCATTTATCGTAATTATATACAATGTGTACACCTGAGAAGATACATACAGAGATGATATAAGCTTTGATAAATCCAAAAAAGAATCCAAACATTGTATCTAAACTTCCAAGGCCAGTGAATCGGACAGCTTTTCTGATACCTCTGTTAATGATTAAAATTAAAAATATAACGATTACAAATATTGTAACACCTAAAACTATGTCTAGAACATACTCGTTATTAATTACACCCTTCAAATAAGGTTTTGCTCTTGGGAATATTATCAATGTAATTATATAGGCTAGAAACCATTTAGCCATTGACAGAATACTTAAAACAAAACCTTTTCTGTAACCTCCAATTAATGTGAAAATTGTAATTATTAAATATACTATGTCTATAACGTTTGTAGTTTTATAAAAATCTACAACAAAATCTTGCATCTAATTATTTGTTAAACGGTTTTATCAATAAAATCAAAGAAGGAAGTAAAGTTAAAACTGAGACCATAGCTAATAACATCGCTATCCCAGTGAAAACACCAAAATATATTGTGGGTATAAATTTTGACAAAACTAAAATCGAAAATCCAAAAACGATTGTTATAGAGGTATTTAAAATTGCTTTACCAACTGTAGAGTGGCACAAAATAAGAGTTTTATTATAATCTTTTGAAGCACTAAATTCCTCCTTAAATCTATAAATATAATGAATACTATTATCAACAGCTATTCCAATTGTAATTGCAGCTATTGTAATTGTCATCATGTCTAATGGAATACCTAGTAAACCTATTATTCCCAATATGAAAAAAGCTGCAATAAAATTTGGAACCACACCAATTAGAGAAAGTTTAATATTCTTAAAGAGTATAACAAACATTCCGAATATTCCTATCATTACTAAACCTAAAGTCAGTATTTGAGATTTAAATAGACTTTGAAGTAAGTTATTAAATAGAATTAAAACACCACCAAGTTTAAACTCACTTTCTTTTAATCCCAATTCATTTTTTAAGTCATATCTAATTTTTTTTATGAGATCATTTCTTCTTAAATTTTCTTGGGAGTCTATGATCCTTAGATTAATTCTTGCTTCATTATCTTTTATAGAAATATATGGATCAATTATTTCAGTTTTGATACTCTCAGGTATTTTTGAATAAAGCACACCCATTTCTAATGTTCCCAAAGGCTTATTGTTATTGAGCATTGTTGCTACATCTATTATTGATGAAAAGGATAAGACTTTTCCAACTTGAGGCAAATCATCTAGATAGTTATGTACTGAGGAAATTTTATCTATTTTATCTTTGGTAAACCAATATTTATCATCATTTTCATTTTCTTCATCACCCCAGTCTTCAAAATCATCTTCATCATTAGTTTTTTTAATTTCTTTTTTTGGAAACTTTAAAATTACTTCAAGCGGAGTTGTTCCACCTAATTTTTCGTCTATTAGTTTCATGCCTTTATAAATTTCAGTTTTTTTACTGAAATAATTTATGAAACTATTTTCAACTTCCAGTTTACTTATTCCGATTAAACTAAAAATGATTACTACAATCGTCAAAGTAAAAATTGTTTTGTGATTATTTAAAGAAATTTTTGCAAAAAAAGAGGTAATTTTTGAATCTTCTTGTTTCTTTAAAAATATTTTCTCTTTAGGCACAAAGTTAATTAGAGATGGAAGTAATGTAAATGTAATAATAAATGATGTAATTAATCCTAAAGTCATCATCCAACCAAAATCAATAATTGGTTTTATTTCACTGAAGATTAACGACAAAAAAGCAATTATAGTTGTTAAAGCAGTATATAAAATTGGCCAAAACATTTTATTAGTTGTTAAGGTAATTAGCTCTATAATTTTTTTGTCTGGATAAATTTCTTTTATTTGTAAAAATCTTGTACTCATGTGAATATTCATTGCCATTGTTAAAATCAACATTAATGCAATGAAGTTTGATGAAATGACAGTGACTTTCCACCCTAATAACCCCAGCAAGCCTGTCATGATTATTACTGAAAAAAAACAACTACTTATTGGGACGATAATCCAAATTAGTTTTTTAAATACAAACCATAATGTTGCAACAATAAAAAAAAAAACGCCTAATCCAAAAACCACAATATCACTTTTAATAAATGTCATCATATCGTCAGCAATCATAGGTATTCCACCTAAATTTATTTTTCCAATATTGTTGTAACTTCTAATAACATCTCTAATTTCAAGAATATTTTGATGATTTTGTTTTTTTATTAAGTCTTTATGAGCTTCAATTTCCTCTTTCGTTTTATTAGAAATATTTTCTATCGGTTTTTTATTTTTAATATTAACAATGATTCCAGAGGTTTTACCATCCTCACTAATAACAAAATTTCTAAATACGGGGCTACTTAAAATCTCATTAAATCCTCTCTCTTTATCTATATCTTCATCTTTTAAAGTCTTAAAATTTTCTAGTCTTTCTTGCAAAGGTGCATCCGAATTATTTAATAAAGGAATATCTAAAAGGGTAATGACACTATGAACCCAGTTTAAACTTTGAATTTTATATTTTAAACTGAGAAGGTTATTTATAGAAACATCTGAGATCATTCCTTCGTTAGGTGTATAAGTTAGTATTAAAAATTCCTTTGACCCGTACCTATTTGTAATTTCTTTTAGATATTCAAGATCTGGATCTCCCTCAATTAATAATGTCTCTGATGAGGCGTCTAATTTAAAATCTTTAGAATAATAGCCAAAAGTAAATAGTGCTATTAGTAAAAGTATCAATATAGATTTAGGATTTTTAAGAATAATATTTTGATAAAATTGGGTAATCATTTTACCCTTTTATATTGGAATTTAGTTAATTTGAGTATCTTTAAATTTAGTAAACATTGCCTCAAACTCTAAAAATACATTTCCAGTTGGACCATGTCTTTGTTTACCAATAATTAATTCTGCCAGATTAGACACTTCATTCATTTTTGCTTGCCATTCAGCATGCTCTACAGTCGCTGGTTTTGGTTCTTTATTTTCTAAATAATAAGACTCTCTAAATACAAACATTACTACGTCAGCGTCTTGCTCTATCGAACCAGATTCTCTCAAATCAGATAATTGGGGTTTTTTATTATCTCTCTGTTCTACTTGTCTTGATAATTGTGAAAGAGCGACTACAGGTATTGATAATTCTTTTGCAATCGCTTTTAAACCTTGAGTAATTTCAGATACTTCTTGAACTCGTCCATCTTTATAATTAAAGGTTCCTTTCATTAACTGAATGTAATCAACAATAATCATATCAAGACCATGAGTCCTTTTAATTCTTCGTGCTCTATTGCTCATTGCTGCAATTGTAATTGCTGGTGTTTCGTCAATATAAAGTGGAAGTTCTGATATATTTTTTGAAGTCTCTATGAATTTGTCAAATTGCTCATTTGAAATTTTACCCCTTCTAATATCATTTGATTTAATTCTAGATTGTTCTGCTAAAATTCTTGTAGATAATTGTTCAGATGACATTTCTAATGAAAAAAAAGCGATGGATGATTTCTTACCACTTTCTTGTAATTTTTGAGCTGCATTAAAAGCAATGTTGGTAGCTAGCGCTGTCTTTCCCATTCCAGGTCTTCCTGCGATTATAATTAAGTCAGATTTATGCAAACCTCCCAATCTGTCATCTAAATCTCTCAGTCCAGTAGGCACCCCAACAATACCCTCATCATTTTTAAAAGCAGCTGAAGCCATATCGATTGTATCTTTTAGTGCTTTATCAAATTTAATAAAAGAAGAACTAAAAGATCCTTTCTCAGCTAATTTAAATAATTCTTTTTCTGAATTTTCAATTATTTGTTGTCCAGTTGTATTAAGATCACCTAACTTAGCATCATCAATAGTTTGTTCAGAAATTTTTATAAGTTCTCTTCGAACAAACATATCGTAAATTATTTTTGAATATTCGATTGCTTGTCTAACGGAAGTTGAAAATTTTGTAATTTTAACTAAATATTCAGGTACATTTAATTGATCTTTTTCGTCTTCAAAATAATTTTTTAAAGTTATGGGATTAGCTAATAATCCTTTGTAAATTAAACTTTCTATTGCCCCAAAAATCTTTTGATGCATTGGGTCATAAAAGTTATCACTGTTTATGATAATATTTATTTCATCAAATATTTCATTTGAAACAAGGATAGAACCAATTACGGCTTGTTCAGCTTCAATGTTGTTAGGCAATTCTTCAAATTTATCTTTTACAATTACAAGATTATTTTCCATAACTAATTTTACACTAATTTTAATTCAAATGAATTCTTAATATTAACTGGGGAAAAAATTGTATAATTATTGAATAGTCTCAGCTGACTCAACTATAATATGTATCTCTGCATCAATATCAGAATGTAAAGAAACTCTTACTTTAAATTTTCCAAGAGCTTTAATTTCTTTAATTGGTTGAATCATTGATGGTGTTATTTCTAATTTTTCTTTTTCTTTAATAAGTTTAGAAATTTCTGTAGGCTTGACGGAACCATATAACTCTCTATTTTCAGTCGAAAGTTTTTTAATAAAGAAGTCTTTTTTATTAATTTTCTCAGCTATTTTTTTCGCTTCTTGCTTTTTTTCATTATCTTTTTTAGATAGCTGCGTTTTAATCTTTTCAACCTGATTTATATTTTCTTTTGAGGCATATAATGCCTTTTTATTAGCTATTAAAAAGTTTCTAGCGAAACCTCTTTTAACATCAATTATCTCACCTATAGAACCTATTTTCTTTATGTTTTCTAGTAAAATTACTTTCATTTATAGCAAAGCTAAGTTTCTTGCTCTTTTGATTGACAAGGATAATTCCCTTTGTTTTTTTTGGCTAACATTAGTGACTCTTGAGGGTAATATTTTACCATTTTCTGATAAATACCTTTTTAATAATTTTATATTTTTATAGTCAATTTCTGGAGCACCTTTAACTGACAATGGGCAGTTTTTTTTAAACTTATATTTATTAGGTTGAAAAATACTTAATTTAGCAAAATTACTTTGTTTGTTTCTTTTATTTCCACTTTGTCTTTTAGGCATAATTATTTATTAGTATTTTCTTTTTTTTCACTATCATCTTTTTTTGAGAAAAAATTTGCCTCAAGATTAAATTTTTTTACTCTGACTGTTAGATATCTCAGCAATTTTTTATCGATTGCTTCATTTTTCTCAAGTTCATTGATCATATTACCTTTACCTTTAATTTTAAAGTGAATATAGCTTCCTTTTTTATTTTTTTTAATTAAATACGCCAAGTTTAATAAACCCCAGTTTTCGGTTTTAACTATTTCACCTTCATTTTTTTCAATAATATTGGAATATTTTTCTGTTATTTGTTTAATTTCACTTGGAGAAGTGTCTTGTCTTGCTATAATAGTATGCTCGTATAAATTCATCTGATAATTCTATAAAAAATGAGGATATACTATTATAAATCTTTAATTACAATAGCAAAAACAATAAAAAAGACAGGTTTTTTAGGATGTTTTCACTAGTATTCCCAGGACAAGGTTCTCAAACAATTGGAATGGGAAAAGATTTTTATGAAAACTATGACTTAGTAAAAGATCTTTTTAAAGAAGCTGATGAGTCATTGGGCACTAGTCTATCAAAAATAATTCTAGAGGGACCTAAAGATGAATTAGATCTTACAGCAAACACACAGCCAGCAATATTTCTTATAAGCTACTCAATTTTTCAGGTAATGAAAAAAGAATTCAATGTAGATCTTGATAATGCAAAATATTTTGCTGGTCATTCATTAGGAGAATATTCAGCTTTATGTGCTGCCAACTATTTGAATTTTTCAGATACAATCAAACTTTTAAAAATTAGGGGTGATTCAATGCAAAATGCTGTCCCAAAAGGAGAGGGTGGTATGTTGGCTGTTTTAGGTTCAAAAGTTGAAATAATAGAAGATATTTTGGATGAAAATAAGAATAATTTTATAGCACAAATTGCAAACGATAATTCAGAGGGTCAGATTGTTTTAAGTGGAAGAAATAGTGACTTAGAAAAATTAATCCATGTTTTAAAATCAAAAAAAATTAAAAACATAAAATTACCAGTTAGTGCACCTTTTCATTGTCAACTTATGAGAAATGCAACTAAAATTATGAGAAATGAAATTCAAAAATTAAATTTTCAGGAGTCAAAAAATAAACTGATATCAAATGTTACAGCAAAAGAAATTTTAAATAAGGAGGAGCTGAAAACACTGTTAATTGACCAAATAGAGAATAGAGTTAGATGGAGAGAAAGTGTACATCATATGATTAATAATGGAGTAAATCATTTCATTGAGATTGGACCAGGAAAAGTATTAACAGGTTTAATAAAAAGAATAGATAAGAGCGTAAAAACTAATACAATTAATACTGAGAGTGATATAAAAGATTTAAAATTATGATTAATTTAAAAAATAAAAATATTATTGTAACTGGTGCCTCAGGTGGAATAGGTAACGCCATAGTAAAAAAATTGAGTGAGTTTGAGGCAAATATATTAGCCACAGGAACAAAAACTGAAAAATTAGAGGAATTAAAATCAAACGTTAAAAATGTTAATATTTTAACTTTTGATATTTCTCAAAGTGAAAAAATTGAGGAATTTATGGAAAATGCCACAACACAACTTGGGGGCAAACTAGATTGTATTGTAAATAACGCTGGATTAACCCAAGATGATTTAGCAATTCGTATGAGTTTAGATGACTGGAAAAAAGTAATTGATATAAATTTAACATCTACCTTCCTCTTGAGTAAATTTGCTATTAAAAAAATGCTTAAAAATAAATTTGGGAAAATTGTAAATATTACATCTGTTGTTGGTCACACTGGAAATTTAGGCCAAGCAAACTATACAGCATCAAAAGCGGGTATAGTTGCTATGTCAAAAAGTTTAGCTATTGAGTATGCGAAAAAGAATATCAATGTCAATTGTATTTCACCAGGTTTCATTAAAACAGCTATGACAGATAAGTTGGATCAAAAATTTAAAGAATCTATCATATCAAGAATACCATCTGCAAGGTTAGGCGAGCCTACAGATATTGCAAATGCAGTTCTTTTTTTAGCCTCTGATCAATCAAATTACATCAATGGTGAAACAATTCATATTAATGGGGGCATGTATATGGCTTGACAAACCAGGTTTTTAAACTATTAACAATTTAAACAAAAAAGGATCAATATGTCAGAAGATGTTTCAAGCAAAGTTAAAAAAATTGTTGCCGATCACCTAGGTATCGATGAAGCTAAGGTAACAGATGAGTCAAGTTTCATAGACGACTTAGGAGCAGATAGTTTAGATACAGTTGAGTTAGTTATGGCTTTCGAGGAAGAGTTTGGCTCTGAGATTTCTGATAGCGAAGCTGAAAAAATTTTAACAGTTGGTGATGCTGTAAAATTTATTGAAGGAAAAGCAAACTAGATTTTAAATGCCCATAGAAAATGATGGGGTAATGATAATCTTATCTTCTCCATCTGGAGCAGGAAAAACTACATTGGTAAATTTACTATCGAAACAAGATAATTTCGAAATTTCTATTTCCCATACAACAAGAAAACCAAGACCTAATGAAATTCCTAATAAGGATTATTTTTTTGTTAGTGAGGAAGAGTTTAAAAGGCTAATTAAAAATCAAGAATTTTTAGAATATGCAAAAGTCTTTAATAATTTCTATGGCTCAACAAGAACACCAGTCATAAACAATTTAAATAATGGAAAAAATGTACTTTTTGATATTGATTGGCAGGGTACTGATCAAATAAAAAATAAAAAATTAGATTATAAATTAATAACTTTTTTTATATTACCTCCAAGCAAAGAAGTATTGCTTGAGAGACTATCTAATAGAGATATGAAAGATAAATTAATAGCTGATGAGAGAATGAAACAATTTGAACATGACGTTTTGCATTGGATAAATTATGATTACGTAGTTATCAATAATAATCTAGATGATTGTTATGATAAGATTTATAAATTAATACAGGCTGAAATAAAGAATGGTTCAAAAGATTATGATAAAGATTTTATCAGAAATCATATAGAAAAACTGACATCATAGTTTTTCGTACTCTTGCGTTAATTCATAATAAATATCTTGTTTTAAATTATGAGGCCTTAAATTTAAATCAATCTTAATTTTGTTTAATATTTTAGTATTATTATTAAATAAAACTTTAAATGGTTTTTTAAGTTTTTTTCTCCTTTGATTGAAAAAAATTCTGGTAATTTTCTCCAAATTTTTTGGGTCTTTAAATTGTGGAAAATTTTTTTTAGGTTTTAAAAATAATAAAGAACTATTTACCTTAGGTTTTGGAGAAAAACTTCCAGGTCCAATATCACAGATTTTATCAATTTCTAATTTCCAATTAGCTAAAATTGATAATCTTCCGTATTTTGAAGAATTAAATTTGGATGTAATTCTATCTGCAACTTCTTTTTGAAACATAAGAATTAAAGCATCAAACCAAAAATTTTTATTTTCTAAATTAAGTATCCATTTGGCTAATATTTCTGTGGAAATGTTGTATGGTAAATTTCCAAAAACAATTAATCTTTCGTCATCTAAACTTTTTTCATTAACCTTCAAGATATCATCATTTATTATTTCTATTTTATCCTTAAATTTTTTTTTTAATAAATTTGCTAAATTTTTATCTTTCTCAATGACAAGGAGTTTTTTTGGATTTTTTTTTAAAATATATGAGGTAAGATTTCCAGTTCCTGGACCAACTTCAAGTATTGATTTATTATTAATTTTTATTAATGAAGTAATTTTTTTTATTATATTTTCGTCTATTAAAAAATTTTGACCCAAGCTCTTTTTTGCTTTGATCACTTTTTAGAGTCTAAAAAAGTTAGTGCTCTAATTAAACTCAAGGGATTGGATTTATTCTTACCCATCATTAATTCATTAGGGCCATGATCAGGGGAAACTCTTATGAATGGAAGTCCTAAAGTAATATTGATTGCATCATATTCAAACAAAGTTTTAATAGGTGTTAATACCTGATCATGATACATACCAACAACTACTTTATATTTTTCCCTATTTTTTTTTAAAAAAATTGTATCTGCCGCAAATGGTCCAAATATTTTGTAATTAAGCTTGGTTAATGATTTTATTGCAGGTTTGATAATTTTTTCATCTTCATCAAAAGCATCTGTACTTTCACAATGTGGATTTAGTCCAGTGATTGCAATATGAGGTGTTCGATTAAGATATCTTTTAAAAAAATTATCTATTAATTTTATTTTCTTCTTAATCATATCTTTATTAATATTTTTTGAAACTTGTTTTATTGGTAAATGAGTTGTCAAAGGACAAACAGACAAGTCTTTATTATAAATTAGCATAGCAAAATTTTTAGTCCTGGTTTTATGTGCCAAATATTCTGTAATACCTAAGTATTTTTTTTTTAGAAAAAATTTTTTTGAAATAGGTCCATTAATTAATTTATTTGAAATTTTTTTTTTTATGATTTCAATAGCAATATCAAAAGATCTATTAATGTATTCATTAGATTTGCTAGAAATTTTATCAAATGGTTTTTTTTGAGAAAAATTAACATTAATCAAATTTATAACTTTATTATCCAGATGATTTTTTCTCAATTCTAATAAGCTAACTAATCTAATTTTTTTATAAATATTCAATTTTTTCATCTGCTGCTGGATTAGTCTATATGAAGCAATCAAAATAATCGGACTCTTAAATTTCTTATATTTAATTGATTTTAAAAATATTTCAGAAAAAATACTATTTGGCTCACCGGCAACTATAATGATGGGTCTATAAACCATAAATGATTAAATCTTTCTTAACTTTATTAAAATACATTCTAGAAAATTGATTTAGTTGATCATTAGTTTTAAATCTAATCACCTCTTCCATTTTATCAGCCAAATTAAATTTTGATAAATACTCTTTCTCATCATTAATTTTTAAAATCATAAATCCCGACGAAGTTCTTATTGGCTTTGAAAATTGTCCAGTTTTAAGTTCTTTAACTATCTTTTTTATATTTTGATTTAAATTATCTTCTTTGATCCATCCGATAAGGCCCCCATTTGAGGCTGTATCCGATACACTATGTTTTAAAGCTGTTTTTTTAAATCCTATATCATTAATGTCCGAAATAATTTCTTCATTCTTTTTTTTAAAATTTATTTTATCATTTTCTGTAAAAACTATCTCTGAAAGTAAAAATTCTCTTTGAAGTTCTTTTTTTGAATTTTGTAAAAGTTCTTTTTTTATTTTCTCTCTATCGATAGAAATTTTTTTATTAAACTTTTGATAAATAAGATCATTCCAAATTAGTTCTATTGTGAGTTTTTCATTCACATTATTAAAATCTAAATTATTTTTTTTTAGATAAATTCTAAAATCTTCAAATGTGCTTATATTGGTTTTAGAATATTTATTTTTTATTAAATTTAATAGAAATTTATCTTGAACTTTTAATTCTTTTACAAATTCTAATATCTCTATTTTTTTTATTCTATCTCTCAAGATAGAATTTTTTGATATTTCAAATAATTCTGCATCTTCTAAATCGTTAATTTCAGGAGTGAATGTTCTTAAAAATTTTATTTCTTCATAAATATCTATGGTAGTGATTATTTCATTATCAATTTTAAATAATATTTTATTCTCAATAGTATTTGAATTTTGGACATTAAAAATTATAAATAATGAGGCTATAATTAAAGTCTTTAATTTACCCAGAAAATACATTTAATTAATTTGCAAATTTTTGTTCAAATGCAGTTAATGGAATCAGTTTGATGCTAAACATAAAATCCTCTGTTGGTTGTAAGTCTCGATCTTTATAATAAGTTTTATTATATTTAATACCCGCAACTAAACAATCGTTTTTATATTCATAAATTAAATCGTAGTACTCCGTCAAATCTATTTCTCTATTTTGTCTAGTTCTAAAAGTGACAAAATTTTGCTCATCAAAATTAAAAGTTGTAACATTTTCAAAAATATTTGTACTTCCGATAACACCATCTTCCTCAATATAATTAAATGTTGTTTTAAAATTATTGTTAGTAATAGTTGTGCCAAATGAGTTATATTGAACTTGATCCAGATTATGATTTATTGAAAATTCATAATTTAAATTAATATTGTCATTAAGATTATTTGTTAATTTACCAAAAAAGTTTGAGTTTTTTTTATTTAGAGTGCTATTGGATGGTATATTTTCGTTTGATTTAAATCTCAATACCTTACCTAGTTTAAATTCAAAGTATTTATTAATATTGTCAATTTTCTCTTTTTTATAATCAATACCTAAAGTTAAATTTTGACCCGATTCAAGTGTATCAGTCATACCAAGTCTGTTTATATCAAAAATGTTATCATAATTAATTTGTCTATTTTCATTTTTATAATTTTTCATTTCAAAAGGATTTATTCTGAAAGACGCTTTTGGACTCAAATAATCTGTATAATTTTCACTAGAAGAAATCAGAGGAAAACTAGAAACTAACTCTAGAATATTCTTTAATTTTATTTGTGGACTTGAGTTGTACTCAGAATGTTTTTTTCCTACATTAATTGTGTTTTTTAGATAATAATTTATATTACTTTTTAATCCACTTTCTGAGTAATAGTCGTAACTTTTAATGTTTAAATTATTTATCATTCTTGATCTGAGACTATTTGTATCTTTTAGAACGTTATCTCCTTGCGAAATAAAATCAAAAGATGCAAAATTATTATTACTAAAAAAACTTCTTGAGAAATCATAATACGGCAAAACATATTGATAGCGATCACTATTATGTTTAGACAGATCTTCGTATGCAGTAAGTCCTGCCCTCAAAGCAAATTTTTCATTTTCAATGTTTAAATCAATTTCGGAAGTTAAAGTGTCAAAATTATCTGGTTTAAGATCTGTGTTAACTATATTTGTATCAAAAATCTTTAAATAAGTATCGTTACTAACTTTTTGAAATGAAATATCAAGAGAGCTTTCTATAAAATTTTCTAAATCTAAATCAATTTGATATTTAGAGAATAAATGTGTCAGTGTATTTTCTTTATTTGAATTTTTTGACTTGTAACCATCCACAATATTAAAATCACTGATAAAAAATGAATTCTTATTTTGTTGTCTGTACTCATTATGAAGCATAAAAATATTTTTATCAAAAATTGTTGGTTTAAAAGTAAAATCTTTGTTTTGAGAAAAAGCATAAAAATATGGTATTTGCAGTGAGGTTCCTAAAATATTTGAGTTATTAATATGTGGTATTAAAAAACCTGATTGTCTTTTTACAGTTGGTCCTGGGTGAAAAAATTTTGGAAAATATAATATTGGTACATCATAAACCTTTACTAAAGCGTTTTCGTAATTTATTTGTTTTTTATTTTTATCATAAATAATCTTATCAGCCTGTATCGTCCATGGCGGACATCCTTTATTTTTTTTACAACTTGTAAATATACCTTTATTAATAGTTGTTACGCCATTTTTGTTTGATGATGAAGTTCCTTTAAATCTTGGATCATTATTTTCATTACCAAAAATGTCTTTTCTAAAATTTATATTTATATCTTGAGCAATGTAAGTCTGATCTTTTAAATTAAATACTGCGTTTTTAAAAAAGTATTTATCACTGAATGGTTGATTATATTTTGTATTAATAAAAAAATCTTCACCTTTTAAAATTTCATCATTAAGCGAATAACTAAATTTTCCAATCTCATAAAGTGTTTGATTTTTATTATCTAAGATTTCAACACCCACATCAGAACTGATAATCATTTGTTCTCTAAAAATTGAAATGTCTTGAGTTTTAAAATTGTAGTTATTGTTAAAAGTGGCTTCAGCTTTGCCTTGTATCTCTATTTTTTCATCATTTTTAAAATATGTAATAGATTTAGCAAAAAAATTATAATTATTGAGTTTATCCTCAATCACAATATTACCTTTGGCCTTAAGAATACTTTTTACTTTATCAAATTCAAATTCATCAGCTTTAATTATAATTCCATTGTCAGTTGTTATTATACCTCGATTTTTTCCGACTATTTTTCTTCCACTATCTAAAACTTCTATTTCGGATACATCAAAATTGATTTGATCATCACTATATAAATTTAAAAAAATTAAATTTGAAATTATTAAGAAAAATATGAGAGTTTTATTTATCATTAATATTTCTTAAAAATAAAGAGTTTATAATAGTTAGAATCGTCAAAGGAATAATTATAGAACTTAAAACACTAATTTTTTCAGAGGTCCCCAAAATATAAAAGAAGTTATTAATGTAATAAATAATTACAGATAAAAAAAGTCCTATAATGATTTTAATACTTTTATTTTTAAAGGTTTTCGTATTCATCATAATTATTGCTGAAAAAATAAACATTAAAATGAAATAAAAAGGAAATGAAATTAATTTAAAAAGCTGGAGATCTATTTCTGTTAATGAATAATTAAGTTTTTTATAGTTTGTTCTCATCTCAATTAATTCGGTGAAAGATAAAGATGACATATTTGAAAATAAATTTTGGATTAATTTATAATCAAAATTGGTCATTAATTTAAGGCTTTTAACAATTTCCCTGTTATTTTGTATATAAATTTCAGCATCTTTTACTATCCATTCTTTATTAGTTATATCAATCTTACTACTTTTAATGTTTCTAATAATTTCAAAATTTTTATCAAATTCAGAAATATAGGTATTCGAAAGTTCATTCTTGTTGATAGAACTAGCATTAATCATAAGTATTTTTTCATTGTATATATCTTTGATCCATAATCCATTATTAGTGATAACAGCAAGATATTTCTTGTCTTCGGTATAGTTAGATTTTAATCCTAAATATAGATTTTTTAGATTTGAAGACAAATTATAAAAAATAGAGATTATAAAGATACCTACAAAAAAAGTTGTAATGGTCAAAATAGAAAATATTTTTGTATTTTTCAGTCCTGAATATTTAAATATATTCATCTCATTATCAGTAAAAAGTGTATTAAAAAAAAATTGAGTTGATATTAAAAAAATAAATGGAAACATTTCAAAAACTAATATTGGAGTATTTATTAATGACAAATAAAGAGGAAAAAATGCTTTTACATTTGTCTGTTTAAAAAATTCTAATTCTGTAAGTAAATTTAAAATGTATATTA
>CACLSR010000011.1 GCA_902609685.1 uncultured Pelagibacteraceae bacterium
ACTCAAAAATTCTTAAGCTTGTCACAATTAAGACTTGATTTAATAATACATCGCGAATAATTACCTCAATTTTTATGAATAAAGTTTTAAAAAACTCCTGGGCATTGTTTTTAGGTATGGGATTCATCATGATGGCTTATGGATTCCAAGGATCTCTCCTGGGTGTAAGGGCTGTTCAGGAAGAATTTAGTCTTACATCAACTGGATTTATGATGTCTGGTTACTTTGTAGGATACTTTATTGGTGCCGCAACTATTCCAAATATAATTTCGAGAGTTGGCCACATAAGAGTTTTTGCAGCTTTTGCATCTTTAGCTTCATTAGTTGTTTTAATTCACTCAGTAATAATTCATCCATTCATATGGTTTTTATTAAGAATACTTACAGGTGTAAGCATGGTCTGTATTTATACAGTTGCAGAAAGTTGGTTAAATGACAGATCAAGTAATAAAAATCGAGGTAGCGTTCTTTCTATTTATATGGTCATACTTTATGGAACTATGGGAATTGGTATGTTTTTACTAAATTTTAGTAGTCCTAAAAACTTCCAACCATTTATATTAGTTTCAGTAATTACTTCCGCAGCTTTAATACCAATTTTATTAACTAAAAAGAAACCACCTAACTTTAAAAAGATACAGGCAATGAATATGAGAGAATTATATGAAGCTTCACCTTTTGGTATGGTAAGCTCTCTTTTTTATGGAACGATACAATCGGCTTTATTTACGTTACTAGCAGTTTACGCTACTTCCATGAACTTCACAATTTTAGAAATATCAATTGTAACTTTCTTATTGGCAATATCAGGCGCAGTAGCCCAATTTCCAGTCGGTAAAATTTCTGATATTTATGATAGAAGAAGAGTAATTGTTTTTTCAACATTTGGGGCGGCAATTTTTGCAATTATTGCAATATTTGTTTCAAGACAAATGTATTTGCCTGGAGGCCTTGCAACCAGCAAAACATGGTTTTATTTTTTCTTTATTCTTTTTTCATTTTGTAGTTTGCCAATGTTTTCTTTAATCCTAGCACATACAAATGATTATATTTCAAAAGAAAAATTTGTAGCAGCTGGAGCGGGACTGCAATTTGCTTTTGGATTAGGAGCAATGAGTGGTCCGTTTCTTTGCTCAATATTTATGGATTTGGTTGGACCTAACGGTTTTTTTGTATTTCTCTTTATTTTTCACTCTTTCATAGGATTTTTTGGAATATATAGAATGAAAGTAAGAAAAACTATTGAAAATCCAGACTCTCAATTCGTTGCTATGCCACAAACCATTACTCCAGCAGGTATTGAACTTAACCCCACTACTGAACACATAGAAGAACCATATTCAGAAAAAGTTAAAGAAATTTTAGAAAGAAAAGGTGTAAAATATAAAAAAGACGAGAACGAAGATCAAAAAGAGGAAGCGACATACTAAATATATCCCTTTCAGGTTGTAACTCATTTTAGTCAGGCTACATAAATTTTTATAAGAATCTTATTGAATAATTTTCATTTATCTAGTGAAATAATTAAAATTAAAAAATGCCGTTAAAAAAAAAGAAAACAAAGATTAAAAAAAAAACTAACGGGCTTGCTAAAATAGCAACGTTAACAACAAGTTCGTTAAGTAGCGCATTATCTAATTACAAGAAAAAAAAAGAACAAGAAAAAATCAAAGCTATTAAATTACAAAAACTTGAGGAAAGAAATTCTTATCAAAAGGAAAAAAAAGAATTGAAACTTTGGGAAGATAGGCTCAATAAAGAAAGTAGTAAAATCCGCTCAAATGAAGAAGAGCTCAGAATAAGAGAAAAAGAGATTAGATCTAAAGAAGAAAAACAAAAAATTGAGAGTGAAAGGCTGACAAAAAAAGATGAGGAGTTGGTACTCGTCGCAAAAGAATTAAGAGAAAAAGAAAAACAATTAAAAAATAGAGAAGAAGAGCAAAATAGAAAAGATATCGATTTAAAAGTAAGAGAAGATGAACAAAAAAATAAGGAATTAAAAGAGCAAAGACGTAAAAATAGAGAATTAAAGATACTAAAAGAAGAAGAAGATAGACAAAAAGAGGCTGAGTTTATCAAAATAAGAGAGTGGGAAGAAAAATTTGATAGAGAACGAAAGCAAAAAGAACAAGAAGAAATTAGGCGAGAACAAAGGCTTATTCAAAAAGAAATCGAAAAAAGAGCGAGATTTGAGGAAATTGATAAAAATCTCAAAAGTTCATCAAGTGGATTAGAGAATTTTAATATAGATAAATCTAAAGAAAATTAATTTTTTATTATTGTTTTGGAAAATAATCTTTAATTTCCCCTTCTCTGAAAACATCAGCAGTACAACAATGAAGTCCACCTCCAAAAGCATAAGCATCTCTTAAATCTACTGGAATTACCTCCATACCTAACTTGTCTAATTGTTCTGCCTGATATTTTTCACTTTTTTCAACACAAACTGTTTTTGGATCTAACACTAAAACATTCATTGAAAGCCAAACAGATGAATAACAAAGTGGTGGTGGCTCATTATGAGCTGGTTGAGCAGCATCAATTATTTCCCATCCGTTATTTTCAAATAATTTTCTTTGATCTTTGGGTAATTTTCTTTGGGGATTGTTTATAATCAAACCTTCTTTTATAGGAGTAAAGGTTGCATCTATATGTATTGGATATGGGTCACCCGGAAAGTTTACCGCATGAATTCTATGATCTTTAAAATGTCTTCTTAACCAATCAATACCTTTCAAATTTGTAGTGAAGCCGTGTTGTACAATTAAATCTTTTCCAAATCGAAGTATATCTGCCGCATCGAATAAAGGTTCTTCCTCAGTTGTTACAAAAAATTTATCTTCAGTCCATTTTAATCTTTTTTCTATTCCTATTTTGTCAGATAAATAATCTTCCCTGTAATCTGCATCAGTCAATCTTGGTTTAGGAGCTGACTCATGTCTCATGCTCGGGTCTGAATTATAATATTCTTTTAAAAGAGGTCGATAGCAAAGATATTCAAACCATCTGCATCTGTAACTCATAGTAGCTTCTAAAATTTCATTGCCCACAGTCAGTAAAACATCTCTTGGGGGCATACAACCAAACATAGTTTCAACTTTCCAGTCAGGAGTTGAAATATTTTGATTAAAATTAATTGGTGTTGGTCTATCTACTTTTATACCACGCTTAGATAACATTTCTGAAAAATCATTTAACAATTGATTAGCTTTATCTATTGAATCTTTTGTTCTTGGACCAAATTTACCTTTCATATCAGATTCTTCAGGAACTTTAGCATCAAGCGCTGGTTCAGGGGCTGGAATACATACACCATCTGCTCTTCCAACAATTACATGTTTTAATGGATCCCACTCATTCCAACTATTTACAATGACTTTATTTCTATCCATTTAATTTAATTTAGTGCGATGTATCTCTTATTCCATCTCATAATAAGACTATAATAAATAAGTGAAACGAAAAGAAAGAAGCCACCCACTATTGTGTTAGTAGATGGAATTTCATTAATCCCAAACAACGGAAGCCATACCCAAAAAATTCCTCCAATAACCTCCGTCAGAGACAATAATGTCAACTCTGCTGCTTGGATTGCTTTGGATCCTATAGAATATAAAATAAGACCTAAACAAACTAATACTCCATGCAGAGAAAACATTGCACTATTATAACTTGTAGCAAAAAAAGTTTGTTTATTAACCAAAATCATAATCGTAGCAGTTATAAAACAAAATAAACCGGCTACAGCAACTGTTGTAAATTTTGGAGTTTCTTTTCTCCATCTTAAGGTGACTGAAAAAATTGAAAATCCAATTGATGATGTAAGTCCAAAAACAAAACCTATTAAAGAATTTTTTTCAGTATTACCAACAGCCATGATTATAATACCCACAGTTGCAATAAGCATTGATATCCAGACATTTAGAGAAATTTTTTCCTTTAAAAATAAAAAAGCTAATAATGCAGTGAAAAAAGGCATTGCAGCTAAACATAATAAAGTAATTGCTGCAGTAGTGTTTGTAATTGAATAAATAAATGAAATCATTGCAATACCAAGACCAATGCCACCAACCAATCCTGATTTACCTACTTTTTTGTAATTTTTATAAAAGTTTATTCCCTCTTCGAAATATAAATATAAATTTAAAATAATAAAAATAGTTAAACCTCTACCAAAAATATATTGCCAAGGAACCATATGAGGATCATTCATATATCTCACTACCAAGGGACCAAACGACCAAAGTATCCCTGCAAATAAAACAACCGGTACGGCAATTTTTTCATTTCTAAGTTCAACCATAATCGAATATTTAGATCTAATTGATTAGTACTACAACATAAATTAAATTGTTATACAAAGTATTAGCACTAATATAATAAATTAATATGAATTTGGATATTCTTAAAATAGCCTCTGATACCAACAATAACAAAAGTATCAAAAACTATACACACCACTCAAAATTGAAAAATTCAATGTGCGGTGATGAGATGCAAATAGATTTGGTTATCAAAAAAAATAAAATTATTGATTTTGGTTATCAAGGTAAGTCCTGTGTTTATTGTCAAGCTTCAGCAAGTTTACTTTCAAAAATTTCAATAAATGAAAATAAATCTAAAATTAATGAATTATGCGATGATGCAAAACATTATTTTGAGGGAAACGTTGAAAATATTGAAAAAAAATGGAAATCACTTAATAAAATATTTAATGATAAAAATCTATCTCGTAAAGAATGTATTTTATTACCTTTTAAAACAATAAAAAAAATAGTATCAAAATAATCTCATGGATAATTTAAAACAATCTTTTATCGCAGGATTATTTTCAATCATAACTATAGGTATTTTAACTTTATTAACTTACAAAACTGAATTTGGAATTTTTCTTATTGCATCTTTTGGATCATCAATGGTTCTGTTGTATGGATATCCCGAAAGCCCCTTTGCCCAACCTAAAAATGTTTTTTTTGGGCATCTAGTAACTGCAACAGTGGGAATGTTTTTTTTATATTTAATTCCTTTGCCATTATTTATAATTATACCATTAGCAGTTGGTTTTGGAGTGGGTCTAATGATATTGTTAAATGTAACCCATCCACCTGCAGGTGGAAATCCAATTATAGTTATTATGGGTAGTGTTTCACTAGACTATTTGTTAAGTCCAATAATTTCAGGATCAATAATTATTCTGGTTTTTGCTATTATAATTAATAAATTTATACTTAAAAAGAATTATCCAAAAACAAAATAATTTGTTTGCTAGCGACATTAAAATAATGTTAGATGTCTCAAAATAAATTAATGATCGAAAGTAACGCAGGAGAATAAATGAAAATATTATGTGTATTATATGATGATCCAAAAGGAGGAATGCCTAAGTCATATCCACTTAAAGATCTTCCCAAACTAGAAAAATATCCAGATGGGATGACCTTACCTTCGCCAAAAGGAAGAGATTTTAATCCAGGAGAATTGTTAGGATGTGTTTCAGGAGAATTAGGATTAAGAAAATTTTTAGAAAGTAATGGACATGAGTTAGTAGTTACTAATAGTAAAGATGGAGATGGATGTGAGGCTGATAAACATATCGTTGACGCTGATATAGTAATTTCTCAACCTTTTTTTCCTTACTACTTAACTAAAGAAAGAATTGCTAAAGCTAAAAACTTAAAAATGGCTATTACAGCCGGTATTGGCTCTGATCACGTGGATTTACAAGCAGCTATGGATAACAAAATTGATGTAGTTGAAGTAACTTTTTGTAATTCAAGATCTGTTGCTGAACACATCGTAATGATGATTGTATCAATGGTAAGAGACTATCACAACCAACATAGAATTGTTAATGAAGGTGGATGGAACATAGCAGATGCTGTGCAAAGATCTTATGATGTTGAAGGTATGCACATTGGAACTGTTGCTGCTGGCCGTATCGGTTTAGATGCATTAAGAAAAATGAAACCATTTGATGTACACTTACATTATTTTGATAGGCATAAATTACCAGATAGTGTTGAAAAAGAATTAAACTTAACATTTCATGAGTCAGTAGAGTCTATGGTTAAAGTTTGTGATGTCGTAACTATTAATTGTCCACTCCATCCTGAGACTGAGAACTTATTTGACGATGCAATGATAAGCAAAATGAAAAAAGGTGCTTATATTGTAAACACTGCAAGAGGTAAAATTTGTAATCGTGATGCGATTGCAAAAGCATTGAAGAGTGGTCAACTAAGTGGTTACGCTGGAGATGTTTGGTTTCCACAACCAGCTCCAAATGATCATGTATGGAGAACAATGCCTAACCATGGAATGACACCTCATACTTCTGGAACATCTTTGTCAGCTCAAACAAGATATGCTGATGGTGTAAGAGAAATCTTAGAATGTTTCTTTGAAGGAAAAGAAATTAGAGATCAATATCTTATCGTCAAAGATGGACAATTAGCTGGAATGGGTGCTCACTCATATAGTAAAGGATCTGCCACAGGTGGTTCTGAAGAAGCAGCTAAATATAAGAAAAAATAAATCTTTCTTTTAATTATTAAAGGTAAGCTACTTAAAGTAGCTACCTTTAATAATCTAGACTCAATTCCCAATTTTTGTATAAATTTTTAATCATGAGATTTTTATTATTTATATTTCTAAACTTAATAATTACTAATTCAGTATTAGCATCTGAAAAAAGCAAAGCATATTTTGCTGGTGGTTGTTTCTGGTGTATGGAAGAGTCTTTTGAAAAATTAACAGGCGTTGAGAAAGTGATATCAGGATACTCTGGAGGAAAAACTGAAAATCCAACCTATGAAGAAGTTACTTATGGAAATACAGGTCACCTTGAAGTTGTAGAAGTAATTTATGATGCAAGTTTAATATCTTTCGAAGAATTACTTAAAAATTTTTGGCTCAACATAGATCCATTTGATCCTTTTGGTCAGTTTTGCGACAAAGGTTATAGCTACAGATCTGCAGCTTTTTATACAAATCAAAAGGAAAAAGATTTAATTGAAAAAGATTTTAAAAGACTAGAAAAAAAATTTAATAAAAAAGTTGTAACTTATATAAGAGAATTTGAAAAATTTTATATAGCTGAAGATCGTCATCAAGATTATTATCAAGTATATTTTTTAAATTATTTAAAATATAAAAAAGCTTGTAGAAGAGAAGAGATTTTAAATAGAATTTGGAAAATGTAGCAATTTATGAAAAATAATATCAATTGGAATTTTGATAACACATATTCCAAATTGCCTGAGCCATTTAGAGAAAAGATAAACCCAGTAAAAGTTAAAAATCCTAAACTGATTTTATTAAATGAGTCTTTGGCCAAGGATTTAAATTTAGACTTTTCTGAAATAAGTCAGTCTGAGTTATCGGCCATATTTACAGGAAACGAATTGCCGAAAAATAGTAATTCAATAGCACAAGCTTATGCAGGTCATCAATTTGGCCATTTTACAATGCTTGGTGATGGTAGAGCAGTTTTGATTGGAGAACATGTATCTAAAAATAATCATAGATACGATATTCAATTTAAAGGCTCGGGAAAAACTGCTTTTTCAAGAAATGGAGATGGAAGAGCTGCGTTAGGGCCTATGCTTAGAGAATATTTAATAAGTGAAGCAATGTATGCCTTAAATATACCAACGACGCGAAGTCTGGCGGTTGCAAAAACTGGAGAAAATGTAATTAGAGAGACACCATTAGAAGGTGCTATACTCACTAGAGTAGCATCAAGCCATATTAGAGTAGGAACTTTTCAGTATATTGCAGCAAGGAATAAAAAAGATGAGTTAGAGACTTTATTTGAATATGTCATCAAAAGACATTACCCAGAAATTGAAAATTCAAAAAATAAAGCCTTAGATCTTTTAAAAGTTGTTTTGGGTAAACAGATTGATTTAGTAGTCAATTGGATGAGGGTTGGATTTATTCATGGTGTAATGAATACGGATAACATGAGTATAGCTGGTGAGACCATCGACTACGGACCATGTGCTTTCATGGATATTTATGATCCAAAAACTGTATTTAGTTCAATTGATAAATTAGGTAGATATGCTTATTGCAATCAGCCGGTTATAACTAAATGGAATCTTTCAAGATTTGCTGAGTGCTTGATACCTTTGATTGATAAAGACCAAGACACAGCTGTAAAATTAGCAACTGAAATAATTGACACTTTTGAAAAAACATATGAAGAAAAGTGGTTAAATATGATGAGAGCTAAGCTAGGCTTAATTGGCTCGGATAAAAAAGATAAGTACCTAATTTTAGACTTACTCACTTGGATGCATCAAAATAAAGTTGATTACACAAATACATTTTGCCACTTGATGAACTTTAAAACTGAAAAAGATAATATTTATGAAGGTGCTGATTTTAGCAACTGGAAAAAAAGGTGGCAGGAAAGATCATCAAGTCATGATAATTCAAACGAAAAGCATAAAAAATTGATGAGAAGTACAAACCCTCTTTTAATTCCTAGAAATCATATAGTTGAAAATACTCTTAGAGATGCAGATCAAGGAAATTTTGAACCTTTGCTCAACTTTTTAAAAATCTTAAATAGTCCCTATACTGATCAAAAAGATATCAGTGAATACCAAATATTATCCAGTTCAAATGAAAATTATCAAACTTTTTGTGGTACTTGAACTATCTAAAAATTAAATCTTTTTTTAAAAAATTATAAAAACTAATACTCAAAACTAAAAAAATAATCGTCATTAAGTAAAAATCGATTGTATGTTTAAGTAGGATGAGTAAGGGCTTGAAATCTAATAATAAATCATTTTGTCCAACCACAAGATAAATTATTATTGTTGTTGCAAAGAATTTAAATAAAATGAAATAATAATAAAAATCTTTAATATTGCTCTCTTGGTCCTCATATTTTAATAACCAGGGTATTAATCCTAAAAAGAAAATCTCTCTATAAAAAATATTTTCAATAATAAAATAGCAGGATATTAATGTAATTGATGAAATTATATAAATACGATTTTCATAGATATTATTTGTAAAAATTTCTGAAAAAAAATGATTTTTTTTAAAAGCAAATAAATAAACAATTAATAAAAAAGGTATTAACAAAAATCCAATTATAAAAAAAGTTTTTAACCATCTCAAATGATCAACTAATTGAAAATAACCAATCGTTTTAATCAAACTTGTAAATGAGAAAGCGTAAACATTTCCAGCAGAAAATTGGGTTTGAGTGTTAAAAATTTTAATTAAATTTTCTAACTGGAAAAAAATAAAAATAGATATGAACAAACTAAATAATGCAAGATTAATTAATATCTTTTTTATATCTTTTTTAAATAAAAATATAATTCCAAAACAAACTGGATAAAATTTTGACAAAGCACCAAGTAAAATAAGAATATGACTTATTAATAGATTCCTGTATTTTGAGACCAAAAAAATAATCAAGAATATTAAAATATCATTGTTTGCTCGTTCTACAGCAATTAAAAATGGAGCACTTAAAACAAAAAAATAGAATGTATAGTTCTTTAATGATTTTTTATAGTTAAAAAAACTAATGAAAACATAAATAAACAAAAAATTCATTATTATTGGAAAATAAAATAGATAAAATTTTTTTAAAACATCAACAAATGGTAAATATAGTAATATTTCACCATAAACATGTTTTCGACTCCACGGATCACAAGGGTTTTGGATAAAAACATCAAACCCTTTTTCCAAACATAAATTAGCATTTACAATAACTGTCCAATCAGCAAATAAAAATAATATATTGTTTTTAACCATCGGGGTTATGGTCGGATAAATAATTTTATTATAGATCAATAATGAAATTATTAATGATAATAAAATTGATAAAAATAATGTTTTATAATTTCTTTGCAAAAACAATTTTGCCCTAATCAATTATTCACTACTTTCTGTTAATTGCAAAATAATGTAATTTTATTTTAATGTTTGATTTATAAAACATAAGGCTCATGCCTCGCTTGTTTACCTAAAACTCTCTCTACAGCCATATTTGAAATATCAATTGATTGATAAGCGCCAGTTGTAATCAATTCTGTCAATGCTCTACCAATTCCTGGAGCTTGCATTAATCCTCTTCCAGTAAACCCTGTTGCTAGGTAAACATTTTCAAATTTTGGATGTTTACCGACAACTGCATTGTTATCAAGTCGATTGCAATCATAATATCCAGCCCATCCACCAGTTAATTTTAATTCTTCCATAGCCGGTATTCTATGAGCTAATGCTGGCCAAACCAATTCTTCAAAATCATCCCATGCAGGTTCAAGATCTTTAGCATCAAAGACTGATTTTGGTGAACCTGCTAAATACTCTTTCCCTTCAGGTCTCCAATAAACTCCTGTTGTTAAATCTCCTGTTAATGGCATTTCAGGAATATGTTTTGGACACTTTACTCTGAAAACTGTATGTTTTTGAGGTTCAACAGGTATATCTTCTAAAAGCTCTTTAGTCCAACATCCAGCTGCTGAAATAATTGTCTTAGCATTAATTTCTGAAAGAGATTTAACTTCACCCTTAACAAATTCTGCGCCAAGATCAATTGCTTTACTTTTTAGAGCACTATGAAACATGAAGGGGTCAATCCATCCTTCACTTTGATTGTCAGTAAAAGTTGCTGTTTCAATTCCCTCACTATTGATATATGGAAAAAATTTATTCAACTCAGAGCCTTTGATATTTTTTGTTCCCGCATCACAAGCTTTATGATTTTCGAGCGCTTTATATTGTTCATCTGCATGCTCAGGTCCAAACATTAATAAATAACCATTAGTCACCATACTAGCAGTGGGTTTTGGATTTTTTTCAGTTTTTAATAAATCTGGAATTTGAAAAATAAATTCTCTGGCAAATTTTCCTAATAAAATATTTTCTTTTTGGAAAAATTGTCTTCTAAAGCCACCTAATGACAAAGGAAAAGAAGCAGTTTTATAAGTTGGATCTTTTTCTATAACTTTAACTTTTCTGCCCTCTTTTGACAAAAAGTAAGCAGTCGCGGCTCCAATTATTCCACCACCAACTATTACAACATCATCCATTAATTTAATATTAGTAAGTTAATATTCAGAAATAATGCATAGCAACACCAAAGTAAATAGGGAATCATTAAATAATAACTCACAAAATTGACACGCTTATATCTAATTAATAAAGTAATTATTAAACCAATTAAGATTACCAAAACAACTAAAGCTAAAAAAATTTGGTGTAATCCAAAAAAAACGATACTCCAAGTTGTATTAAATATAATATGAATAAAATAAATATAAATCGTGTTCATGTCTCTACTTTTACTATGCCAAAAAAACCAAATAGCGACTGTCATCATTAGATATAGCGTAGTCCAAACAGGTGCAAATATCCAATCAGGTGGGTTAAAATCAGATTTGATTAATTGAGAATACCAAGGGTCTTTAAAATTAATTGTGACTAAACTTCCAATAAATGAGGCTGAAAATGTGATAATAAAAAAAAGTATGAATGATAAAAATTTATTTTTTAGCATTAAAGTATTATACATCTTTAGATTATGAATAAAAAAACAATTTGGATAACGGGTGGGAGTACTGGAATCGGCAAAGCTCTTGCAATAAAATTTGCTAATGAAGGATGGAATGTTGCTATTTCAGCCAGACGTGAGAATCTTCTTGATGAGATTGCAGACAATCATGAAAATATAAGTCCATTTCCATTAGATGTGACTGATAAATCAAAATGTAAAGAGGTTTTTGAAAAAATTAAGAATAAATTTGAAAATATAGATGTTTGTTTTTTTTCCACTGGCACATGGAATCCAAAAAAAGAAAGAGATATTGATGTTGAACAAATTGAGGAAGTTTTTAAAATTAATTTTTTTGGGACATTAAATGCTATTAAAGCAGTTGAAGAATATTTTAAAAAAAAGAAAAGTGGAACAATTACTATTGTTTCCTCAATTGCTGGTTATAGAGGTTTACCAAATTCAACTGGATATGGACCTTCAAAATCTGCTCTAAATAATTTAGCAGAAAGTCTATATTTTGACTTTGGTCGATCAAATGTCAGAGTGTGCTTGGTATCTCCAGGTTTTATCAAAACTCCAATGACTGATAAAAATGATTTTAAAATGCCTTTTTTAAAAACTACTGAATAT
>CACLSR010000012.1 GCA_902609685.1 uncultured Pelagibacteraceae bacterium
TAGTTTTTTGATCTATTGAATATAATTTTTCATTATCACTAATTATGTGCTTTTTTGAATATTGTTCAATTAAACTTAAAATTTTGCTCATTTCATTTATTGAGTAAGTATCAATTTCACTATCAATCTTTTTATCTGAAATAACCATTTTTAAAGGATATTTCTTTTCTTTTAAATTTTTTACAAAGATCTCAAAATTACCCTGTTGCTCCTCATCTGTAACAAAGTCATATTGATTTGTACCCTTTACTAATTCTGTCAGAAATTTTACTGCACTATCTAAATCATTATTTTCTATTTTTTCGAAATTAAAAGCTAATTGATGCAAAATTTCTCTTATAATTTTTTGTTCCTTATCCTGAAGTATAATTATATTTGATTTATGTTTCATAAACATTAACAAATTAGCCACTTTTATAGCACCATCGATTTCTATTAATTCTTTACAAATATACTCGGAATCTAAAACTATATTAATATTCATCAAATTTCTTTTAATCTCTCATTAAAAAAACCATGTCGCCATTTGTCAATAAATTTTCCTTTTTCATCCAATCTCATATGGTCTATTTTAGACCCCTTTCCATCTTCATCTAAGTAAACATAATTTATTGCTATATTATTTGGTTTTAATTTTTGTTCTCGTATCATTTTTTGGATTCTCAAAATAAAGTGCTCACTATGAGTTTCAACAATTATACGATTTTTATTTTCGATGGCTAAAAATAAAATTATTTCAATTAAGTTACCTTGAATTTTTGGATGTAATCTATTTTCAGGTTCCTCAAAAATTATAACAGATTCTTTTGATCTTAGAATTTGACCAAGCATTAATAATATCGACTTCAAAGCATTACCAGATTGCTCTAAAGGAATATCTTTATAATCAGATTTAGCTTCTTTTATTTTTTTATTTTCAAAACTTAAAATAATATTTTCATTGTCATCTAATTTTGATTTAATATCAAATGGTAGACCTACTTTAGATAATAAATCTGTTAGTTTTTTTTTGAACTCCTCGTTTGAGTGAATATTGCTGGATAGAAATCTATTTATTCCATAGGTAGCACCCATTGAACCCATTCTATATTCTGTATCCATATAGCTTTTTCTGAAGTCCCTAAGATCTTTTGTAAAGCGATACAAGTTTCTAGTTTGATCAACCATTGAATTAGATGCAAATTTCTCAAATTTTTCAATGAATTCCTCACCTTCCTTTGTTGGAGGGATAAGTTTATTTTTTTCATCTAAATTTCCAAGATAAGCATCTAAAAATGCATCTGGTATATCATTGAATAATACTCTAAAAATTTTCCCTCCATAGAATGATTGAGTGGGAATAAATGAGCCGCTACACATAATGAATGTTTCAAGATCAGTAGATAGTATTTCAATAAATTTATTGATATCATCTGTCATTAAAGCCTGGATAGTATTTTTGAAAGTTTTATTTATCTCGGGGAATTCTTCTTCCTTAACTCCATATTGATCCTCTAATTCGCGAACATCCCAATAAAAACTATCATTGATATAATTTTGATATATTTTCTCAATTTTCTCACCTTCATTAATTTTTTTTTCATTATTCTTGAGGATTTTCTCTTTTAAAAATTGCAAAAATTCAAAGTAGAATTTCCAAATATTTTTGTCTTTAGAAACTTTAGTAGGTAAAAATAAATAATTTACCTGTCCGCCCAATTGATTTAATTTTAATTCTTTAGGACCATTTGGACCTACCATATCAAAAACACGTTTTGGTTTAAAGGGTCCGTCACGATCGGCTACATACAAATCTTTATCTGCATTTACTCGGATTTCAAATTTGAATTTTTCTTTGGGTTCAGAAAAGTAATATTGATAATGATTTTGTAATTCATTTATAATATCTTTCTCTCTATTTCTAGAAACAATTCTTTGAGAGGTTCTAGTTACGCCCAAGGCACCTGCAGTTGAGGCATTTACTTCAAGTGGCAATTCAGCAATTTTAAAACTAATTAAAGGATTATTTTTTTGTAAAATATCTAAATTATTCAATTTAATTTTCCTTTTTGAACCAGGGCTAGATCTCAAGAATTTTGGCGTAATTTTTTCTTGTTCATCGAATTCTTTTTTTTTGTCTATTATTTTATCTATCATAGTTAAAATTTTGTCTCTTTGTTTTTCTGATACTTTTTCTAAAACTTCTTTATCTTTAAAAAATTCGGCTAATTCCTTAAAGTCGCTTTTAAATTTTTCTGGCATTAAATTTTCAAAACTAAATCTAAATGTAGTTGTATCTTTAATATTTTCATTAGTAGAAAAATTTAAAGTGAAAGATGAATTTGTTGTTCTATCAAAAGCTATAGTATTAACGTTTGCAAAGTCACCAGAAAATAAATTAAGAAGTCCACGAGATCTCAAATATGAATATTCACTAGTACTCTCTTTTAAAGCTAAAAAAAATTTCCAAAGCGTGCTTTTACCCGCACTATTTGGACCATAAATAAGTGTTAATGGGGCAATTTTTAAAGATGCCTCATCATTATATGATTTTATATTTTTGATTGAAATATTTGTAAGCATAAATAAAAGATAGCGTTTAAATTGATATTATTCAACTTATAGTAATCTTTTAAATAATTGAAAAAAAATTCATTTATCTATACTTATGAAGTATGGATTCGGTCATATTAGTATTAAATATTATAATTTTAGCTCTTATTTTAGGAGGAGCCTTTTACTTTTATCAAAAAAATTCTAAGAAAAAATTAGAAGAAGAAATTGAAGACAAATCGGAATTATTAGCCAAAAAAGATGAATTAAATGAACTAAAATCTAGCTTCCAAGAGTCCTTTAATATCATGAGCAAGGAGATTGCCAAAGATATGACTGGTGCATTAACTAAAGTAGATGAAAAGGTTGGTAATTTTAATCAACAAGTGCAGTTATTAAATCAAAGCCAAGAGGGGATTACTAAAATTTTAGCAGGGGTTAAAAAGTATGGAACTTTGGCTGAATATTCTTTAGATGCTTTAATAAAAGATTTGTTACCAGCATCTCAATTCATGACAAATGTCAAAATGAAAGAGGATACTAGTGAAAATGTAGAATTTGCAATCAAGCTTCAAGGAGACGTTTTGGTTCCAGTAGACTCTCATTTTCCAGTGGAAAAATTTAAAGCAATTACAGATGCATATGAGGCTGATGATAAAAGAGCAGTTGCAGATGCTAGAACTAAATTAGCGAGTGCATTTAAGGCCAAAGCAAAAAGTGTCATGGAAAAATACATTGTTCCGCCAAAAACAACTGATTTTGCAATAGTGTACGCACCAACCGAAAGTCTTTATAAAGAATTAACTGAATATCAAGATCCAAGCACAAAAGAATTATTAACCCAAGAATTAATGAAAAAATATAAAATAGTAATTTGTGGCCCCAATACCCTCTCAGCTTATTTACAGTCTTTACACATGGGATTTCAATCTCTTAAGGTTCAAAAGGGTGCAACAGAAATTTATAACCATTTAAAAACAATCAGTACAAGGTTTGCAAAGCATTTTGACAACGTCATAGTTTTAAGAAAAAAGCTAGAAGAAGCTATGAACGTAGTCGATAAGTTTGGAACTGACGCAAGATCAATCACTAGAACTTTAGAAAATATAAAAGATCCCGAGCAAGTTGAAAAAGCTGTACTGTCAGAGAACGTTGAAAAATTTGTTGAAAGAAATAAACAGCTTAAAAAATAATTTCTTTTTTCACATATTACCGACTATAAGAAATCAAATGCGTTGGAACAAAAAATACAACTATCCATCAAGTTCAAGAGCTACCGAAGATGGAATAAGAAGATATGTTTTAGGAGAAGCAAAATTACCAAGTGTAACTTCAATACTTGATGCAACAAAGTCAGAGGAAGATAAAGCAGCCTTAGCAAATTGGCGAGAAAGAACTGGCCATAAAGAAGCTGAAGCAATTACAAAAGCAGCCAGTAGTAGAGGTTCTCAGATGCACAGCTATTTAGAGTCTTTTCTATTAGGAAGAGAAAATTTAAGTTTCTTTGAGGATAATGAACAATATAAAAAAATGGCAAAAGAAATAATTGATAAAGGTTTAACAAATAGGTTGGAGGAAATATATGGTGTGGAATGTACAATGTATTATCCTGAGAGATATGCAGGTACAGCAGATTGCGTTGGTGTTTATGAGGGAAAAGAAACTATTATTGATTTCAAACAATCCAATAAACCAAAAAAGACTGAATATATAGATTCTTGGTTTTTACAAACAGCTGCTTATTCATTAGCTCATAATGTCGTTTACAATTCAAATATCAATGCTTGCGTTATTCTTGTTTGCACAGTAGATAATTTGTTTCAAGAGTTTAAAATTCAAGGACCTGAATTAGTAACTTATCAAAATTTATTTCTTGGAAGACTTAAAAAATTTAATGAACTCACAAATTTGGAGTAATGTAAATAATGGATAAAATAGTAATCTATGATACTGAAACAACCAATAGCACTATTTGGGGATCAATAATTGAAGTAGGTGCTGTCGTTGTTGATAAAAATCTTAAAGAAATTGGAAAATTAAATATCAGAGGCAGAATGCCAGAAGGAGAGGTGCCTAGCGCAAAGGCTTTACTTGTTAATTCAACTAGCATTGATTTACTTACCAAAGGCAATTATTCACATTACGATTTTTTAGGTGCTGTTGAAAATTTTTTCACAAAGTGTGCTCCCGCAGTATTTATGGGTTGGTCAAATTTAAATTTTGATCGAAGAATGTTCCACTTTAATTTTTTTAAGGGTAATCGGTATCCTTATGCAACGCATTCATCGCCCAACAGTGAACATGATGGTTTGCATATAGCTAGAGCAGCCCAAACATTAAACTCAGAAACCCTAAAAACAGAGCTAACCGAAGCAGGTAATCCAAGTCTTGCACTGGAATCTCTATCTAGAATGCAGGGTTTTGACACTTCAGCTAGCCATACAGCCTATGTTGATGCACAGAATTCACTAAAGGTTTTAAGAATTATAAAAGACAAACATAGAGAAAATTGGGATACCTTTTTAAAGACATCAACAAAGACTAGCGTTGAAACATATTTAAAAAATGAAGGCATATATTCTATTTTTGAAAATGTGAAGGGTCGAAATATGATGTATCTTACTGGTACGCTACATCCCAATCACTGCTTTCACCCGTCTTATGCATCTTGGGGATATGTTTGGGACTTAAGAAGGGATCCAGAACCATTGTTAAACCTACCAGTAAATCAACTACGAGATGTATTAAAAAAATATAGCCCTAAAGCTTTAAGAGTTTTAAAAACTAATAAAGCTCCAGTAATTTTAGATAAACAATTTGCTCTTAAACAAAAACCTTATTCAGAACTAGATTTAGCAACAATTCAAAAAAGGGCTAAACTTGTTAGGGAAAATGAAAATTTTTGTAAAAATATTCAAATCATAAATAGAGAAGCCGCCGAGGAAAAAGAACAAACAAAAACCCAAGAAGATTTATTACCAGAGGAAACTCTTTATGAGAAATTTATTCCAAATAAAGATACTGCATTATTTAAAACTTGGCATAGCTCATCTTGGGAAGACAAATTGAGATTATTAGATAAGTTTCAAGATAAAAGATGTAGCTGGTTTGGCCAAAAAATTATTTATCAAGAAGCGCCGCAAATTTTACCACCTGATCTTTATAAAAATATCAAAAGTGAAATTGCTAGAAGAATTTTGAGTAAAAATAAAGAAAAGTGGCAAACTGTTAATATGGCTTACACTGAAATTGATTATTTAAGAGACCAAGCTTCTAATAGAGATGATGAGGAAGAATTAAAAAAATTAGATGAAATAAACGAATTTATAATGTCAATTGAAAAAAAATATGAAATTGCGTAGTTGACTTTGTATTAGTAAATTATAGAAAGATTGAATGTTGACAGATTTTAAAGACGAAGACTTTGATAACAAAATTAAAAACGAGGATATTTCTGTAATTCAATTTTCGGCTGCGTGGTGTGGACCTTGCAAAGCCTTAAAACCAATTATGGATAAACTAGCTGTTGAGTATAAAGATAAAGCAGGATTTTATTACGCTGACATTGAAGAAGGTGGAATAAATACTGGTAGTGCCGCTGGAATAAGAGGGGTGCCAACTGTAATTATTTATAAAAAAGGTGTTGAAGTAGATAGAAAAGTTGGTGGTGTACCCGAAAGTCACATGAAAGAATTTTTAGAAAAAAATATTTAATTTAAATTCAAGACTTCAGAACAAAGATATAAAGATCCAGTAATTAATAGTAGATCTCCTTGATTTAGATTTACGCTTTTAATCGCATCTTCAATACTTTCTTTATAACTTACATTTGGCATATTTTTGAATTTTTCTTTTAATTTAAGCCCACTAATTGCATTTGGCTGGTTTTTAATATCTACAGTTGTTATTGAGTCAATATCTTTAAAATGGTTAATATATTTTTCATGTTCTTTATTATCCATCATACCAATAATGACATGTTTTTTACAATCTAGGCTTTTTAAATATTCATTTAACACTCTTGCTCCATCTTCATTATGATCTCCAGATATTAAAAAAAGATTGTCTTTAACTAAATCTTTTAATTTACCTGACTCAATTGTTTGAAGTCTTGCAATATTGTCGATTTTTTGAATACCTTTTTTTATGTGATGATCTTCAATGCCCAGATCTAATATTCGTAAAGTTGCGATAGCTGTTGAAATATTTTCCTGTTGAAATTCACCTAATACATTTGGTTTTGGTAGTTTTAATCCACCAAATTTATCTTCATAATAAAAGAATTCATTTTCTCCATTTGAAAATGAAAAATCATCATTAAAAAAATACTTATTAGATTGATTTTGATGAATAGTTTTTTTAATCTTTTCTAATGTTGAAATAGGGTATTGTTTTGCAACAATAATATTTGAATTTAAAAGTTTTGAGGTTTTTTCAAAAATAATCTTATCAATAGTTCTCTCATTTTCTGGAAGCCAGTCTAAATGGTCCTTCGATATAGAAGTTACAATACTTGCAAGATTATTTTTTAAGATATTTGTTGCATCAAACCTATGAAATAAACCTGCTTCAATTAGATTGAGATTATCAGGATATTGAGCTGCTTTATAAAAATAACATGCAGTTAAAATTTCAAAGAACGTTATTGGATTATTCGCATTTACTCTCTCAACCTCCTCAAATAAAGAGGCCAGTTCATCATCCCCTAGTTGTTGGTTGTTAAAAACAAATCTTTCATTTATTTTTTGAATATGAGGGCTGGTGTAAACATTACACTTTATTCCTGTCTCTTTTAAAATTGAATAACAAGCTTGAATTGTTGAGTTTTTACCATTTGTCCCAACAATACTGATGGCTTTGATTTTATCCTGAGGATTACCAAGTTTTTCACAAAGGTGAATAATTCGATCTAAGCTTAGATCAATTTCTTTTTTATGCAATTTTAGAAAGCGACTGAGTATTTTCTGTAGTTTCATCTTGTTCAGTGCTTATAACAGAATTTTTCTTTAACAATATTGACAATAAAGTTCCAATTTTTTCAGCTAAATCCTTTCTTTCAACAATTAAATCTACAAAGCCTGTCTTTTCAACATATTCACTCTTTTGAAAACCTTCTGGTAATTCCTCTTTAACAGTTCCTTGAATTACTCTTGCTCCAGCAAAAGCAATTAGCGCTCCAGGCTCAGCTATATGAATATCACCTAACATTGCATAGGAAGCTGTGATTCCACCAGCAGTCGGGTCCGTAATACAAACAAGATATGGAAGATTATTATTTTTTAATTCATTTACTGCTAGTGTGGTTCTTGTCATTTGAGATAAAGAAATTAAACTTTCCATCATTCTCATTCCACCCCCTGCACTTACACATAAAAAAGGAGTTTTATTCTCAATTGCATGTTGAATACCGTATAAGAAAGCTTCTCCTTCTGCAGCTGCCATTGATGCACCTAAAAAATCAAAATCAGATGCAACTGCAGTGATTTTAATATCACTGATTACACCACTTACGACCATCATCCCACAATCCATACCTGTTTTTTTTCTGGCAGATTTTAATCTATCCTTATAGGATTTTGAGTCTGTCCAGTTTAAAGGGTCATCTTTTGGGATGGGTGTTTTAAATATTTGGTAATTATCTTTTCCAAATAAAATATCAAATCTTTGTTTAGGTTTAATTCTGTGGTGTTTATTACAATCGGGACAAACCCAAAGATTTTCTTCTAAATCTTTTTTCAATATTGGACCTTTGCAACAAGATGTCCAATCACTATTCGCAATGTCTTCTTTGGACGCTCTTTTATGAATGGCAGATTTAATTTTTTCACCTGCTTTGATTATTTTAGTGATCCAATTCATTTAATTTTATTTTTTATTTTTTTTACTAACTTACCTACATTTGTGACAGGATTTTGTCTACTATTTAAACTTCTTGTAATTTCTTTACAAATAGCACTTCCCACTACTAATCCATCAGCGGATTTAAGTTTTCCAATAGTTTTTTCTGTAATTCCAAAACCAATCACAATCTCTTTTTTAGGATTAATTTTTTTTATTCTATTGTAATTTTTAAGTATTTCTCGAGGTGATACTTTTAATTTCCCCCCTGTAGTACTTAGCATCGATATAAAATAATTCATTGGGTGAGAGTTTTTTATAATTTTTTTAAGTCTTTTACTTGTTGTTGTGGGTGATAAAAGTTGAATAAAGTAAATTGATTTTTTTTTACATTTTTTGGCGAAATCTTTATTTTCCGGCCAAGGCAAATCTACAACTATTAATCCATTTACTCCTGAGGTTTTACATTTGTTTAAAAAATTGTTATCTCCATATTGAAAGATCATATTATAGTAACCCATCAATATAATAGGCTTGCTTTTATTAAATTTTTTAAAATCTCTGACAATTTTAAATATATCATTTAATTTAATACCTTTTTTAATTGCTCTATACGCGCTAGTTTGAATTTGGCTTCCATCTGCAACAGGAGTATTGTGAGGCACACCTACTTCTAAAATATCTGCATTTTTAGATATAGATTTTAATATATCTAAAGATTGTTTTTTTGAGCTATCACCAGCAACAGTGTAGGTTAATAAAGCTGGTCTTTTTTCTGCTTTTGCTTTTTTAAATGCAAGACTAATTGGATTTAACATATTTTTTGCCTAATCTTTCTTCTAAAATTCCCCGGTCTTTATATGCATCGCCACAACTATTAATTACTACCACAGTATTTTTGCTAAGTTTTTTTGCCTCTTTTAGTGCAACAAAAAATGCATGGCTTGGTTCTAAGGAGGGTCTTAAGTCTTCAAACTTTGTCACAAGTTTATAGGCACTTAAAGCTTCTTCATCACTGGCTGCAGTATACCTTGCTCTCTTGGTATCTTTTAAAAAACAATGAAGTGGAGAAATTCCAGGATAATCAAGTCCTGCTGAAATAGATTCTGTTTCCTCAATTTGTCCATCTGAGTTTTGATTAACATACTGAGCTGCGCCATGAAGTATACCAATTTTTGAACCATAGGTTAAAGGTGCTGCATGTTTTTTACTTTTTTTAGGTCCACCAGCCTCTACCCCAATAAACTCCACTTGTCTTTTATCATAATCCATAAATTCATTCCAAAAACCAAAGCTTGAACTTCCGCCTCCTACACAATTGTATAATTTAAGTTTTTTTGGAATTGCTCCAAACTCATCAATTAGTTGTGCTTTTAACTCTCTTGAAATTTGGCTAGTGCTCCATCCACATATTCGAACAAAAACTGCTGGTCCAACTGTACTCCCAACACACATTGCTGTTGTATCACAATTAGCAACCCAAAATCGCATACATTCTGATACAGCATCAACGAGCGTTTGACTCCCTGAATAGACGGGTATGACTTCAGCTCCATTTTTTTTCATTGCTTTTACATTTGGTTGTTGTCTAGCAATATCCTTTGCGCCCATAAATATTTTGCATTTTAAACCAAACTTTTTAGCAGCCATACTCAACATTTTTCCAGCATATCCAGCACCTGTATCTCCACATATAATTTTTTTACCAGATCGCTTTGCAAGCAAACAGTGAACAGTAGCGTTGTAAATTTTATGGGCTCCTCCATTAGCATCCGATACAACTTTGGACCAAATTTGAGCACCACCAATGTGATTTGTAAGATTTTCTAGTTTTATAAATCTCGTAGGAGATCCAACCCAATTTTTAAAGTACTTATCTCTCTCATTAATAAATTTTTTATCTTTTTTTAACTTATTGAATAAAACTTCCAAATCTTCGATCGGTTTTTTTAAAGTTTCAGGAACAAAGTTTCCTCCAAATTTGCCACCCCAAAATCCAAGTGAATTTCCTTGATCAATAACTGGAACTTTTTTTTTAAGTTTCATATTTTCTTAAATAAATTTAACAATTTATCAATTTTATTAATATCTTTTTTTCCATTTTGGTCTTCTAATGCTCCACTGAGATCAATAATAAAGTCTTTATTCTTTAAATTAGGTATATCATCTATTTGAATATTTCCTGCAATCATTTTATTTAATTCACTTGGTACATCATCTAGCAAACTATGATCAAAACTTTCAGATTTATCGTATCCTTTTGAATCAAACAGAATAATGTCTGATATTTTTATGTAATCTTTATATTTGATAACATCATCTTTATTAGAAATAGTGAGTGCTGTGATTATTTTTTTTTGAAATTTCAATTTTATCTCTTTTGTTCTCTCAGGATTAACATCATAAAGTTGATAATAATCAAAATTTAGATCTTTGATTTTCTCCAGGATTTCATCATTTGGATTTACAAGCACTGAGACAAAATTGACTTGTTTTTTATCTAAATTTATTAAATCTTTCAATTTTTCATATTCAACAAATCTTTTGCTTTTTTTATAGTTTGTAATGAAACCTATCATTATAGGTTTATGAATATGATTTAAAATATAGTTTAAAGTTTCAGGATCTGAGACCCCACAAATTTTTAAACCCTTGATCATTGACTTAAGTGATCGATTAGATTTTGAATATTTCTTTTGATATTGCCTTTGGTTATAGGCCTTCCCATTACAAGCCAGTCACTTCCATTTTTGTAAGCCTGTTTAGGAGTTAAAACTCTTTTTTGATCATTTGATTTAGAATTAAATCTTATACCTGGAGTTATAATTTCTTTTTTAAATACTTTTTTGACTAGTTTTACTTCGTGAGCGCTACATACTATTGCGTCTAATTTTGCTTTATTTGCTATTCTTGCTTGATGAAGAACAAGTTTTTTTAAATTTTTATTAAATCCAATATCTTTTAATGCTTTATTGTCTATCGATGTAAGAATCGTCACCCCAATTAGTTTTATTTTTCCCGAAACTTTTTTTGTTGCTTTTAAGGCCTCTAAGCCGGAACTTATGTGTATAGTTAAATAATTAATATTTAAATCTTTTATCGCTTTAACTGTTGATGCACAAGTATTTGGGATAT
>CACLSR010000013.1 GCA_902609685.1 uncultured Pelagibacteraceae bacterium
ACTTTAATAGATTTAACAGAAATTTTTTTCTTATTATTTGATGTAAGAAAAGTTTTTGGTAATTTATGCAATTTTAAAGTAGCAGGATACTCTCTAGAGTAACTTTTGAATATGTATGAAAAACTATTTTTTAAATATTTAGAAGTAAATGGATCAGCATATACATCGATTTGATTTTTGCTACTTATATAAAATGATCTTAAATCATTTATTCCATGTGTTTGATCACCATGCATGTGGGAAAAAAGCACTTTATCTATTTTTTTAATCTTATGTCTTAATAATTGTTGTCGTAAATCAGGTGAAGTATCAATCAATATATTTTGATTAGAGGTTTTTAATAGTGCAGAACATCGTGTTCTATAATTTTTCTTGATTTTAGGATCACAATTACCAAAAAAACCATCTGGTCTTGGTACACCCATTGAACTACCACAACCAAGTATTATAAACTTCATATAATTTTAATTAAAAAAAAGATTATTAAAATTATTAGTGGTAATTTTGATAAGTTCAGATTTTTCAATGCCCTTTATTTCTGCAAGTTTGGCTGCAGTAAAATCTATAAATGACGGTTCATTTTTTTTTCCTCGGTTTGGCACTGGAGCTAAAAAAGGACTATCTGTTTCAATAAGAATTCTATCTAATGGAAGAGACTTAAATGTATTCTGAAGATCAACAGAATTTTTAAAAGTGATAATGCCACTTGCAGAAAAATAAGAATTAAATTTTAAAAGCTTTTCTGCAAATTTTTGAGATCCCGTGAAACAATGCATCAAAATTTTTAACTTTTCATCTTTATATTCATTTAATACTTCGTAAGTTTTTTCTTCAGCATTTCTTGAATGAATAATTAATGGTATATTCGCTTCTAATGCAGCTTTAATGTGTATCTTAAAACTTTCTATTTGTTTATCTCTATCTGAATTATCATAATAAAAATCAAGACCAGTTTCCCCAACTCCAATAATTTTTTTATTTTGATTTAAATTTTTTGTAAAAAATTCTGAGTTGACGTTATTTTTATCTGCCTCATGTGGGTGTATTCCAATTGTACCAAATATAATTTCATCTTTATTTACAATTTCTTTAACTCTGGAAAAGCTTTCAATAGATGTTGAGATTGTTAATAATTTTTTAACACCAATTTTTTTTGATCGTTGTATAACATTTTTTAGATCACTAAATAATGGCTCATGATCAAGATGACAATGTGAATCAATCATTTTCTTTTTCTATTTTGTTAAATAATATATCAATTTTATTAATAGCACTTCCTTTTTTTAAAAATTCATTATTTCCAATTGACTGAAAAATTACATCTTTTTCTTCAAGATTGAAAATTTTAAGTGCTTTAAGAGATGATTGCGGAATAATTGGATATAATAAAAAAGTTACTTTTCTAACAATTTCAAGAGTTGTATAAACTATTGTATTTAACCTAATTTTATCATCTTTTTTTTTCCACGGCTCCTGGTCATTAAAATATTTATTGGCTTCAAATAATCGATTTACAATATAATCAATATAATAGTTAATATTTTGATTATCTATTTCCGATCTCAACTTATCTAAATTCTGGCTATATTCATCTAAAATTTTTATATCATCATTTTCAAATTTAATTTTTTCTGGCACCTTGCTATCACAATTTTTAATAACAAATGCAGATACACGTTGACATAAGTTACCAAAATTATTAGCTAAATCACTATTAATACAATCTTCTAATCTTTCTTGAGAAATATTACCATCATTTCCAAATGAAACTTCTTTTATTAAATAATATCTCAAAGGATCCAATCCATATTGTTTTATAATTTCTAATGGATCCAATATATTTCCTTTTGATTTAGACATTTTTTCCTCATTAGATAATATCCACCCATGTCCGTAAACTTTTTTTGGAGGAGTAATTTTTGCGGCCAATAGGAACGCAGGCCAATATATTGCATGAAATCTTAATATATCTTTTCCAATCAAGTGAACAGATGCTGGCCAAAATTTTTTATATAATTCATCATCTTTATTGGGATAATTTAAAGCACTTATATAATTAGTGAGAGCATCTAACCATACATATATGACATGATCATCATCATTTGGAACTTTAATACCCCATGAAAAACTTTTTCTACTTACTGACAAATCTTTTAATCCATTTTTAACAAAACTTATGACTTCATTTTTCCTTGATGCTGGAGAAATAAAATCAGGATTTTTTTCATAAAATTCTAATAATGCCTTTTCCCACTTAGATAATCTAAAAAAATAAGATTCCTCATCAACCCATTCAACAGGAGATTTAGATGATATGGCCACTTTTTTATTATCAAGATCTTCAATCTCATCCTCATTGTAGAACGCCTCATCCGATACTGAATACCAACCAGAATATTTTGATAAATAAATATCATCATTTTTTTTCAATTCTTCCCATAAATATTGAACAGATTTTTTGTGTCGAGACTCAGTTGTTCTTATAAAATCATTATTTGTTAAATTTAGAGTTTTTGATAAATTCTTGAATGTTTTGCTGATTTCATCGCAGAACGCTAGAGGTTCAACTCCTTTTTTTTCTGCAGCTCTTTGAATTTTTAAACCGTGCTCATCAGTCCCAGTCAGAAAATAAACTTTAAATCCATCTATTCTTTTAAACCTGGCAAAAAAATCAGCGATGATACTCGAATAAGCATGTCCCATATGTGGTTTAGCTGAGGGATAATAAATGGGTGTTGTAATATAATAATTTTTATCCATTTAAAAGCTTTGAATTTATTTCTAAAAATAAAGATTCATCATCTAAATTGAATTTCTTAAAATCATTTATTCTTTTCAAAAAATAATCGTAAACATCTGAATTTGAAACTGAAATATCTTTTATCAAAAATAATTCAAGTATATTGTAAACAAATGTTTTTGATTGCTTATCATCTTTATAAATATTTTCACTTATAAGTTTTAATAAAAAATCTTTTAAATTTATGTCTTTTAAATTAATCTTTTTTTCTTCAGAAAATTTTAAAAGATTATAAATTTCTCCAGGAGTAGAATAATAATTTAATAAATCTTTATTTAAGAGATTATCAATATCATTATCAAAAAGAAGTGAACTAATTTCATTAACCTTATCATTTTCTAGGGATATATTGAAATTAATACAACGAGATAGAAGAGTAGGAATTATTTTCTTATTACTATTTATTAAAATAAAAAATATATTATCATTAGGTTCCTCTAACGTTTTTAACAGCGCATTTACTGAATTTAAATTCAAATATTCAATATTATCAATTAAAACAAATCTTGGCTTATTGTTGAATGAAGACTTATTGAGTTGAATTATTAATTCTCTAATTTGTTCTATATCTATGTTTTTTTTCTCAGGATTTATATCTATTAAATTAAAATTTGGACATGAACCATTTTGAATTAACTTAAATGAGCGATTATCTAAATTTATTTTAAATTCAGCTAAATCATAAGGCATTTCTTCATCTTTTGATAAAACAAAATTAATTAAATGATAAGCAAGAGTACATTTGCCAATACCTTTTTGACCAGTTAATAAAATCTTTGATGGTAATCTTTTTTGATCAAATAATTTAGCAAAAAATAAAAGATTATCCTGTAATCCATAAAGATTTGTTTGGCTGTTAGGATAAAAATTCATTTTACTAATTTTTCAATTTTTTCAATTATTTTTTTTTTGTTTAATTCGATAGGAAGATTTGAATTAATTATTTTATATCTTTTTTTATTTTTAGATATTCTTAAAAAACCATTTTGTACTTTTTTGTAAAATTTTTCTTTGAACTCATCGTAACGATTAAGTTTTTTTCGTTGTTTCAATCTTTTTTGCATATTGTTTGTGCTAACAATACTCAAAAACGTAAAATCTACTTTAAATGATTTTAAAATATGATTATTAATCTTTTTAATAATATCTAAATTTACACCCATTCCAAAATGTTGATAAGCAATGGTAGAGTCGGTAAACCTATCTAGCAAAATTATCTTTTTTCTAAAATTTTTTTTCAAATTATCCATGTTTTCACTTCTAGCCGCTAAATAAAGTAATAAATCAGTATTTTTATTAAAATTAGATTTCTTATCTAGAATTAATTTTCTTATCTTTTCTGAATTCTTATTCCCTCCAGGCTCTCTTATCTTTATATGAGGTATCTTTTTTCTTTTTAAATATTTAGAAACATTGTCAATATGAAAAGTTTTTCCACTACCCTCAATACCTTCAAAGGCTATAACAATTTTTTTAGACATCACCCCAAATCAAATAATTTAAGGATTTCATTAATCTTGAAAAAATATTTACTTTATTAACTTGTTCTTTTGCTAAAAGATCATATTCATCAATTAATTCATCATCGTAAATGATCTTTAATTTGGCTAAAACTTGATCTTTACTAATTGGCGCTTCCACAGGTCCTTCATATAACATTTTAACTTTTAATAATTTTTTCTTACCTTTTTTTATAATTTTATAGATATCTTCTTTAGTATAAACTTTAACAGAATCCTTTTTTCCTAACCAAACATCAACGCTATCAAATTCTTCTCCCGATTTGTTTATTTCTACTAAATCAAAATTCGTTAAACCATATGTCAATAGTTTTGAGCTTTCTCTAGATCTAGAATTTTTAGTTTCAAAGCCACTAGCTACTGCAATTAACCGTCTACCTTTTCTTTCTAATGATGATGCTAAAGAATATTTTTCCACTGCAAGATATCCAGTTTTAATTCCATCTGCACCCATATTTTTATATAAAAGTGGATTTCTATTTCCTTGAGTAATTGGATCGCCACCAGTTCTATCCCAAGTAAATTCTTTTTCACTGAACCACTCGTAATATTCTGGATAGTTTTTAATTAAATAATGAGACATTATCATTATGTCTTTTACTGTTGAATAATTGTCAGGATCATTAATTCCAGATGAGTTTGCAAAATTTGTACTACTCATACCAATTTCTTGTGCTTTGGAAGTCATCATAATTGCAAATTCCTCTTCAGTTCCTGCTATTCCTTCAGCTAATGCAACACAAGCATCATTTCCTGAGGCAACAATAATACCTCTAAGTAAATTTTCTACACTCACCTCATCATTGACCATAACAAACATTGAAGAATATCCAGAAGTTGATAGCCGCCAAGCTTTCTCTGAAATAATAAATTTTTCATCTAAAGTTAAATCGCCTGATTTAATTAAATCAAAAGCAATAATGGAGGTCATTATTTTTGTCATTGAAGCAGGATAAATTGATCTGTCTGGTTCTTTTTCATATAAAATTTCACCCGACAAAAAATCTTGTAAGATTGCTGTTCTTGCTTTTATCTCAATATTAGAATGCGCACTGTTAGAAATAAAAAAAGTTATAAGAATTGTAATTAGAAAATTTTTAAACATTTTTTAGCACTTCTAAGTTTTCGAAATTAAGAGATTTTAACTTCTCAAATGACTCTTTCAAACTTTTTATATCATTAAAAGGACCTATTAATACTCTAAATTTAGTTTGAGATAATTTTTTTATCCTAGAGTTTTTTATAGAAGTTTCATCTTTGATTCTAGAAATCATCATTTTAGCAGTAGATTTATAGTAAAAATCAGCAATCTTTATTGAGTAAGAAAATTTTTCTTTAGTTATTTTTTTTTCTTTTTTCTTAGTTTTGCTTAAATCATTAATTTGAATACCATCAATTGGCGCCTTTTCTGCAACGTTTTTTTCCTCATCGAAAGTTTTACTTTTTTTTGCAATAAAAGTAGAATTTCTAGATATTAACACTATTTCCAATAAGGGTTCATTGAAATCAAGATCTAAATCTTCAGCAATTCTTCTAGATATAACAGAATTGTAAAAATCTGAAAATTTTTGGTTATTAGATTTTACTTCTGCAATTAAAGACTTTCCGTTTTTTGGATTTGTAATCTTAACAGCAGATTTTCTTTTAAGTGATTTGTGATGAATCATTAATGATCTATCATCTAATTTTTTAATTTTTTTTACATTTTCGTCAAAGATTAAAGCAAAGCCACTATTACTATATTTTTTCTCTATTTTTGTTTCAATCTTATCTGGCTTCATTGCTACTTGTTCACAACCTATCAAAAATATTGATAACAAAAATATTAATAAAATTTTATAATTCATTTTTAAATTTATCTTTTAAGGTACAAACAGCTAAAGCAAATCTTAGAGATCTATTCCATTGGAGAATTATTTCGTAGTTATCAAATACAATATATGCAGGATTTAAAGTATCTGCACCAGGAATAATATCTTTGTCTGGAGTGATTATTGCAACATTATAATTTGATTTTAGAAAGCTTATATCATCATAATTATCAATATATTTCTTAAAAAATCCTAATTTTTTTTTATTTTGGAGTTTTTTTGCAGAAACATTCAAATATTTTTTTGGAATATCTTCTTTAAGATCTATTCTATAAAAACAAGGTGAGTCTTTTTTCCAACCAATTTTTTTAAGATAATTAGCTGCTGAAGCATAAGCATCATGAGAATTTTTTAAATCAATATAATTATCTGTATTAAAATCAATTGCGTGATTTTTTATGGTTGAGGGCATGAATTGAAAAAAACCAAATGCACCTGCCCATGAACCATACAATGATTTATAATCTATCTGATTTTCATCAATTAATTTTAATAAGATTAAAAGCTCTTTAGTAAAAAATTCAGATCTTCTTTTATCATAACTTAAAGTTGCTAGTGAGGAAAGGATATCCATTTTTCCAACATATGTTCCATAATTTGTTTCAATGCCCATCAATGACAATAGAAGTTCCTTCTCAATTTTAAACTTATTTTCAACAATATTAATCAAATCTTTATTGCTTAAATAGAAGTCGATACCTTTATTTAATTTTTTTGTAGAAGATCTCTTTGATATATAAGTTTTGGTGTCTTCATAAAATTCAGGCTGGTATCTGTCATATTTTATAACATTTGCTAAGAACTTAGTATCTGTCATTACCAGATCAAAAGTTTTCTCAGAAATATTATTTGCTAAAGCTCTTTGTTTGAAATCTTTTTTCCACTTTTCAAAATCTGTATTCTCATTTGCAAATAAGTTGGAATTTAGAAAAAATAGAATTAAAAAAAAAATTTTAATTTTTTTCATATAAGTCATTTAAATATATAATTACAGCAATCCAAATAATAATAAAACTTAGAAATTTAACTAATGAAAAATCCTCTCCGTAATAAAAATAACCTAAAATGAACTGTAATGTTGGCGTTATATAAAATATCATTCCGGTAGGTCCTAATCCAATTAACTCAACCCCTCTTACATATAGAAACAAAGGAATCACAGTCATCGGACCAGCTAAAAGTAAGTATAGACTTAATCCTGGATTACTTAAGTTAAAGTCGTTTAGACCATTATTTGCAATTATATAAAATGCAACTAAAGCAAAAGGGAAAATATATAAACTTTCAATTAGCAACCCAATATCGGTATCAATTTCGATTTTTTTTCGAACTAAATTATAAAAGGCCCAACTAAAAGCTACAATGAGACCGACCCATGGTAATGATTTAAGATTAAAAAAAATTAAAATCAATATTGAGACAAAAACTAGAATAATTGAAAAAATCCTTTTTTTGTTTAGTTCCTCTTTAAAAAAAATATACCCCAAAAGAACACTAATTATTGGCATTATAAAATAACCAAAACTAGCATCAATAATCCTTTCAGATGCAACAGCATATATCCATATAGACCAATTAACAAAAATTAAAAAACCAGACAAAAATAATGCAATTAATTTTTTTTTATCTTTTATTTCTTTTAAAAAAATTTTCCATTTAGACAGAAATGTTGTGGTTAAAATTAACATTATTGCTGTCCACAGACATCTGTGAACAACTAATTCAGTATGACCAATAAAAGAAACTGACTCAAAATATATAACTCCAATAAATCCCCACCAAAAAGAACCTAAAGAAGTTAATATTAAACCTTTGTTAAAATCATTTTTCATACTAATTAAATGAATTAAATATCATGAGTAATTAGACTATTTTATTGTTGAATTAAATATTTTTAATTATAAAAGCTTCTACACGGAGAGATGGCTGAGCGGTTGAAAGCACCGGTCTTGAAAACCGGCAAAGGGGCAACTCTTTCCTGGGTTCGAATCCCAGTCTCTCCGCCATATAATTGTTAATATTTAAAATTTTTAAATAAATTATTAATTTTGTTATCTTCAAATTCAATGTTGGTTTTTAAACCATTATAAAAATTGTAAAGATTATTATCATCTATTTCTAAGAATTTTATTAATTCATTTAAATCTTTAACATCTAATTGATCTATGTATTTATTAGTGAATGCTCCTAAAAGTTTATCCATTTCTTTGGTACCGCGATAATTTGATCTGTATATAATTTTTTTTTTTATTTGTTCTATATCAGCGGTCATATTAGGAATATAATATTAGTTTATGGATATTAAAAGAAATTATGAATATTTATTATCTGACCTAAAATCTATAAAAGGTGTTGGTTTAAAAACATCAAATTTATTAAAAAGAAAAAAAATTAATAGTATTTTTGATCTGTTATGGAAATTACCAAAATCTTATACAGACCGAAGTTTATCTTCGAAAATTAAAGATTTAAAAATCGATGAGATACAGACTATAACTATAATTCCTCAAAAATATTCATTTCCAAGAGTAAGAAACTTACCAAATCGAGTTTTATGCAAAGATGAAACTGGTGAAATAGATTGTGTTTTTTTTAATAGTTACGAGGGATATATTAGAAAAATATTACCTATTGGAAAAGAAGTAACAATTAGTGGTAGAATTAAACACTTTCGAAATAAATATCAATTAACAAATCCTAAATATATTTCAGAAGACTCATCTATAATAAAACAAAAGCATAATACCTATTC
>CACLSR010000014.1 GCA_902609685.1 uncultured Pelagibacteraceae bacterium
GAGGAAGGACCAGATTTCAAAATAGAGACCAATAATGTAGATGATGAAATTGCTCAAATTGCTGGACCACAACTAGTCGTTCCAATAATGAATGCTAGATACACTCTCAATGCAGCTAATGCTAGATGGGTAAGTTTATATGATAGTTTATATGGTACAAATATTATTGAGTCAGAAGAAGGAGGAAGTGAAAGATACGACCCAAATAGAGGACAAGAAGTAATAAAATATGTCAGAGAATTTTTTGATAAATATATTCCAATTGATGGGACTAGTTGGAAAAATATATCTGAACTTAAAATAAAAGATAAAAATCTTCTAATTTTAAAAGAAGATAAAGAGTATAAACTTAAAGATGAAAATAAATTTGTAGGTCACAGAGGTGATGTAAATAAGCCAACAGCAATAATTATAAAAAATAATAACCTGCATTTTGAAATTATAATTAATCCAAAAGCGTTTAGTGCTGCTCATGATATAGCCGGAATAAGTGATGTGATAGCAGAGTCTGCGGTTTCAACAATTTGTGACAATGAAGATAGTGTTGCTGCAGTTGATGCTGAAGACAAAGTAACATGCTACAGAAACTGGCTAGGTCTAATGAGAGGGGATCTTAAAGTACAATTCGAAAAAAATGGAAAAAAATTAGAAAGAAAACTGAATCCTGACAGAAGCTTTATTTCTAAAGAAGGAAAAGGTCTTAAATTGCATGGAAGAAGTTTGCTATTAATAAGAAATGTAGGCCACTTGATGACCAATTCATCAATAATTTTAAATGATGGTAGCGAAGTGCCAGAGGGAATAATGGATGCTTTTATAACAGCCACTGCTGCATTACACGACTTTAAAAAAAAGAAAAATTCAAGAACTGGATCAATTTATATTGTTAAACCAAAAATGCATGGACCAGATGAAACAGCTTTTACTGACTTAATTTTTTCCAAAGTCGAGGAATTACTTGGCTTACAAAAATATACTTGCAAAATTGGTATTATGGATGAAGAAAGAAGAACTTCTGCAAATTTAAAGGAGTGTATAAGAACTTTGAAAAATAGAGTTTTTTTTATAAATACTGGATTTTTAGATAGAACTGGTGATGAGATGCATACCTCCATGGAAGCTGGTCCAATGATTAAAAAGGGCGATATGAAATCATCCAGATGGATTTCTGCTTATGAAAATAATAATGTTGATATTGGTCTTAAATGTGGTTTTTCAGGTAAGGCACAAATAGGTAAAGGCATGTGGGCAATGCCAGATAAAATGAAGGAAATGTTAGATGAAAAAATCAGTCATTTAAAAGCTGGTGCAAATTGTGCCTGGGTTCCTTCCCCAACTGCAGCATCATTACATGCTCTTCACTATCATCAAATAAACATTTTTGATGAACAAAAAAAAATTATGAAGCGTGAACAATCTAAATTAGATGATCTATTGACTATCCCTGTGGCTGATAGACCTAATTGGTCAGTTGATGAAATCAACAAGGAAATTACTAACTCAGCACAAACACTGCTAGGTTATGTTGTCAGATGGATTGACCAAGGAGTGGGTTGTTCAAAAGTCCCTGATATAAATAATATTGGACTTATGGAAGATAGAGCTACCTTGAGGATATCGTCGCAACACATTGCTAATTGGATACATCATGGGATCACAACAAAAATTCAGGTAATGGAAATCATGAAAGCCATGGCAAAAGTTGTAGATAAACAAAATGAGAATGATAAAAACTATATCAAAATGTCAGATAATTTCGAAAATTCTTTAGCATTTAAAACTGCTTGCGACTTGATATTAAAGGGAAAAGATCAACCATCAGGTTATACAGAGCCTCTTCTACATTTAAACAGAATAGAAAAAAAATCTAGCTTGAATTGATTTCAGATCTGTTTTTAAAGGCAGAGAATAATGTTCCATCATCAAGAGTTTCTATTTCACCACCAACAGGTAAACCTTGTGCTAATCTTGTAATTTTAGCCTTTGTTTTTTTTAGACTTTCTTGAATATAAAATGCTGTTGTTTGGCCTTCAACAGTAGCACTAGTTGCTAAAATTACTTCTTCTATATCATCTCTTTTTACTCTCTCAACCAATGAATTAATTAATAAATCCTCTTTTCTCTGTGTTGACGAAGAAATTGTTCCTCCTAAAATATGAAAATATCCTTGAAATATATTAGAATTTTCTATCGACCACTGATCTGCAATGTCCTCAACTACACAAATCTTTTTGAAATTCCCCTTTGGATTTACACAATTAACGCAATCTTGAAGATTAGATTTTAAAGATCCACATGAATTACATCTTGTTACATTTTTATAAATTTGAACTAATATGTTGGCCATAGGTTTTACAAGTTCATCTTTATTATTGATCAATTTTAGAACAATTCTCTTTGCAGATTTAGGTCCAAGACCTGGGAGTTTTGATATTATCTTTATTAGTTCGTCTATCTCATTTACATTTTGCATATTTATAGTGGCCACTTAAAGCCAGGGATTCCAAATCCTCCGGTTGTTTTAGAAATTTCTTCGTTAGTTTTTTCTCTCAATTTTGATTTTGCATTATTGTGAGCAGCAGTAATTAAATCCTCTAAAACAGATTTATTTTCTTTTAATGTTTCATCTGAGATTTCTATTTTTTGCATTATGCCCTCTCCATCCAAAATAACTTTAACTGAATTAGCTCCTGATACACCCTCTACTCTAATTTTTTTAATATTTTCCTGACTTTCTTTCATTTTTGCTTCAAGTTCTTTAGCCTTATCTAATATTTTAGTAAAATCTGTCATCTAATCATTTTCTTCTTTTGGGTTGACGTCGATTAAATCTGCATCAGGAAATTTTTCTAATAAATTTTTGTATAATTTAGATTGTTTAGCAGAATTGATATTCTTAATTTTTTGATTTTTTTGCTTATCTTTTATTGATAACTCACCTTTTGATTTACTTAATGCGATAATCCATCTGTCTCCAGTCCATTCAAAAAGTTTCAAAGATAAATCTTTAATAAAATTTTTATCTAGATTATTGTTAAAAGATATTTCAATACGATTGCTTTCGAAATGAACTAAATTTACATTTTTTTCTAGCTCATACTTAAGCTTAATCTCTTTTTTTTCATTACAAATTTTTAAAAGTTGGTCAAATGAAGTTACATTTAGCTTTTCCCCTGCATTAATTTCTTTATTGTTTTCAATTTTCACTTCTTGCTCTTGTGAAATATTTTTAACCTGACTAATTGTTTCATTCTTTTTTTCATTAACTATGATTTGTTCATCATCTTGCTTTTTAAATTGATCAATTTTATTCCTGTTCGAGAGTGAATGCTCTTTATTTGCTGAGGACTTTAAATACATTAATCTAATAAGAAACATTTCAATTGATAGATTTTGATTATTAACAATTTCTAACTCCCTAAGCGTTTTTAAAGTAAACTGCCAAAATAATATTAATGTTTCATCGCTAACTTCATTAGTAATTCTTTTTATTTTTGAAAACTCCTCATCATTCAAAGTAAAATTCATACTCTCCATATTTAATGAGTTAATATTTTTAAAGTAATAAACCAGCTCTAAAAAATCATTTATAAATACTTTCGGCTCAACCCCTTGCTCATAAATTTTTCTGTAAATTTCTATGACTTTTTTTTCTTCCCCCCTTAAGATTAATTCAAATAAATCAATCAATTGTGATTTATCAAAATATCCAAAAATTTTTTGAGCTGAATTTAAATCTAGTTCTTTATCTTTATCCAAACTTAATAAGGCTCTATCGAGTAAAGATAGTGCATCTCTAACAGACCCCTCAGAAATTTTTACAATCAGTCTCAAGGCATCATCTGATATTTTTCCCTTCTCTTTGTCTTTAATTTTTTTTATAAACTCAAACAATTCACCTGATTTAACTCTTGATAAGTCAAATCTCTGACATCTGGAAACCACAGTAATTGGAATTTTTTTAATTTCTGTAGTAGCAAAAATAAATTTTAAACCACCACCATTCTCATATTGAGGAGGTTCTTCTAAAGTTTTTAATAAAGCGTTAAATGCCTGCTTACTAAGCATGTGTACTTCATCAATTATAAATATTTTATACTTTGATGTGCTTGGACCATATCTTGAGAATTCAATGAGGTCTCTTACATCATCGACACCTGTTTTACTAGCGGCATCCATCTCTAGGACATCAATGTGACTGGAATTAGTAATTGCCTCACAGTTATCGCATAAATCATCTTTACATATTTTATCTATACCATTTGTACAATTAAGAGATTTAGCTACAATTCTAGCAATTGTTGTTTTACCAACACCACGAATACCAGTGAAAAGATATGCATTAGGCACTTTGTTTGCTTTAATTGAATTTATGATGGTTTCAGCAATAACTTCTTGTCCTATCAATTCAAAAAAATTTTGTGGTCGGTACTTAAGAGCTAATACTTTAGAATTTTTATTCATAATTAAATGAGGAGACTAGACCCGTTCCACTTTTAGTTCGGCTGCTGAATTTCTTCCCTGACCGGTTTCATGAAGCAAACGCCCTAGCCCCCAAAACTATTATAGCAGGTATAATTTCTAGTCTACAAGAAAAGATTATTTTTATTTTCCTCTTATTTTATCTGCCTCAAAAACACCTAAGACGTGAAAATCTTGACAATGCAATCCTAATTCCTCTAAAGATTTTTGAACTTTTGTATCTTCAATATGACCATCAAGATCACACAAAAAAAAGAATGAATCGAATGTATTTTTTTCTGGATAACTTTGTAATTTTGTTAAATTTACTCCGTTAATAGCGAAACCACCTAAAGATTGGTACAATGCCGCAGGTTTACTTTTAAGTTTGAACAAGAAAGATGTGATATATTTTTTGTTTCCAAACTCTGGTTGAGATATATTTTTTCCCATAATTAAGAATCTTGTTTGATTGCCTTTTTCATTTTCAATATTCTTTTTAATTATTTCTAAATTATATGTTTTAGCACTCAATAATGAAGCTATTGCAGCTTTCGTCTTATCCTTTGTTTTTGAAACCATTTCTGCAGAGCCAGCTGTATCAGCCCGCACATGCTCAATTAAGCTATTTGATTTTATAAATTTAGAACATTGAGAGAGTGCTTGTCCATGAGAATAAACATCTTTTATGTCTGAAATTTTTGTGCCTGGTAAACCTAATAAGTTATGTTCTATCTTCTGAAAATATTCAGAATAGATATTGAGTCTATATTTAAAGATTAAATATTCAATTCCAATATTGCCTGTAATTCTATTTGACTCTGGAATAATAATTTTTGAATTATCGTCTTTTGAGGCTTTTAAAAAACATTCATCAAAAGTTTTACATGGAATAATTTCAGCATCTTTAAAAATTGATATTGCCGCAAGATGTGAATAGGCTCCAAATGTACCTTGAAAATAAATTTTACTCATTAAGATTTGTTTTCCATGATTTTTTTGACAGCTTCTAAATCCTCTTTTGTATCTACACCTATAGGGGCAAACTTCGCAAAAGCAACATTAATTTTCATATTATTATCTAGCGCCCTAAGTTGCTCAAGTTTATTTTTGATCTCGCTAGTGGATTGATTTAAAGAAACAAATTTCTCAAGAGTATCTTTATTATATGAATATATACCTAGATGATGATAAATGTTTTTTGTTTCTTCAGTAATATTTCTCATAAAATTTAATGCCTCCGGAAAATTTGTTTGATTTAAATTTTCTTTGGTCAAAACCTTCACTGCATTTGGATTTTCTAATAAGGCTTTGTTCTGAATTTTGGAAGCTAAAGTTCCTAATTTTGAAGAACTTTCAATCATCTTTTTATTCAAGTTTCTAATATCATCTATATTCATTAGAGGTTCATCACCTTGAAGATTCATTATTAAATCAACATCTGCGGAATTGATTTTTTGTAACACCTCATAAATCCTGTCTGTACCAGTTTTATGATCATTTTTTGTTAAAATTGCCTGTCCGCCATTTTGTTTAACATCATCAACTATCTCTTGATCTTCTGCTGCAACTATTACTTCTCCAATATTTGCTTCCTCTGCTTTTTTAAAAACATGCGAAATGATTGACAATCCTTTAATTTTCATCAAGGGTTTACCCGGCAATCTCTGTGCAGACAATCTAGAGGGAATTATTACCAAAGTTTTCATTATTTTTTTAACTATGAGCACAATATAAACAGAGGCAAAATTGTACATCAAAATATATGAGCAATTTTAAATTTATAGTGTTATATGTTCAAAATATTTTAATTAAATGGATTCATTTGAACTAAACAAGATAATCGCTGCTGTTTTATTGGTTGCTCTGATCATTATCGGTATTGGAAAACTTTCCGATGCTATTTTTTACGTAGAAAAACCTAAAACTCCAGGTTATGTCGTAGAGGTGGAACAAGCAGTAACAGCTAGCACAGAAACTAAATCAGACACAGTAACAGAAAAAGTTGATATTGCAGCCTTGATGGCGATGGCAGATATTGCTCATGGAGAAAAAGTTTTTAAAAAATGTGCCGCATGTCACTCGATTGTCAAAGGTGGGAAAAATAATATTGGTCCTGCACTTTACAATGTAGTGAACAGACAAGTTGGTGTTGTCTCCGATTATAAATATTCTAAAGCACTTACCGAATATGGAAAGAATTGGACCTTTGAAGAATTAAATGGTTACCTAATTAGACCAGCAAAATGGATTAAGGGAACTAAAATGGCTTTCGCTGGATTGAAAAAAGAGAAAGATAGAGCCTCAGTTATTTTATACCTGAACCAAAATTCTGATAACCCACTTCCCTTACCTTAATTTTCCAAGACAATAAAGTAGTATCGATTTTTGTACGTGAACTCTATTTAAAGCCTGTAGCCAAACTTTTGATTGTTTGCTTTTAAAAACATTTTCATCAACTTCGCTTCCTCTTGGAAGACAATGCAAGAATATAGCTCTTGGACATTTTTTGAGAAGATTTTTATTAATCTTAAAATTTTTGAAATCCTTTAATTTTTTTTTTTTATTAACTTTATCGTTCATTGATATTACTTTATCAGAAAAAATTACATCGGCTCCAACAACTGCTTTTTTTGGATCATTATAAATCTTAATTTTATTTTTTTTTTTTTTGATATAATTCATTATGTTCTTATTAGGTTGATATTTTTTTGGACAACCAATTTTTAATTTAAAAGAAAATTTAATTGAGGCAGCAATCAAAGAATTCAGAACATTATTTGAGTCTCCAATCCAAGTAATGTTTAATTTTGATATTTGTTTTTTTTTAATTTCCTCAACTGTGAATACATCTGACAAGATTTGTGTTGGGTGAGAGGACGGGCTTAATCCATTAATAATCGGAATTGTTAAATGCTTTTTAAATTCCTCCAACTTTTCATCATTATCGGTTCTTAGCATAAAAGCATCACCAAAGCTTGACAGTATTTTAGCGGTATCTTCAATACTTTCACCTCCTTTAGATAAATGCAGTTCATCTGGTCTAAGAGTTAGAGTTCGACCAGAGAGCTGTGAGATAGCTAAGAAAAAGGACAAGCGAGTTCTTAAACTAGATTTTTCAAACATTTGTATCAATAATTTTCCTTTTAAAGGCGTACCTTTATCGTGATCAAGGGTGTTAAGTTTCTTTCTTGCTTTTTTTCTTTTTTTTGCATCAATCAAAATTCTTCTAAGATCTTTCGCTGGAATATCTTTTAGATTAATAAAGTGTTTCATTTTATTTTAGTTCCGCGCAAACTTTGTTGATAATCTTAAGAGCTTGATCTAACTCATTTTTTTTGACATTTAGCGGGGGTAAGACACGTATAACATTTTCTGCAGCCCTAATGGTTAATAACTTTTTATCCATAAGTTTTTGAATAAATTTTGTTTGATCTTTATAAAGCTGAATTCCTATTAAATAACCTCTCCCTCTGATATCTTTAATGACTTTGGGATACTTTTCCTTAAGAAGATTTAAATTTGAAAAAAAATATTTAGATAATCTTTTAATATTTTCTAAAAACTTTTTACTTGAAACTATATCCATTACAGTATTTCCAACTGCCATTGCTAACGGATTTCCTCCAAAGGTAGAGCCATGAGTTCCTGGAGTCATTCCCGCGGCAACTTTTCTATTCATTAAAACTGCTCCGATTGGAAACCCACCTCCAATACCTTTTGCAATTGGCACTATGTCTGGGATACATTTTGATTTTTCAAATGCAAAAAAACTACCTGATCTCGAAATACCACATTGCACCTCATCTAAAATAAGTAATATTTTCTTCTTATTACATAATTTTCTCAATCCTTTTAAACACCAATCTGGTACAACTTTAATACCACCCTCACCCATTATAGGTTCTATCATAATTGCAGCTGTATTTTTGGTTATCTTTTTTTTTAAAGATTTGTGATCTCCAAAAATGAAATGATCAAAACCACCCACATGTCCAAATCCTTCTGTCATTTTCTTAGATCCGCTTGCAAAAATTGTAGCTAAAGTTCTTCCATGAAATGAGTTTTTTACACACAAAATTCTTGTCTTATTTGGTTTGCCAATTGAATAAAAATA
>CACLSR010000015.1 GCA_902609685.1 uncultured Pelagibacteraceae bacterium
ATATGGTCACATAGATTTTGGAGAAAATAAAGTTCAAGAAGCGATTGAAAAATGGACTGATATTAAATTAAATAACAATGATATTAAACTTCACCTAATTGGAGGGCTTCAGACCAATAAAGTAAAATTAGCTGTTAAATTATTTGATTATATTCATTCGGTAGATAATCAAAAACTTGCAAAAAAAATATCTGATGAACAACAAAAACAGAACAAAAAAGTAAAAGTCTTTATTCAGGTAAATATTGGAAATGAGGAGCAAAAATTTGGTGTAAACAAATCTTATGTGTCTGAGCTATATTCATATTGTAAAACTCTTAATTTGGAGGTGGTGGGATTAATGTGTATTCCACCATTAAATGAACCATCAGAATTTTTTTTTAAAGAAATGAGTGAGTTAAATAAAAAGCTAAATCTTGAAGAGTTGAGTATGGGAATGTCTTCAGATTATCTAAATGCAATAAAAAATTCTGCTACATATGTAAGAATTGGGTCTAACATATTTGGTCAGAGAAATTAAATAATTTTAATTTTTGTTTTATTGTTGATTAACCTTAATATTATTAAAAAGTCTTTTTTTTTTAAAGCTATGCAACCAAGTGTAGGCTTATAATTATTTGTCAGGTGAATAAAAATACAGCTACCTTTGAATTTGACTGGTTTTAAAAAATTATATTTTATCGGTAAAAGTAAATCATAATTATGGTCTTTTCTGTAAAGTTTTTCACATTTAATTTTTTTATTAAGTTTGATTAATTTATTATAATTTTTTACATCTAATGGATCATCACACCACCCCATATTTTTTTTAATTTCAACACACTTTAAATTAGTTATGGGTTTTTTAACTCTATCTGATCTGTAATATAAATCTTCAACTGCGAATTGACCGATGGGAGTTTTCTTGTCTCCTTCTTTTTTTTTTTTACTTTTACCATTTTTACCAATAGAACATCTAAATTTAAAATCATCCACTTCAAGTGTGTGTTTATTTTTTAGATAAATTATCATATTCTATATTTAGATGAATAATTATAATCTTGTAATTTATGAATTTGAAGAACTATATGAGATTTTAGTTGAAATTAAAAAAGATATAAATCTTAATTTTGAAAAAGTAAATAAACAACAACTACCTGATCTTAATTCTAAATCCAATTATTTAATATTTACTAAAAAGGAAATACCAGGGTTGGTTAATCAAATAGTTTTTAAAGACTTTCCTATATCAATTTTTAAACTACTAGAAAAAATTAATATTGAGTTTATTAAAAAAAAATTTCACGATCAATCTGAAATCATGATTGGTAATTATAATTTTAATTTAAATTCACGTGTAATGTCTTTTGAAGAAAATAAACTTAAACTTACAGAAAAAGAGATTAATTCAATAGTATATCTTTCTAAAATTGGGAAAGCAGTCACCATACAAGAATTACAAGCTCAAGTTTGGGAATATCAATCCCAATTAGAAACTCATACAGTTGAAACACATATATATCGTTTAAGAAAAAAAATTTTGAAAACTTTCAATGATGGTAATTTTATAATTAGCAAGAAAAATGGCTATGAAATTAAAAAAGAAAAATAGATTTGCTAAAGATCTCTTTTCAAGAAAATATAAGCCAAGAGTGATTAAACCCAAAAAAGGCAAGGGAAGTTTTAAAAGAGTTAAGAATTAAAGTCTTGCTCCAATTTGCTGGATAACTTTAGACGATAATTCAGTTGCTTGCTCTAAACATCTTTCTGTAGATAGATTGTTTATTAAACCATGTAAATAACCAGCTGCAAAAAGATCTCCAGCACCTGTCAAATCTTTAATTTTGAGATTCTTATTTGCTTTTATCTCTGTTATTTTATCTCCAATAATTGAAATAGCACCCTTTTCTCCTCGTGTAATTATAATCTGTTTTTTAATTTCTTTAGCAAAAGCTATGACCTCATCAAAATTTTTAGTATTAATTAATGACATTATTTCACTTTCATTTGCAAAAGTTAAATCTAATTTTGTTTTTACTAAGTCTAAAAAATTTTGTTTATGTCTTTCAACACAAAATAGATCTGACAAAGACATCGCAACCTTTTTCGCATTTTGAATTGCTTTTTCAAATGCTTTTTTTGGTTCCCCTTCATCCCATAAATAACCCTCTAAAAAGATTAATTCACTTTTTTTTATAATTTTCTCATCCACATCATTCTCATTAATTTTTCCTGCTATACCTAAAAAAGTACACATAGTTCTTTCAGAGTCTGGAGTAATCAAAATCAAACATGTGCCTGTTGGAAGACTTTCTTTGTTTTTTGCATAAAAATACTTCACATTTTCCTTCTTAAGACCTTCCTCATATTTAGCCCCAAAAATATCATCAGATATCTTTCCTATAAAACCAACATCATTTTTCAGCTGAGATAAACCAACTATTGAATTAGCAACAGAACCACCTGAGACAGTTTTTTCAATCTTAAGATTTACTAAAATATTTTTAAATTCTACTTCATCAAAAATTAATTTCATTGTACCTTTTGTTAGATTATTTTTTTTAATAAAATCCTCCTCAACTTTACAAATCACATCAACTATTGCGTTTCCAATACCAAGAACTTTCATATTATGGTTTTTTTGTTTTAATTGGTTTTTTTCTCTTAGGATAACAAGTGGTACAAATTTTACAAGTTACACCATAACACTCTCTTGCTTTACAATATTCTCGTCCATAGTATATGATTTGAAGATGAAGTTTATTCCAACTTTTTTTAGGAAATAATCTTTTTAAATCTTCTTCGGTTTGAACAACATTCTTTCCAGATGTTAAACCCCACCTTTGAGCTAATCTATGTATGTGGGTGTCAATTGGAAATGCTGGATACCCAAAGCCTTGAGACATAACAACACTAGCTGTTTTATGGCCTACTCCTGGTAAGTTTTCTAATTCTTCAAATGTTTTAGGAACTTTACCGTTATGTTTTTCTATTAATATTTTTGATAGGTTGTAAATACTCTTTGCTTTAATTCTAAAAATACCAATCTTTTTAATTAATTTTTCAATTTTTTTTCTCCCTAATTTTACAAAATGTTTAGGTTTATAATATTTTGGATAAATATCTTTAGTGACATTATTTACATTCACATCTGTGCATTGTGCTGAAAGTAAAACAGAAATTAAAAGAGTAAAAACATTTCTACTCTTCAATGGAACATATATTGAAGGATAAGTTTTATTTAGGATTTTAAAAACTATCTTAGCTCTTTGAATTTCATTCATTACTTGAAATTCATCAAATTTCTCATTGAATAAAGGCCTGGTTTTTTATTTGTAAGCCATTTCGCTGCTGCTAAGGCTCCCTCAGAATAAAGAGCTCTATCAAAGGCCTCATGGTTTAATGTAATGATCTCTTTACCACTTGAAAATTTAACTTCGTGTTCACCAATAATCTCACCTCTTCTCACAGAATTAAAATTTATCTTTTTGCTATATGGAAAAGTTTTTTTATTTAAATATTTTTTTCCCAAAAGATTATAAAAATTTTTATTTTTTCCTACAGCTATTCCTTTACCTAACATTAATGCAGTCCCTGATGGATAATCTTTTTTATGTTTGTGGTGGATTTCAAAAATTTTACTTAAAAAATTTTTTCCCAATGAACCTGCAGTAATTTCAGTTAAGTACATTAAAAGATTTATACCTAAGCTCATATTTCCTGCTTTTAAGATAGGTATTTTTTTTGAAAAATTTTTAATTAAATTTTCTTCTTTTTTTGTAAAACCAGTTGTACCGATAACAACTCTTTTTTTTAACTTTGTAGCTATTTCTAAAACCTGAAAAGTACATTTCGGTATTGTAAAATCAATAATTAGATCAACACTTTTAAATAATTTTTCATTATTTAGCCCGACTTTAATCCCATTAATTTTTTTATTAATTTTTCTATTTTCTGTAAGAGCGGTTAGTTTAAAATTTTTATCATTTTTTACAGATGTAATTATTTGTTGGCCCATACGACCCATGCAGCCGGTCACTAATAATTTAATTTTTTTCATTTAAAGATAAAAATAGAAAGTATCACAATGAGAGCAACAATTATAGACCAAATAAATAGATTTTTAATAAATCTTTTTGATTTTGAATTAGATCTTAAAAATTCGGGAAGCACTAGAATTAAAACAGCTATTAAAAAAATTGCTGGAATTATTTCTTTTAAACCCATTATTTAACCGCTCCAGAAACTCTTAGCTTTTTGGAAGAATTTTTTAATACTTGGGTTTGATTTTTCATTTTCTATTTTTCTAAAACGTTCTAACAAATCTTTTTGCTCTTTATTTAAAAACACTGGAACTTCTGTTTTAACTTGAACATATAAGTCACCAAAATCACCTCTTCGCATGAATGGCATACCTTTGCCTTTCAATCTAAATTGTTTACCATCTTGAGTTCCATCTGGTATTTTAATTTTGGCTTTTTTTCCATCAATTGTAGGGATTTCTATTGTTGTGCCTAATGCAGCATCAGCTATTGAAATTGGAAATTCAAAAAATAGATTCACATCAGATCTTTTAAATAATTCATGAGATTTAACATTTATAAATAAATATAAATCTCCACTAGTACCCCCTCTTGTTCCAGCTTCACCTTTGCCGGCAAGTCTTATTCTTGTTCCATCATCTACACCTTTAGGTATTGTTACAGATATTTTTTTGTTTGTTTGTTTATTACCTTGTCCATTACAATCTCCACATGGATTGGTTATTTCTTCACCACTTCCAGCACACTGAGGACAAGTTTGTTGAACTGTAAAGAAACCTTGATTAGATCTAACTCTTCCATTTCCTCCGCAATAAGTACATCTATCTGGACTTGAGCCTGGTTTAGAACCATTTCCTTTACAAGTATTACATTTTTCAGATGTAGAGAATTGAATGTTCTGTTTTTTTCCAGAGTATGCCTCCTCTAGTGTAATTGATAAATCATATCTTAGATCTGAACCTCTGTTATTTGAGCTTCTTCTTGAACTTCTTCTGCCTCCGCCACCAAAGTCTCCAAAAAAATCTTCAAAAATGTCAGAGAAATCTGCTCCACTAAAACCTCCAAAACCTCCAAAACCACCTCTACCACCGCCACCATTTTCAAATGCAGCATGTCCAAAGTTATCGTAGTTTTCTTTTTTTGATTTGTCAGAGAGCACACCATAAGCTTCACTGGCCTCTTTAAATTTATCTTCCGCAGATTTATCCCCAGGATTTTTGTCAGGGTGATATTTAACAGCTAATTTTCTGTAGGCTGATTTTAGTTCGTCAGGGCTTGCACTTTTACTCACTCCTAAGACATCATAATAATCTCTTTTAGCCATGTATATAACTTGGACAAATAGATGTCAGTTAAGCGCTTTTTTCTTTGTTCTCGTCTTTTACTTCCTCAAAGTCTGCATCAACAACATTATCGTCTTTCTTTCCCTTTTCATCTTTTCCATCATCTTTACCAGAATCTGGTTTTGTGTTTTGTTGTGACTTGTAAATAGCTTCTCCTAGTTTCATTGAAGCTTGTACTAATGCCTCTGTTTTCTTCTTAATGTCCTCAATATCTTCACCTTTAAGAGACTCCCTTAATGCATTTGACCCATCTTCAATTGCTTTTTTCTCTGCATCTGAAACTTTAGATCCATGCTCTTTTAGATTTTTTTCAGTAGAATGAATTAAGGTATCCGCTTGATTTCTTACATCAACAGACTCTCTTTTTTTCTTGTCTGCTTCTTTATTAGCTTCAGCATCTTTTACCATTTTTTCAATTTCTTCATCACTTAATCCACCAGAAGCTTGAATTTGAATCTTTTGTTCTTTGCCGGTACCCTTGTCTTTTGCAGACACATTGACAATACCATTAGCGTCTATATCAAAAGTGACCTCAATTTGAGGAACTCCTCTTGGAGCTGGAGCTATACCAACAAGTTCAAAATTACCAAGTAATTTATTATCTGTAGCCATCTCCCTTTCTCCTTGAAGTACACGTATTGAGACAGCTGGCTGGTTATCTTCAGCAGTAGAAAATACCTGGCTTTTTTTCGTGGGTATTGTTGTATTTTTTTCAATAAGTTTCGTAGAAACGCCACCTAGAGTTTCAATTCCTAAAGATAACGGTGTTACATCCAATAAAAGAACATCTTTTACATCACCTTGTAAAACGCCAGCTTGTATTGCTGCACCCATTGCAACCACTTCATCTGGATTAACACTTTTGTTTGGTTCTTTGCCAAAGAAATTTTTTACTTCAGAAATGACTTTTGGCATTCTAGTCATACCTCCGACCATTACAACTTCATCAACATCGCTAGCTGAAATTCCAGCATCTTTCAAAGCAGTTTTACATGGTGGAATAGTTTTAGCTATTAAGTCCTCAACTAAAGCTTCTAACTTAGCTCTAGTCATTTTTAAATTAATGTGTTTAGGACCAGTTTTATCAGCTGTGATAAATGGTAAATTAATATCTGTTTGTTCGGCTGCTGAAAGTTCAATTTTTGCTTTTTCAGCTGCCTCTTTTAATCTTTGTAATGCTAATTTGTCAGATTTTAAATCAATACCACTGTCTTTTTTGAATTCGGAAATTAAATATTCGACAACAGCGTTGTCAAAATCTTCTCCACCTAAAAAAGTATCACCATTTGTAGATTTTACTTCAAAAACTCCATCACCTAACTCAAGAATAGACACATCAAAAGTTCCACCACCTAAATCGTAAACTGCAATTTTTTTATTTTGTTTTTTATCCAAACCATATGCTAGTGAAGCTGCAGTTGGTTCATTAATAATTCTTAGAACTTCTAACCCAGCTATTTTCCCAGCATCTTTTGTAGCTTGTCTTTGTGCATCATTAAAATATGCAGGTACTGTTATTACTGCTTTTGTAACCGCTTGACCTAAATATTTTTCAGCAGTCTCTTTCATTTTTTGGAGAATGAAAGCAGAAATTTGTGAAGGTGAGTATTTTTCTCCCTTAGCTTCAATCCATGCATCACCCTTTTCGGAGTTTACAATTTTAAAAGGTGCTGCTTCGATGTCTTTTTTAACAGTTGGGTCTTCAAAATTTCTACCAATTAATCTTTTAACTGCAAAAATCGTATTTTCTGGATTTGTTACTGCTTGTCTTTTAGCAGGTTGTCCTATTAGTTTTTCTTTTTCTTCAGTAAAAGCAACCACTGAAGGTGTAGTTCTTGCACCCTCTGCATTTTCCAAAACTTTTGCCTGGCTTCCTTCCATAATAGCCACGCAGGAGTTTGTTGTACCTAAATCTATTCCAATTATTTTGCTCATATCAGTTATTTATTC
>CACLSR010000016.1 GCA_902609685.1 uncultured Pelagibacteraceae bacterium
ATCGTTTTTTTTGACGATTTTTTGAATTACTAAAGTAGTATCCCTAGTCCATTTTGAAATATTACCATTAATAAATTTTCCTGATGATTTACCATGACCTGAATATTCTAAAGCAAGAAAACCTAGTTTATTTTGTTTTGCAAATTTTAAAAAAGCTTGAGGTTTTTTACCTTCCAAATCTGACATAAAACCATGTAAAAAAACAATGTAGGGGGCATTTTTTTGATGTAGTTTCAAATATCTTATTTTTCTGGTAGTGGAAATTTTTAAGTAATTAAAATTTGTCATAAAAGTTTATTAGTTTTGTCTATTATTATATAATTATTCTAAATGTCATCTAATTTAAATGTTTTGCAAGTAATCCCAAAATTAGGTTACGGAGGTGCAGAAACTGGTTGCTATGATATTGCACATTTTTTACCTGAAAATAATTGTAAATCTTACATTGTTACAAGTGGCGGAGAGTTAACTAAGTTTATTGATAAAAAAAAAGTAAAATTAATAAGGCTTCCTGTGCATAGTAAAAATCCATTATTGATTTTGATAAATTCAATTATTTTAATAGCAATAATTTTGATTTTTAACATTTCAATTGTTCACGCAAGAAGTCGAGCACCAGCTTGGTCGTGTTTATTTGCAACAAAATTAACTAGAAGAAAGTTTGTTACTACATTTCATGGGACTTATAATTTTAGAGGTAGATTAAAAAAATTTTATAATTCAGTAATGGTAAGGTCAGATTTAGTAATAGCAGGATCAAACTTTATCTTTTCACATATTCAAGAGAATTATCAGGAATTCTTGAATTCTAAAAAAAAATTTTTAGTAATTTTTAGGGGGATAAATGTAGATTATTTTGATCCAACAACCAAAATTGAAACTGATGAAAAAAAACTTTTAAATGAGTGGAATATTATTGATGAAAAAAAAATAATTCTTATGCCAGGTCGACTTACGTCATGGAAGGGTCAAGAATTATTTATTGAGGCAATAAATTTAGTTAAAATTGAATTAGGATACGAAGCATTTCATGTTGTAATATTAGGCAATGATCAGGGAAGAGATTCTTATAAAGAAAAACTTATCAAATTAACTGAAAAATATAATCTGACCAATCAAGTAAAATTCATAGACCATTGTAAGGATATGGCTTTAGCTTATAAAGTTTCTGATATTATAGTTTCAGCATCAATTGAACCAGAAGCTTTTGGAAGAGTTGCGGTAGAGGCACAATCTATGGAAAAAATAATCATTGCAAGTAATATTGGAGGATCAAATGAGACAATTTTAAACGAAAAAACTGGGTTGTTATTTGAATCTGGTGACGCTGGCTCCTTGAGTAAAAAAATCATTCAAGCAATGACAATGGATGAAACTTCCTTAAAATTAATGGGTAAAGAGGGAAGAAAAAACATTATAAAAAAATTTAATGTTGAAAAAATGTGTTTTTCTACTTATTCAGAGTATAAGAGATTACTAAATTAAATGCCCATAATTACTTTACCAGACGGAAACAATTTAGATTTTCCTAAAAAAGTGACAGGCTTAGAGATTGCTGAAAAAATTAGCAAATCACTAGCAAAACAAGCCTTGATAATGAGTGTGAATGGAGAATTAAAAGATTTATATTTTTCGATTGATAAAGATTGTTCCGTTAAAATTTTTACAGCAAAAGACCCAGAGGGTTTAGAAGTTATTAGACATGACGCTGCACATATTATGGCTATGGCAGTTCAAGAATTATATCCAGGTACCCAAGTTACTATTGGACCAGTTATAGAAAATGGATTTTATTATGACTTTGCCAGAAAGGAGCCTTTTACAAATGACGATCTCAAAAAAATCGAAGAAAGGATGTCAAAAATAATTGACAAAGATTTAAAAACAAGACGAGAAGTATGGGAAAGAGATAAAGCAATTAAGCATTTTAAAAAAATTGGAGAAAAATATAAGGCAGAAATCATTGAGAGTATTCCGGAAACTGAAGAACTTTCAGTCTATCATCATGGTGATACTTGGTATGATTTATGCAGAGGACCTCATTTAGTATCATCTAGTAAAATTGGTAAAGCCTTTAAACTTACAAAAGTTTCAGGTGCATATTGGCGAGGTGACTCAAAAAATGAAATGCTTCAAAGGATCTACGGAACAAGTTGGGCCTCCCAGAAAGATTTAGACGATTATTTAAAAAGAATTGAAGAGGCAGAAAAAAGAGATCATCGTAAATTAGGTAAAGAAATGGATTTGTTTCATTTTAGAGAAGAAAGTCCAGGATCAGTTTTTTGGCATGAGAAAGGTTGGACGTTATTTCAAAAATTAATTAATTACATGAGAGCTAAACAGGACCTAGCCGGATACAAAGAGGTGAACACACCAGAGGTATTAGACAGATTATTGTGGGAAAAATCAGGTCATTGGGAAAAATATGGGGAAAACATGTATACCTCAGAAACTCCTGATGAAAAAGTTTTTGCGATTAAACCAATGAATTGCCCTGGACACATACAAGTTTTTAATCAAGGTCTTAAAAGTTATCGAGATTTACCTCTAAGAATTACTGAGTTTGGAAAAGTTCATAGATATGAACCATCTGGTGCTTTACATGGGTTATTAAGAGTAAGAGCATTCACTCAAGATGATGCTCATATTTTTTGCTCCGAAGATCAAATCACAAGTGAATGTTTAAATGTTACAAATTTGATATTAGAAATTTATAAAGATTTAGGTTTCGAAAATGTAATTCTTAAATATGCTGATAGGCCAGCGGTAAGAGTTGGTGAGGATGAAATTTGGGATAAGGCTGAAGCATCTTTGTTAAAGGCAGTCAAAGCATCTAAACTTGAGTACAGTATAAATAAAGGTGAGGGAGCATTTTACGGTCCAAAAATAGAGTTTGTTTTAAGAGATGCAATAGGAAGAGATTGGCAGTGTGGAACTGTCCAAGTTGATTTAAATTTACCAGGTAGATTAGATGCATCATATGTAGATAAAGATGGCACTAAGAAAGTTCCTGTAATGTTACATCGTGCATTATTTGGATCACTCGAGAGATTTATAGGTATTCTGATTGAAAACTATGCTGGAAAATTTCCATTTTGGATATCTCCGTTACAAACAGTTGTAATACCTATTTCTGAAGACTTCGAAGAATACGCAAAAAAAGTTTCCACTAAGATAAGAGAAGCTGGTATTACATCAATGGTTGATTTAAAAAATCATAATTTAAATTATAAAATAAGAGATCATTCATTAGCAAAAATACCTCTTTTAATAATTTGTGGTAAAAAAGAAGTTGACAGTGACTCAGTAACCATTAGAAGATTGGACTCAAATAAACAAGAAAATATGGAACTAAACTCATTTCTAAAAAAATTTTCTGCTTTAAACAAAGCACCTTCAAATATTTAAGTGGCAGATTTTAAGCAAAACTATTTTCAAAGAAGAACCAAGGATCGCGGACCTCGATCAAATAACAGAATTTCCTCACCTGAGGTTCAAGTTATTGCAAGTGATGGAGAAAACTTAGGCGTTTTAAATACTAATGAGGCAATCTCAATGGCAAAAAATCAAGGTTTGGATTTAATCGAAATTGCCCCAAATGCTAATCCCCCAGTTTGTAAAATTATGGACATGGGAAAATATAAATATGATGCACAAAAAAAAGCAAACCTTGCAAAAAAGAAACAAAAAATAATTGCTTTAAAGGAAATTAAAATGAGACCAGTGACTGAAACGCATGATTATGAATTTAAAGTAAAAAATGCTAAAAAATTTATTGCTAAAGGTGACAAGGTAAAGTTTACCATTAGGTTTAAAGGACGTGAACTTCAACACTCTCATTTAGGGAATGAATTGATGGCCAAAATTAAAGAGGATATGAAAGATATTGGTAAAGTTGAATTGCACCCCAAGTTTGATGGGAAGCAAATGATTATGGTAATTCAACCTTTATAGGCTTTAATATAGGTTGTAAATTTTCAACATTCTTTGTATAACCTCGTTCAATTATGCCAAAATTAAAAACAAAGAGCTCAGCAAAAAAAAGATTTAAAATTTCAGCTAGAGGGAAAGTTATGATGGCCCAAGCTGGAAAAAGACATGGCATGATAAAAAGAACTAATTCTCAGATTAGAAAACTTAGGGGTACTACTGCGATGTCAAAACAAGACGGTAAGATTGTTAAATCGTATATGCCCTACAGCTTAAGAGGTTAAAATGGCAAGAGTTAAAAGGGGTGTAACAAGTAGAGCTAAACATAAAAAAGTTTTAAAAGCTGTAAAAGGTCAGTGGGGAAGAAGAAAAAATACTATTAGAGTTGCAAAGCAAGCTATGGAAAAAGCTATGCAATATGCATACAGAGATCGAAGAAATAAGAAAAGAGATTTCAAATCATTGTGGATACAAAGAATCAATGCGGGTGTAAGAGCTGAAGGTTTGACATATTCCAAGTTTATCTACGGTTTAAATAAATGTGGAATTAAAATTGATAGAAAAATTTTAGCTGAGATAGCCTATGATAGCCCAGAAGCCTTTAAAACTATTGTCCAAAAAGCACAATCTGCTTTAAATTAATCTTCACTATTGTTTTATTTCGCTGAAGAAATAATCTGTAAAAATGTCTGATCTAAAAAAAATAAAAGACGAATTTGTATCAAAGTTAAAAGGTAAATTAGATCTAGCAGAACTTAATCAAATAAAATCTGATCTATTTGGTAAAAATGGGTTGATCTCATCTCAATTTAAAAAAATAGGTACTATTGATGCCTCAGAAAGAAAAAAATTCGCATCTGATTTGAATATTATTAAGGATGAACTTCAAGATCTTATAAATTTAAAAATAAACGAAATAGAAAAAGTTAATATTAATGAAAAATTGGAAAAAGAAAAAATTGATGTTACTTTACCAGAGCGATCATTTGTAAGAGGTAAAATCCATCCTGTTTCACAAACAATTGATGAAATATCCTCTATATTTTCTGAAATAGGCTTTAGTGTAGAGGAAGGACCAGATGTTGAAAATGAATATAACAATTTTACTGCATTAAATACTCCAGACAATCATCCAGCGAGAGATATGCATGATACATTTTATCTTGATGAAAAAAAAGAAAGATTGCTACGCACTCATACGTCTCCTGTTCAAATTAGAACAATGTTAAAAGACAAACCACCTTTTAAAATAATTGCACCTGGCAGAACATACAGATCGGATAGTGACCAAACGCATTCACCAATGTTTCACCAAGTTGAAGGTCTTCATATAGACAAAAATATAAATATGGGTCACTTAAAAGGTTGTTTGAATTATTTTATCAAAGAATTTTTTGAAGTTAAAAAAATAAAGATGAGATTTAGGCCAAGTCATTTTCCTTTCACAGAACCATCTGCCGAAGTTGATATTGGATATGAAATCAAAGATGGAAAAATTATTATAGGGGAAGGCGATCAGTGGCTAGAAATACTAGGTTGCGGGATGGTTCATCCAAATGTTTTAAAAAATGTTAAGGTCGATCCAGCTAAGTTTCAAGGTTATGCGTTCGGAATAGGAATTGATAGATTAGCGATGTTGAAATATGGAATTAATGATCTTAGAGCTTTCTTTGATTGTGATTATAGATGGTTAAACCATTTTGGATTTGATCCTTTAGACGTACCCACGAACTATAGAGGCCTAAGTAGATGAAAATCACATTTGATTGGTTAAAAGATCATTTAAAAACTAATCTGAAAGAAAAAAATCTTTTAGAACAACTTACCAATATAGGGTTAGAGGTAGAAAGCGTGGAAAGTCTTTCATCTGATAATCAACTATTTAAAATTGCAAAAATTATCAAGACAGAAAAACATCCAAACGCAGATCGACTTAAAGTTTGTGACGTAAATGTCGGTGAGAAAGAGCTTAAAAAAGTTGTGTGTGGTGCGACCAATGCGAGTGAAGGACTCATCACTATATATGCACCTCCAGGTGCAATTATCCCGAAGACTAATACAAAATTAGAAATAGCAAAGATTAGAGGTGTAACTTCTTACGGAATGCTTTGCTCTGAGTCTGAGTTAAATTTATCTGATGAGAGTGATGGTATTACCGAATTATCTAAAAAACATGAAAAAAATATTGGTAAAAGTTATTTTTCAAAATCAAAATCTAATCTTATTGATTTATCTATTACACCTAATCGACCAGATTGTCTTGGTGTTAAGGGAATAGCTAGAGATCTCGCAGCTTCAGGTTTTGGAAGGTTAATAGTATCTAAAGAAAAAAAAATTAAATTAAAAACAAAACAAACTTTAAAAGTTAAGATTAATAAGGAGAAAGGACAAGGGTGTAGTGCTTTTGGAAGTTGTTTAATTAAAAATGTAAAAAATACCGAGAGTCCTCAATGGCTCAAAGATAAATTAATTTCAGTTGGTCAAAAACCTATTTCAGCTATTGTTGATATAACAAATTATGTAATGCTAGATATTAATCGACCATTACACGCATATGATGCTGACAAAATTGAAAAAGGGATATTCGTAAGAAACTCAAAATCTGGAGAAGAGTTTACAGCACTG
>CACLSR010000017.1 GCA_902609685.1 uncultured Pelagibacteraceae bacterium
ATCAAGAAATTATCAAATTTGATTATGATGGTAATTTTAAAGAAGACGATTTTTATGTATCAAAAAGTAATAAACAAATATTTGATTTATTAAACAAATGGCCTAAATGGGAAAAAAATTTTCTCAATATTAGTGGTGAAAAATTTTCTGGAAAGACACATTTAATTAATATTTTTTTAAAGAAATATAAAGGAATTAAAATAGAAGCTAATTTACTTTGTGATAATGATTTTAAAAAAATAAAAATCTTCCAAAATGTTATTTTAGAAAATGTGTCTGAAAAAATAAATGAAAATTTATTTTTTACTCTGTGTAATATAGTTGAACAAGATAACAAATATTTAATAGTTACCTCTGAAAGTTCCATTGTAAGTATTGATTTTAAGTTGATTGATTTAAAATCAAGATCAAAAAATTTTTTACTTCAAAATATTGAAAAACCTGATGATGAACTTTTATTCGCTCTAATTTTAAAAAATTTATCTGATCGTCAAATATCAATAGATAAAAAATTAATTAACTATATTATTAAAAGAATTGATAGATCATATGGAAAAATAGTTGATTTTATATATAAAATCGACGAAGTAAGTTTAAAAAAAAAAAGATCTATAAATTTAAGTACAATTAAAGAGGTATTGGGAGAATAATTGAACAAATATAGAAGTCATAATTGTAACGAACTTAGAAAAAAAAATGTCGGGAGTAATATTTTACTTTCAGGTTGGATTAATAAGAAACGTGATCATGGAAATCTCTTATTTTTAGATTTACGTGATAACTATGGCATCACACAGTGTATAGTAGATAAAGAAAATAAAAATTTCAAAGATTTAGAAAAATTACAACTTGAAACAGTTATTAATGTAGAGGGGAAAGTAGTTGATAGATCAACTGATACTATCAATAAAGAGATAGAAACAGGAGAGATTGAAGTCACTATCGAAAATTTTGTTGTTTTGGGTAAGTGTAAAGAATTGCCAATGCCAGTTTTTAGTGATCAAGAATATTCTGAAGAAATCAGATTAAAATATAGATATTTAGATTTAAGAAGAAAAAAAATTCATGAAAATATTATTTTGAGATCAAAAGTTATTTCTTTTATCAGAAATGAAATGAATAAATTTGGTTTTTTAGAGTTTCAAACACCAATATTAACTTCATCTAGTCCTGAGGGAGCCAGAGATTTTCTCGTGCCAAGTAGATTGAATCCAGGTAAGTTTTATGCTTTGCCACAAGCACCTCAACAATTTAAGCAACTCATAATGGTTTCAGGTTTTGATAAATATTTTCAAATCGCTCCATGTTTTAGAGATGAAGATGCTCGTGCTGATCGGAGTCCAGGAGAGTTTTATCAATTAGATTTGGAGATGTCTTTTGTCGAGCAAGAGGACGTTTTCAAAGTCGTTGAACAATTATTAGTTAACACCTTTAAAAAATTCTCAAAAAAAAAAATTATAACTATGATAAAAAAAAAATCTCGGAAAAAAGAATATTAAAAGACTTAAAGTCAAATAACATTAAACTAATATGTCTCGCGGGGTTTATGAAAATTTTATCTAAAGATTTTATACAGAATTTTAAAGGAAAAATTTTGAATATACATCCTTCTTTATTACCAAAATACAAAGGATTAAACACACACCATAGAGCAATTCAAAACAAAGAAAAATACTCAGGATGTACAGTGCATTTAGTAAACTCAAAACTTGACTCAGGGAAAATAATTCTTCAAAAAAAAGTTAAATTATCAAAAGAGGAAACACCCTCAACTCTTCAAAAGAAAATATTAAAACATGAACATATTTTATATCCAAAAGCTATAAGCAAGATATTTGTTAATCTTTAAAAAAAAAATCAATTTCAATTTTTGCATTTTCAACACTATCAGAACCATGTACTGAATTTTTATCTATTGAAATTCCATATTTTTTCCTGATTGTTCCTTCCTCAGCATCCTTTGGGTTAGTTGCTCCCATTAATTTTCTGTTGTCAACCACAGCATTCTCTTTCTCAAGTATCATCGCAACAATTGGACCAGATGATAAATATGAGCATAAATCATTATAAAATGGTTTTGTCTCATGAACTTTATAAAATTTTTCAGCTTCTGATTTTTCTATCTGGATTTTTTTTTCTTTGAATATATTAAATCCATTTTTTATAAACATTTGTTTAATTTCATTATCCAGGTTTCTTTCTACTGCATCTGGTTTAATGATTGATAAAGTTTGTTCAGTATTACTCATAATAATCTTCAATTAATTGATTTAATAATCTAACTCCGAATCCAGTTGCACCCTCAGAGTTTAAAGCACCTCCATATTTTGAAAATGCCATACCTGCAATATCTAAATGTGCCCAAGGAGTTTTATTAAGAATGAATCTCTGTAAAAATTGTGCTGCAGTAGTTGAGCCAGCCCCTCCAACATAATTAATATTTTGCATATCAGCATTTTTAGAATTAATTAATTTGTCATAATTTCTATCAAGTGGCATTCTCCATACCCTCTCTCCAACTTTTTGGCCCGCATCAAATAATTGTTTAGACAGCTTATCATTATTTGAAAAAAGTCCTGCAAATTCAGAACCTAAAGAAACTATAATTGCACCTGTTAAAGTAGCTAAATCAACAATAAATTCTGGCTTATATTTTTTTTCTGTGTAAGTAAGCGCATCAGCTAAAACTAATCTTCCCTCAGCATCTGTATTCAAAACTTCAATTGTCTTTCCACTATAAGATTTCACTATATCACCAGGTCTTTGAGCATTACCACCGGGCATATTTTCAACAAGACCAACAACTCCAATTGCATTTATTTTCGCTTTCCTTAATGCAAGATTTTTCATCAAACCTACAACAACGGCAGAACCAGCCATATCATAAGTCATGTCTTCCATGAATTTTGCAGGCTTAAGAGAAATACCACCGGTATCAAAACAAACTCCTTTTCCAACAAATGCTAATGGTTTCTTTTTTGCTCTTGCACCCTTCCACTCTAAAGTGACAAGATAAGACCCTCTAATACTACCTTGTCCAACGCCCAAAAGTGCATTCATACCAAGTTTTTTTAATTTCTTTTTATCAAACACATTTACTTTAAGACCAAATTTTCTAAGCTGTAATAATCTTTTTGCATATTCATCTGGATGAAGAATATTTCCTGGTTCTGAAACAAGATCTTTTGTTAAATTTATACCTTCAATTAGTGATTTATATTTCTTATTTTTATTAAATTGGAAAGTTTTGTTTTTGCTTAAGACCTCTATATCAAATTTTTTTTCTTTACTTTTAGATTTATATTTATTGAATTCATATGATTTTAATTGAAGGCCTTGTGCAAATTGATCAAAAAATAATTTATTTTTAGAAAAAGTGTTTCTAATATTTTGTTCATAAAAAGTTGTTTTTAAATACAAATTTGATTTTAAATACATATAAAATTCAGCCCCGATTTTTTCAATGTCTAATGGAGATTGGCTATCTTTAATTTTTATCAAAATAACTTTTTGTGAAGCATTTATATCTAATGATAAAAAATTCTTATCGCTTAATTCATTTGAGCTTAGTGACTGATTTATAAAACTAGAAAATTTAGATATTGGAAGTTTGCTAAGTTCATTTATTTTAAAATTTTTATTGGTAAAAAAAACATGATTTTTTACCGATTTTTGGTTTAAACTATTTTTAATACTTATTTTTATTGACATTTTTTATATATATGTACTTTGGGTTGTATTTAAATTGTAAACTAATAGTTGAAAATATATAAATGTATTTTGATAGATTTCAATGAAAAAAATATTATTCCGAAAACTTCTTTTTGATTGTTTAATATTTTTTACAATTACTCTTTTTTCAACAGGTATAATAATTTGGGTATTTCAGGCTGTAAATTTTTTGGATATTATAGTTGAAGATGGACGAAATTATTTAGTTTATCTTAATTTCTCTATATTGAATTTTCCAAAAGTAATAAGCAAATTAGTTCCTTTTGTCTTATTTTTCAGCTTTATTTACGTAATAGGAAGGTATGAATTAAACAATGAATTAATAATTTTTTGGAATTTTGGAATTAATAAAATTGAAGTTATTAACTTTTTTATAAAGTTTTCTTTTATAATAATGTTATTTCAAATATTTCTTACAGCTGTTATTGTTCCAAAAAGTCAAGACCTAGCTAGATCCTTTTTGAGAACGTCTTCGATTAATTATTTAGAAAATTTTGTAAAACCAAGAGTATTTAATGATGCTGTAAAAGGTTTAACAATTTATAGTAATTCAAAAGATGATTTTGGAAATCTTAAAGAAATTTATCTTAAAAAGGGGTCTGGAGATAACTTTCAAGTTACTTTTGCAAAAGAAGGAAAGTTTAAACAAATTGGGAGTAATCAATTTTTAGAATTAAATTTTGGCGAAACAATCAGTGTCGTTAATGGTAAAATCACTAATTTTAAATTTAAAAAAACAGATTTTAACTTAAGTAATCTCGATGACAATACTACTACCTATAAAAAAACCCAAGAGGTAGCAACCACAGATCTTATAAGATGTTATCATGACTTGAAAAATTTTAAATTTCTAAAAATAGACACAAATTTTGAAGTTGAGAATTGTAGAATAGATAATATTGATAATATAATTAAAGAATTATATAAAAGAATTATAATTCCTTTCTATATACCTGTATTAATATTAATTTCACTATTACTTATACTTAAATCAAAAGAAAATATTAATTATACAAAGTATAGATTTTTAAT
>CACLSR010000018.1 GCA_902609685.1 uncultured Pelagibacteraceae bacterium
AAAGATAATAGAGGAATGTTATTGTACCATCTAATTTGTTTGTTGCATGAAGGGCAGAAGGATCTTCCCTTCACAACACTCATATTTTTAGGAATTCTATGGATGCAAACATTGCTAAAACTTCCCCATATACTTCCGAAGATAAATACTATAATATAGGACACAATTTATAGTTTAAATTGAGAGGAAAATTCTATGAGCCCATCAATGCAATATTGTATTAGCATTATTGCATCTGTTAAATGCAAATAGAAATTAGGCGTATGAATAATGAATTCCATCAAACTCAAAAATATCAAAAAATTAATGAATATCAATTTATAAATAGCATGTTTTTTGGCACAAAAAAAAAAGAAACAACTAAAGTAGATGACACTAGTAGTAAAGATTTGGAGTTAGTCACTAAAATGAATCAAGAGTTTGCTAAGACTCTTGATTTAAAAGAAACATTAAATAACTCATTAGAATTAATTATAAAAAGAATAAATGCACAAGCTGCTAATATCTTTTTAATAGATGAAAAAAATCAATCATTCCAATGTATCGCATCAAAACATCAGGCTTACCTCGAAGATTTTGAAATACCTATAACTCAAGGAGTAATGGGTAAGGCAGCAGTGATGAAAAAATGTATTAGAGTTGGAGATGTACGTAAAGATGTTAGGGAAATTGCAGAATTTTATTTTGATTTAGATAATAAAACAAATTTTACTACGTATTCCGTTTTGTGTTCTCCATTAATTGTTTCAGATGAGTGTATTGGAGTTATTCATTGTTTAAATAAAAAAACAAATAACAAACTATTTGAGGAGAACGATAGAAAACTTTCTTTTACAGATGATAATTGTTTCCTCTTTTTAAGTTTGACCACATCTCCATCAATAGGAACAGGGCCCATTTTTGCACTTTTTTCTAATTCTATTTTTCCAAGTTGTTTAACATCAGTTTTTATTAAGGGTGTATCGTGTTTAAAGGCTTTAGATTTTTTTGCAAATTTATCCGCACAACCATTTAAAAGTAAAATTAAAAATGGAATTAAAATAAATGATATATTGTTTTTAAATTTCATAATTTATTTACTTCGTTCGGTAATTTGATTTTTGAAGTTTATGGTCATTAAAGATTGACCATTTTTCTCAAAAACTGCTTCTCTATTATTTAATGCCACCAATTGAACTCCAGGACTTAATTCCTCAAACATGCCTATAGTAAGTACTTCGCCACTTGCATTAATTAATGAAGCGAATCCAACATCCTTTTCTGCAGACATTACTGCAACTAATTTAAATTTGTACAAGCTCATTTCATTTTGAGCTTCATTTGGATCACTAGCTAGTAAAGTGCCACCTCCAGATAAAGAGCTATCACCTACAAATGGGTCATTGAGTGGAAGAGGCTCCTCATTACCAATTTCAGAAGAGATGTTGGCTTTGGTATTTGCTTGTTTTTCTTTAACCTTTTGATTTATCTCTTTAGCTTTTTCGATGATATTTTGTTGATTATCATGACTATCAGCCATTGATAATTTTGACATTAATATAAAGAGTAACGAGATAAAAATTATTTTAAAAAAATTCATCTGGTAACCCCACTATTGTTAATGTTCCTCTCACTTTTATCGCTCCGGTTGAATCTCCTTTTACCACCTGTATAGACTCTTTGTCAAAGTTTAACATTTTATTTGAGAGCGAAAGAGCTCTTTTAAATTTAATATATCCAATAAAATTGCCATTAATTTCAAAATCTACTGGGATCAAATAATAAGCGACATTCTTAATATTTTTAACTTGAGTCTTTTTCCTCTTTTTTTTTGCTTTTTTTCCATCCGCTTTGGCTAAAGCCTGAGCCTTCAATACTTCTTTGATTTTCTTTTTTTCAATTTTAGAAATGACTAAATCATTTTGTCCAGCATAATCACTTAATGTTTGATAAAGACCTTCAACCTCGGCTTTTGTATGAAATAAACTAGAATACTTATCATATTCTGGTTTCAACTTTTTAATTTTTGCTTTCATTGCATTTATATCATTAGTGAATTTTACAATTTCTTGTTTCTTTAAATTCATATCATCCAATTTTGCTTTTCTAGATTTAACCATTGGATTTAAGATTGCGTAATAAATGATTAAAAATAATACAATAGCGCCGAAAATTATTCCGATTTTCGTAAGTGTTTTTTTGTCAGCTAATTTTGTAATCTGATCTTTAATATCAGACATATTTAAATTTTTTAAATCTATATTCATTGCCATGATTATCCTCTACCTCTTTTAATTTTTACAAAAACTCTAAAACCTTTCATTGATGCTGTTCCTGCTTTACCCTTCGGTAATCTCATTGACGATAATGAAGCTTGTGCAACTAATTTTTGTTTACTCAAATTATCAATAAATTTTAATATATCTTGATCACTTGCTGCTAGTCCTTGAATTGTTAACCTGTTAGATCCATTAAATTCAACTTTATCAAATTTAACTCTTTTAGGAACACTCGATGCTACTTGTGCCAAAACCCTATATGTTAATTCTTTATTAGAGGAAAGAGTTTTACTTAATTTTAAAGACGTATTGATTAGTCCAAGCTCTTTAGAAACTATTTTCTTTTGTTTAACTGCTTGAGCATGTTCGGTCTTTACAAGATTGTATTGTTTTAACTTCGCATTGTATGAAAAAATATTCCAAAAAGATAAACCAAACAATACTAGATATATTGCAGCAACTGCTGCTGTAATTCCTTTAAAAGCAAACCCTGAAATTGCTTTCATCTTTTTTTGTTTCATGACAGTTGATCTATCGGGTAATAAATTAATATTTTTTACTGCAGTAACAAATTTATAATAACCAAAAACATCAAGCTTTCTAAAAGCCAAACCAATAGAAGTTGACAAATAAGATCTGTTCTCTCTATTGTTTATTGCTTGTTGAAATTGACTTGGAATTTTTAATCCCTCAGTTGGATCAAATGTATTAAATCCAACATTCATTAAACTTTTTCTAAAACTTCCTAAATACTCCTCAACGTTTTCAATGTCTGTTACTACTTTAATATTTCTAATTCTTTTTTCATACTTGGTCTCAAAATCCTGAATAGCTTGTTTAACTTGGGTTACGTATCTTCTAACTAAACCTTCTTTTTCTTCAGCATCATCTGACTCTTGTAAAATTTTTCTATCTTGGCCTCTAATAAAAATATCAGTAATTATTGGGTTATTATCGTATAATATCATTAAGTAATTTTCATCTAACCCAAATTCTAAAACTGCAGTTAAATTTGCATCTTCAACTTTATTTGTGAGTTGATTTGATTGATCGACTGCAGACTTTAAAGCAAAACATTTAACATCAATAATTACTGGGTTTAAACCAGCATTCTTTATTATTGATGTATAACTATTTATATCAGTGAGTTTCGATGCTACAAATAAGATATCCATTGTGTTATCTTTTTGATTTCTATTAATTACCTGATGAAAAATAGAATAATCCTCCAAGCTATCTGTAAGCTGAACTAAGTTTTCCCACAATGAATTAGTTTCAATTGCTTTACTTAACTCTTCATCTTTCATTAAAGGAGCAGTTACAACTCTAATAATTGCACTTGTAACAGGAATAGATATTGCAACGTTTGGCGATGATATTTTGTATTTTTGTATTGCTAATTTTAACTCTTCTGAAAATTTATCCGCATTTTCAATTGGTGAGCTATCATCAGTAACCTCAACTGGATGAATATGAAACTTATCTAGAACCCATTGATTTGCTTTGTTGCTTGATACTTGAACCAATCTAATTTCTTTGTTGGCAAGTTCTACTCCTAATATTTCTTCACCCTGAACACTTGATTTCCCTAATTTAGATTTAAAAAAACTTTCAAACTTTGATAAG
>CACLSR010000019.1 GCA_902609685.1 uncultured Pelagibacteraceae bacterium
ACCGATCTTTATGGAAGAATTTACAATGCGGCTCGAATTAGAGTTACAGACAATGCATCAGAAGTATATTTATCAGCAGGTGGTAGGTTGTATGGATACACTATGGGCGCAGGTGTAAATGCACTTCCAGCAAACACCAATAATCCATTTAGACAGTGTGGTCCAAATATAGACGTTTTTGATATTGACGAGAACAATGATGACGTTTTTTATGGCGGCAGGTGGAATGATACCACTATAGATAAGCATGAATGGACTAGCAATACAACTTGTCCTACACAAGTTAGTGCAGGTTTTCGTAGCACTTTGAAAAATGGTGGATTAGCGGGAAGTGTCGCTGCTGATGATATAAGAATTCACACCGGTATAACAGGTATAAGGGTGGTCGGTAATCGACTATTATATAGTAACGGACCTCCTGATGGTAGCACACAATTTACAGATAATAATCAAGAAGCTTACTTTAGAACTATAAATAATTATCAAAGCTTCAAGAATACATACAGCTCGAGAAGAAATGTGCTTTATGCAGGTTCTAATAGTGGATTGTTGCACGCTATTAATGCAGAAACAGGAAGAGAGGAGTGGGCTTTTATGCCACCATTTATAGCAGGTCAATTACCTAAGCTTGTTAATAAGGATCTTGATGGTAGGATTGAAGGTGGTAAGGGAGGAACTAATGCAATTTTTGGAGTTGATGGATCACCAGTTGTTCATGATGTTTTCATAAAGGGTTTAAGTATGGATGGCTCAATAGAGGACAAAAAGAGTTGGCGTACAATTCTTTTTATTCCGTATGGTCGAGGGGGAGCAGGTTTTTCAGTTTTAGATGTCACAAATCCTATAGTTAAAGCTGGTAAAGGACCATTGCATATGTTCTCTGTGTATAATGATTATATTAATAACGTTGTCTACATTGCAGATGAGGAAGGAAATATCAGCGAGTATGAATATTTTTCAAGCTCAGCAGGTGTCGAAGCATCACTAGAGGCTCAAAAAGCGGATGCTAATTTAACACAAGCTATAGAAAAAGATGGGTATGATCTATTTGCTGATCCACCGGTAACTACGACAGATGAACAAAACGATATTGCAACTTGTCAAGGTAACTCTGATGCTACAAGTGGGACTTTTTATGTAGATGGAACAAATTCTTGTTATCAAGGCACCACTTATACATTTGATGAAATAAGTTTCGATGTGGCGGATGGAATTACTATCCCTAGGGATCAATTGAATGTTACCCAATTAATTGATGGAGCGTTCGTGCCAGTCCCATTTAGTTCAGCTAGAATGATTAATGGTCGTTTTGAAATAACTTTTGCAGATGCTAAGACATATAACCCTGGTGGAAGTGAATTAGAAACATCAAGTACAGATAGATTCTTTATACAATCATCATGCACAGTATCTTCTGGATTAGAACCGACACTAGATTATAGTACTTTAGGTGAGACATGGTCTACTCCAAGAGTAGTAAGATTACCGTCTGATGTCCCAGGCGAAGAAGGACAAAGATCAAAAGATAAATACGTTGCAATAATGGGTGCGGGTTTAGCGAATAATAATTTATGTGCTGGTTCTTCTGTATTTGCAATTGAACTAGATGATATGTCTGAACCTGCTAGAATTTATGGTGGTGATATAAATTCAGGACCAGTAACAATTGTTGATACAGATCCAGTTGGAGTAACTGTAGAAAATACAGTTATTGAAACACCAAATGGAAGCGATATTAATAACGCTATACCAACAACGCCTATCGTAATTACACCTGACACTGCGTTTGGTATACCTTGGCGAGGTGCAATGGTCTACATTAACGATAGAGAGGGTAAGATAACAAAAATTAATTTTACTGACTCTAAGAAAAATGGTGCACAATTGTTTGATCAAACCACCTTATTCAGATTAGATGCATCAGAAAATAATAGACGTTATACATTCTTTGGTATGGATGCAGGAGTTGGTGTGAGCACAAAAGACTTCTGGCTATTTGGTGGAACAGGTGACTTTGCTCAATTGGGAGATAGAACTTCAACTATGGATAACATTTTGTATGGTATAAGAGATAGAGATTATCCATTCTTTAAGCACTTAAACAATGTAACTATTCCACGAGAGACAAATACTGACTTTAGAGAACTCGCACACAGAGGTGCAAATGCTGCAAAATCAATTGAGAATTTAAATCATTGTTCCGATGTTACAGGCGACGCTTCTGGAAATGAATGTCCGTCTACTGAGGATGGTTGGGTTATACATTTAGAGGGAACTGCAATAGCTGCAGATGGAAATGTTACTATACCAGGAGGACGAAGCTTTAGAAAAGCTTCAGCCCCACCAACTTTATTTAAAGGCCAGGTGTACTTTCCTGTTTATGAACCACCACCAGGAACAAATAGATGTAATATAGGAAATGCTTATATTTGTGCCTCAGATGATGAATGTGGTACCAATAACTCACATAAGTTAGTTAAAGGGAGCACTGCCAATGCTGGAGCATGTACATTTGTCAGAGAAGGTGTCCTATCAGAATTAGTAATTTTCGATAAGCTATTATATGCTAACGTTGCCGGACCTAGCGAAAATCCTGATACATTGTATTCAATATTAGCAATCGCTGGAGAAGTTTTAACTAATAAGGGTGGCTGGAGAGACACAGGCTTTTAATAATTAAGTAATGAGTTCTTTAATTTCTTTTAAAGGATCGAATATTTCATAATAAAAATAAATAACCCACGCAAACATATTTAACATAGTTATAAATATGATAGCTAAACCGACAAGAGTATCTTGATTAATTTTCTTACGCCATTTGATTGGAAAAAAGTTTA
>CACLSR010000020.1 GCA_902609685.1 uncultured Pelagibacteraceae bacterium
AAAAACCATTTAAAAGGTTTAGATAAGTAATTAATCATGATTAAACTAAGTCTTTAATAAATAATTTAATATCTTTCAATATCTCAAAAAGACTAAATATAACAAGCTCAAGAGAAGGGAATAATTGATATAAATACGCACTAAAAGTATCTATGATAACTAATAAAGCGACAAAAGTTATCAAAAGTACAATTAAATACGAAAGTAATTTAGTAAATGATAAACTTTTTCTTGGCTTATATTTTGTTATCTCATAATTTTTTTTATCTTTTAATTTAGAATAGCTTTCTTCTTTAAATGTTTTTGCTTCATTTTTTTTTGTTTGACTTATAGTTGGTTTTTCTTTGACATCAATTTCAACATCCTGTTTTATTTCTTTTTTAATATCTGCAATTTTTGGATTGTAAAACCAAACATAATTACACGAGCCACACTGAATAGTTCTTCCATTTTCAGGAATAAGTTCTGAATTTACTTCGAATACTTTATTACAATTAATACATTCAATAATCATTATTTTATAAAATAAATGTTATGCTTATCTTATATCTATTTATAAGCAAAAGTTAATTATAGTTTTTACAGAGACAGTTGTTGGTCTTTTTAATTTACATTTTAATTGTGATGTATAAGGTAAAAATATTGAAAATTCTTAATAATTAATAAATGTTCTTTTTTAAAAGTAGAAGCAAAAATTTCAAAAATAGTAAACTTAAAATTTTATCAGGTTACAACTATAGATATAGAAATATTGGAAAAGAATCAGAAAAAACAATAATTAAATATGCTAATCATTTTAAATTTGATTATGAAATTGATAAAAGAACATCATTTGAGAGACATTTTTATTGGTTGAAAATAAAGATGCTAATTGAACACCTTGAAGCTAAAAGCCATGAATTTTATCTTTGGTTAGATGCTGACTCTTTTGTATGTAGATATGAGAATATTCTAAATCATGTTGATAAATCAAAACATATTTTTATTCATAACCAATTTTTTAAATCCAAACATAAAACAAAATATAAGAATGTTGATTTTTTAACTTGGGGACCTAATGTTGGAGTAATTCTTGTCAGAAATACTAATTGGTCTTTAAACTTTTTTAAAAATGTGTGGAACAAAAAAAAATATTTAAATCATTATTGGCCAGATAATGCAGCAGTAATGGATGAAATTGGTTTTAAAGCTGAAATTTCAAAGTTGTCAGATAATAAACCAAATAAGAATACTTTAAATAAGATAGAATTTTTAAGTGGAATTTGGAATAGTATGCCTAATAAGAATTTTAATGATCCAAAAAATAATGAAATATCAAATTTTTATTTTAATCCTATAATAATTCATTTAGCCGGAATAAGAAGACGAGATAGAATTAACTTTATCAAAAAATATAAAAATTTATTTATTTAAAAAATATTAAGATTATTAGGATAAAAACTATTATTTCTTTATTCTTAGTCTTTTTATCTTTTTCTTTTTATTGAAAACATAAGTAAAAACGTTATAAGGAACATTCTCGGAGTGTAGCGCAGCCTGGTAGCGCATCTGGTTTGGGACCAGAGGGTCGCAGGTTCAAATCCTGCCACTCCGACCATTGATATGAAAAAAGCAAAAATTTACATACCTAATAAAAGTGCAATGCAATCTGGTTTAGGAAAACTTGACAAATGGATACTTGAATTTGAAACTAATGATCCCACAAAAAATCCTTTAATGGGATGGGAAAGTTCTAATGATACATATACTGAGCTGAAACTAGAATTTTCTACCAAAGAATTAGCGATAAATTATGCAAAGAAGAAAAAAATTGATTATGAGCTAATTGAGCCAAAAAAAAGAAAGATAGTAAAAAAATCCTACGCAGATAATTTTTTAAAATAGATAAATAATGTTTAAATTTTTTACAGATAGAAGATGGTATTTATGGAGCATAGGTGGAACGTTACTGATTTTAATAGCTACTTGGTATCAGGTTCAACTTGATGTGAGAATTAATGAATGGTTTGGTGAATTTTACGATACTTTACAAAAAGCTCTCACTAATCCTAATTC